>CAXBLN010000179.1:0-7346 GCA_963976555.1 uncultured Gammaproteobacteria bacterium
CTTTTAATTCTCGTTACCAACGAAATGGACCTGAGTCCATTCAAAGAAACGTTTTAATCCCTCATCCAAAGATACTTGAGGCTCATAGCCTAACTGCGTTCTTGCCTTATATATATCGGGGCAACGACGGTTTGGCTCATCAGCAGGATAACTATCGGGATAGCCTACCAAATCAACTTCATTAGAAATATTTAGAAGTGACTTGATCTGTCCTGCCAGATCAGCCATCGAAATCTCCGGTTTGGGATTACCAATATTATAAGGCTCTCCAGGGACCCCCCGAAGCAACACATGCATAAAACCGACTATCGCATCATTGATATAGCAGAACGTGCGAGTCTGCCGGCCATCTCCGTAAATTTGGAAGGCCGCACCTGATTTGGCTTTGCTGGCAAAATTTGGCAACACCCTGTAATCGAGTTCGCCCATTCCGGGACCGTAAACATTGAATGGCCTAACCATATTAGTGTGCACACCGAAATGGGTGTGATAAACCCGACAGAGAGTTTCACCTAACCGCTTGCTCTCGTCATAGCAGGCTCTGGCACCTAAGCATGAAACGCTTCCAGGGTAGCTTTCCGGCGTAGGAATATATTTTGGATCAGGGTCTCCGTATATCTCTGAGCTACTAAAAAACAGCAAGCGGGCACCCATGCGCTTAGCCATTTCCAACATCCGCTTCGTGCCCGTAACCGAGACCTCTATAGTTTCTAGAGGAAAGGCGCGATAGTAAAAGGGACTGGCTATACCTGCTGCCTGAATAATGTAATCGAAGGTGATATCTGTCTCATACTCTTCGATGATGTTGTGATGAACGAAATTGACATTATCCCGCTCTCCACTTTCGTAAGACTTATTATTGGCCGAAATGAAATTATCCAGAACCGTCAAATTGCATGGCTCAGACAATACTTCTCGATTCAAGTGTTGGAAAAGGGCCGTAAAATAACGCCCCAGGAACCCGCCTCCACCGCACATTAATATATTCTTGCCAGCCAACACCTCATAAAACGGTTCCAGCCTTTCAGCAATATCGACGATATCTGAATCTACAAAATTATTAGTCATGCTTCCTCACTACTTTTAGTTTCGGTAATGGAACTACGATCGTCCCGCCCTGTTCAATAAACCAGCCCAGGTTCTCTATAATAGGCTTTTCGAAATTCCACGCCAGCACAATGATATAGTCTGGAGTATCTGTTTTCAGGCGCTCGCTTTTACTGATCTCTATACCATAGCCCGGAGAGTACAAGCCCTGTTTCAACGGGCTGTCATCCACGATGTAGTCAATAGCATCAGGACCAATATCAAATTGGTGCATTAGTGTCGCGGCCTTAGCCGGCAGACCATATCCCGCTATGGTCTTACCTTCTTTCTTAATTGACTCGATAAGCGCTTTAAGCTCTTTGCCCAGTTGATTGATTTTGTGCTCAAACGAGCGAAAAGTATCCGCAGAGAAAAGACCAATAGATTCTTCTTCAGCAATAAAAGCCGCTACAGATTGTTGCTGTGCATAAGGCCCGGTGTTCTTCTGCGCCACAACACGTATCGATCCACCGTGAGATTCAATAGAAGTCACATCGATAATATCGAATTGATGGCTTAGGAAAAAAGATTGCAGCGGACCTACAGAATGATAATCGAGGTGCTCGTGATATATGGTGTCAAACAGAGTTTTCTCGATCACATCCTTGAGATAGGATACTTCTATAACCAGAATCCCATCGGCTGCAAGTAGCATGTCTATCCCAGAAAGGATTCCCTCTAAATCGTCTATATGAGCGAAAACGTTGTTCGCTACAACGACCTTCACCAAGCCTTTGGCGCTTTTGATTTGCTGAGCCACATCCACGTTGAAAAAATCAACTATAGTGTCAATGCCTCTTTCGTTTGCATCCGCAGCGATTTCCTTAGCAGGATCTACACCCTGCACTCGCATTCCAAAATCTTTGAATGCAGATAGCAGAGTTCCATCATTACTACCAATATCGACAATGAGGCTGCCGGGTTCCACGTTATAATCCGCGATTATTTTTTCTGCGTACTGAGCAAAGTGCTTTCTGAATGATGGGGCGGTTCCCGATACATAGACATAATTACTGAACAGACGCTCAGGGCTAATGATGTCAAATAATTGCAAGTGTGCACATTGATTACAAAAATAAAGATCGAGTGGGAATTTCTGTTGTTTTGAAGCATCTTCGGCCGCCACCAGCAGCTCATTGGCTGGCGGTGACGCCGCTAGTGAGAATACTTTCTCGACATCGCTAGCTCCGCATAAGCGGCATTCGTGCCGAAGTTGATGTGTCGCGTTCATCTGCGGCGCTTAGAGGCTAACCAACTCGATGCGTTCGATATCGGCTTCGTAGGTCTCCTGATCCCTCGGGTTTCTGCCCAGAGTAAGGAAAGTTGTGTCTTTGCTGAACACCATCGCGTGGTCAACCATAGGTGGAGTAAAAAAACACTGCCCTTTCTCAATTGTTACAACGCGGGGCTCCGAAGAGTCGCCAGTAGCCCGCCAGTGATATTGAATCTCTCCTTCCATCACATAGCAATAATGCCAGTCTGTCTTGTGGTAGTGATTGGCACGCACAGTCCCTTTTTTAGACGAGATAATCACGCAAGATTCCATTACCGCATCAACTATCGGGTATATGGCTCCACGATCGTCCACGAAAGGTGTGTCGAGCGTAACGATGGGATCATTCAAATACTCTTCCCTGAGTGCTTCACTTATGCTGTCCAATTCCGTCTCCAACTTAGTATGTGTTTTAAATGGCTGCGTCTGTATTATCGCGAAGAGTCTGAATTACTTTTTAGTCGCACTTTTTATGCCCAGAGTTACAATTCAGCAACTGTGAATGCCTAAGCGCAAATGGACCATACTCTAGTATATTTTCCACGGAGGACTATGGCAAAAAACATCTCCGTTTGTCAATCAAGCTGACGATAATAACATAGCCGACATGAAGCAGGCGCATGAGTTACCGCTAATGGCAGCGGTCGTCTTGTCTCTAATTAATCATTGGCCTATGATTGCCACATTTATCATTATCGTTTCCAGCATCTGCGTTTTCTTAGCATGTTTCGGTTGCTAGAAACCCAGCAGATACTTATTGGCAAATCGCTAGCAAGCGCGAAGAGTTCCTATTAGGAGAAGGCTAAGGAAATTCTCCAACAGCACGACATATGGGAAAGTAATACACAAGTCCCCAGCGGATGCTTGAAGATACGAACCGCTACAGAATAAAGTCACTAACAATCAAAGGCTTGAGATAGTATTCTACGACCTTCAAAAAATACCATTGCACCAAATCAGGTCGTTAGCGCATAGAATATTTCTAGGCATGTTATAAGTTATACACATGGGGCCAATTAGTCTCATCGAATATTGGTAATCGAGTGCATGTATCAGAATGAAAGGCACAGTGCCGCAGGCCACTCCATGAATAGGACCAATTGCTAGTTATGGGTATCCAAGGCTAATCTAGATGTATGTAAACCGTTCCCTCGCCATATCGGCCTCGAACTTATCCAGGCCAATGTCGTATATGAGCTCGCTCAGAAGAACTGGTGTGCGCAGTGCTTGAGCTCTCAATCATTGTTGTTAACTGGAATGTGTGCGATTTACTGGAGTCGTGCCTTAACTCGATCCGCCAATATGCTGGGTTGCCTCCCGAGGAGTATGAGGTCCACGTGATCGACAATCACTCCGCCGACGACAGCGTTGAAATGGTTCGCGAGCAGTTCCCGGAATTCCTGCTCACAGCCAACCCTGACAATAAAGGCTTTGGTAGAGCGAATAATCAGGCTTTTTCCCAGTGCCGAGGTAAATATATCCTCTTACTTAACCCTGATACCGTGGTCAGCGATAATACCATTCCCCAGATGCTGAAATTAATGGATAGCCTACCTAATGCAGGCATTCTCGGTGCGCGCTTGTTAAATAGCGACGGGACCTTTCAGCGAGCATCCGGAGGAGCGCTACCAACATTGAAAAACATTGCCTGGCATTGGCTGTTTTTGTTTCACCTACTTCCGAAACGATGGGCGCCCCAACCTACGTTTTTAATCGAGGACCGACAAGGCACATTCGATATAGGTTGGGTTTCAGGCGCAGCACTAATGCTCCGTCCAGCTGCCGTCGGTGAAAACATCTTCGACCCGCAGTTTTTTATGTATGGAGAGGATCTGGAGCTCTGTGATAGAGTCCAAAAATCCGGCTGGCGAGTGTTATATACTTCGAATGCGAGTGTTATGCATCACCTACGCCAAAGCGTATCCAAACACTCCTCAGCGGAGATTCAGGCCAGCGTAGTTAAGGGTAACCGCGCTTATTTCCGAATACGCCACGGGCAGATGAAAACCTGGCTCTATGACTTTCTGCTTACCTGCGGTTACTCGAGCCGCTGGTGTTGCTTTGCTGTGCTATCAATTTTTGACAAGGACCCTAGCTACGCAGAACAAGGAAGCATGAATAGGCACCATGCCGGGGTCGCCTTTAAATCATTTTTACGCTGTGGGCGCTAGTAATTGATGCGAATACTCCATGTTAACAACCAGCATCGAGGGGTCGGTGGTTCTGATGCGGCTTGCCATGCTGTTATCGATACCTGTACCGAGCGTGGCCTGGAAATTGGTTTCTTCGGCCGTGACAGCAAAGAGCTGCCAGCGGGACTGTTGGGCAAAGTAGAAGCCTTTTTTACAGGGGTTTACGCGCGCTCAGCAGTGAAAGATTTTGAACGCACCTTGCAGGAATTCCGGCCCGACGTAGTTCACGTCCACGAGCTATTCCCAATGATCTCCCCATGGATACTGCCTCGCTGCACCGCCGCAGGCATACCCGTTGTTATGACCTGTTACGACTTCAGGATCACCTGCCCGATAGCAACCCACCACAATAAACGGGGGATTTGCTATGACTGCAAGGGCGGTAAAGAATACAAAGCTATCGTGAATAACTGCCGCAACAGCCTCCCAGAAAGCTTAGCCTACGGCCTGCGCAGCGCCGTAGCGCGACGTTTTGGTCTATTCACTGACCATATTACCCGCTTCATCGTTCTATCCGAATTTTCAAAGACCTGGATCGAACAGAGTGCAGGCATCTCCCCCGAGAGAGTGGCAACTATTCCCTGTGTTATTCCAGCTCCCGACAAGGGAATCAATGATGCCTATGCCGGTGAATACGTAGGTTACGCGGGTCGTTTTGCCCCTGAGAAAGGAGTTGATTTGCTCTTGGAGTCCTGTCGCCGGCTGGGTCTTCCCTTACGCTTGGCGGGAGACTCAATGACTTATCCCGGTATTCGCGAAGGCGACGATGCCATTTGCGTGCCCACACCGACACCAGAGTCCCTGGTCGAATTTTATCGGGGTGCACGGGTACTGGTTGTCGCCAGTCTGTGGGAAGAAACCTTCGCTTGCGTCCTCTCCGAAGCTAAGGCAGAAGGTGTTCCGGTGATTGCGCCGCGCATTGGCGCGATGCCAGACCTTGTAGAAGACAACGTAACCGGTCTACTCTTCGAAACGGGTAATGTAGACGAATTAACCGAAAAAATTGATAGGATCTGGCACGATGCCGATTTGTGCCGGAGGCTTGGTGCTGCAGGTAGACGCGATGTACAGGAAAATTTAAATGAAGATACCTGTTTCGCCCAACTAGTGGCTGTTTATGAAGACGTCATTAGGACTTCAGGGAAGCCCAGTGCAACCAGCGACCCTATGCGGGGTCGGATTAGCGTGGAACAAGTAACAGAAGCCAATAGGCTGGCCGAATAAACTGAAGATAAAAAAAATGGAAACAAACGAACTCGTCAATTCTAGACATAATGAGCACAGCGAAGCCGCAAAACCCGGCTTCCTGCGACTTCATAGTGCCTTATTGATACGGTTGTGCAGCCTACTCGATGCGTTGGTTATCTTTGGCACTCTTTACCTCACCTTACGCGTGTTCGGAGTCAATTGGGAAACCGAACACATCGTGATCGGCTTAGCGTCTGCACTGACATTCCAGGTTACTGCTTCATTCTTCAATCTTTATAGGTCCTTTCGGGTTATCCAATTTCGATTCGAACTGCTCAAGATATTCCTTTACTGGAGTTTGTCGGTAGTCTTGATGGCCTTCGTATTATTCTTCCTCGAGTCTCCGGCAGCATTGAATAATGTCGTCGGTTTGAGTTGGTACCTGGCCGCGTTCCTGACGATATCGATAGTGCACTTTACCGCTCGCCTGATTACTCGCTATGCACGCGCTTTTGGTTACGATGTAAGGACTGCGGGCTTTGTGGGTGCCAACGATACCGCTTTGAGGATGATGAATATCTATCAGTCTCACCCTTGGATGGGCATGAAGAGTATAGGTATCTACGATGATCGACACTCAAATGACGTGGAGCGGATTTCTGTAGAGCATATTGATCTCACGGGCAATGTCGAGGAATTGCTGGAAATGGCCCGCGAGGGCCTCGTAGATATCATCTATATTTGCCTACCTCTAGCGGCAGAAAAACGCATCAAGTCCTATATAGATCGCTTTTCCGACACTACCGCCTCCGTCTACTACTGTCCGAGTTTTTTTAATTTCGACCTTATCCAATCACGCTGGGATGAAGTATTCGGTCAGCCCGTTATCAGCATTGTGGAATCTCCCTTCGTAGATCATCAGCGTTACGTGAAACGTCTGGAAGACATCTTTATTGTCTTGGCCGCTGCTCCCCTATTAATACCACTGATATTGGTTATCAGCATATTGGTCAAACTAACCTCCAAGGGTCCGGTGTTCTTCAAACAGAATCGCTACGGCATCAATGGAGAGAGTTTCAAAATGTGGAAATTTCGCACTATGTATGTCGAAGATTGTGGACAAGCTTATTCTCAGGCGACCAAAAATGACCCACGTGTAACCAAGTTGGGGTCGTTCCTACGCAGGACTTCATTGGATGAGTTCCCTCAGTTTCTGAATGTATTTATAGGCAATATGTCGGTCGTAGGCCCGAGGCCGCACCCTGACATTCTTAATGAAGACCTACGTAAAAAAATACATCGTTATATGTTGCGGCATAAAATCAAGCCCGGTATCACCGGCCTAGCCCAGGTAAGTGGTTTGCGAGGCGAGACACAGTCCCTGGATGTAATGGCACAGCGTATAGAGCAAGACCTGCAATACATTCGTCACTGGTCGCTCATGTTAGACTTTAAAATTCTGTTTAGAACGATATTCAGTTTAGGCGGCAACAACGTATATTAGGCGGCTGAATCGGAATAGGAATAAGACGTCCTTGCTACTCTGGGGCTGCCGTATTCGTTTGGCATTCTAGCGTTAACACCATCCAACTCACCGGCCTAACAGG
>CAXBLN010000180.1:0-7304 GCA_963976555.1 uncultured Gammaproteobacteria bacterium
AGTCTTACTGACGGCGCCGAAGGAGAGGCTATTGTTGACCACTGCCTGATCGGGAAGGCTAGCGAACGGGGTGTACTTGTGACCAGGCCGGACGAAGTCGGCATGTATCTCGTCGGATAGGACCACAATACCGTGCTCCAGACAGAGACGACCGATGCGCAGTAACTCGTCTTCCTTCCACACATTACCAGTTGGATTCTGTGGATTACAGACGATCATCGCTCGCACGTCGGGAGTCATCTTCGATTCCAGATCTTCCCAATCGATCTCATAGCGGCCATTAACCTTCATCAATGGGCTATCTACCGTGGGCGTACGCGACATGCGATTCATCGTGTAAAAACCAGAATAAGCAGGAGTATTTATCAGTACCTTGCTACCGGACCCAACCAGTGAGCGCATTGCGGCGATCATGCCTGCATAGACACCATCGGAAATCGTTATGGAATCAAAAGGTAGGTCCACACCGTGACGCTCACCATTCCACTTAACGATCTCATTACGAAGCGGATCGGTGGTGCTCATATAGCCCCAGCTGTGATGTTCGTTACGCTCTGCGATCGCCTCGGTAATACAGGGCGCACATTCAAAATCCATGGACGCGACGCCCATGCCGTATTTGAAACTACCATCTGGATAACGCCGTGGAGGAGAGTCCCACCGTGAGGTGTTGTGGCCTACACGGTTATAGACCGTATCGAAATCGTATTTACCGTTCGCCATCTTGGAACTGCTGGCCGCGCTGGCGGTGGTGGCTCCGGTGGCTAGACCGCCGGTCGCCCCAGCAAAGGCGGTGAGGCTGGCGTTCTTCATGAAGGTTCTTCTATTAAGGCCCACTGATTTGGCCATGGCTTATTCCCTCTTTATTATTTGGCTTTTTTGACAGCATATAGGAACCTCCAGAAGAGTAAAGTCCTTCTGACCGTGAAATTTGCGCTATTTACGTCCTAAAAACCTCCTTTTCTCGCGTTCTACGACTACTGACAGGTTCTGACATTGAGATATGGATAATGATCGGCTACAAGCCCATAAAATTCGGAGAAAATTCAGTCATGTACCTAATCGTTGTCCTATATCTATTTGTCACCTACGAACTATCCATTCACGAAGCTAAAGCCGACGAATTTCTCACTATTGTGAATGCCGGGCTTGAAGACAGTCGCAGCTTCTCAGGGAATCAAGGTTTCGACATTTACGTTGAGACAGAAAATCCCGGGAAAGTCCTCTTCGTCGAGCAATGGGAGTCGGAAACTCACCTGCAAAAGTATTTTCAGTGGCGGCTGGATCGAGGCGATTTTGATATCTTGAACTCCTTCTATAGCTCACCCCCTGTTGTGCACAAGTATTTCAGGACTACTGGAGAGTGAATAGCATGACTAAAGCTAAGTTATTGGAATCTCTCCTGAGCGCGAGTATGAGAAAGAAGAAGCACGAATTTTTCGAGCAGTTCCTAGACACACATTCACGACCAGAGACAGAGAATAATGAGCCGCAACAGCAGATGATGATGGCTTGCCTGAACCGAGAACTCATCAAGCAGGAGCCAACTGCAACTGCTTCCTTCGATATTCACAAGGGCATAGAATAAAAACACGACGGGGACATTAAATGCCCTTGCTACTGACGCTTAAGTGCAACAGGAATTGCAATGAGGAAATCGGAACGCCTATTACAACTCCTGGTTTTACTCAGGGGCCGCCGCAGAGCGAGCACAGCAAATGAATTGGCAGATCGACTTCAAGTCTCGGAACGTACTATCTATCGTGACATACAATCACTGCAACTTTCCGGTGTGGACATCGCCGGCGAAGCGGGTGTGGGATATTCACTTCGCCCCGGCTCCGGGATTCCTCCACTGATGTTTACTGCGAGCGAGCTGGAAGCACTGGTATTGGGGATTCGTCTGGTAAAAGGTTGGGCGGATGATGAGTTGTGCGCGGCTGCAGATAGCGCGCAGGACAAAATCAAAGCCGTATTGCCACCCCACACGCAACAAGAGCATGAGCACAAATCGACCAAGTATCTGGTGCCCGACATGCACCGTCGGGAAAACGCCAAACACGGTGTCCTGATTCGAGCAGGCATTGACGGCATGAAGGTGTTACAGATTAAGTACCGTGACGAAAAAGGAAAAGCCACAGAGCGCCACGTAAAACCCTTAGGCATGATGTTCTGGGGCTCGAGATGGACCTTGGTAAGCTGGTGCAAATTGCGCGACGATTATCGAACGTTTCGCCTCGATCGCATAGCAAGTGCTCGGTTGACTGAGCAAGGATTCAATACTTCAGCGCAGTGCAATTTTGAGCACTTCATAAAGCAATATGCCCCTGGTATATCAACTGGCTTTTGGGATTAGTGGTAGATCGGCAAACTCGCTGATTGAAGAAAGGCACAACTTCTCCGTGCAAAGGCATAAGTCCGATACAAACTGCTACAGCGATGCTGAGATTGGCCGCCATCGCTTCTCGGCCATGAAATTTCTGGCACAAAGTACTAAGCGCATACAAATAGTTGGAGAAATAGAATAAAGTATGTAGCTCAATCATCGTAGCGGAGAAACTCCTCATGCCCAGACGATTCAGATCGATACTGATCCTTGCCGGCCTCGGATTAGCGCTATTTCCAGTATCACTGACAGCTCAGCAGGGTGATCTCAGCCCAATCTCCGCGAGAGATTGGAATTACGAGTCGGCGGCCCATTTACTGGAGCGAGCAGGCTTCGGCGGTACTCCCGATCAGATCGCCGCCCTGGCCGCCATGTCTCCTACGGAGGCTGTTCGCAGCCTGGTGCATTTCGATCCAGCCAATAATAGCCACCTCCTCCCCTTCGAACATTCTGGCATTCACGATCCAGGCTTAGATCCATTTCCACCCAGCCGCCCGGCCACCACCAATCTCGCCAAGCAGACCGGCGAAGCGCTTGGAATCAAGGTGAAGCCTCAGGGTAACCGCCGACTGCAGCCTGTAGTAAATAAATTCTTTTACTGGTTGCGTGCAAGCGTATTGGAAACAAATCGAGTGTCCTACTGGTGGGCAGATCGCATGGTGGCATCGAACAACCCCTTACAGGAGAAGATGGCATTATTCTGGCACGGACATTACGCAGTCAACGAGAGCAAGGTACGCGACTACAGGAAACTACTAAAAGAACTCGAGCTATTCCACGAAATGGGCACGGGCAGCTTTCGTGACTTGATGGTGGCGGTAGCACAAGACCCGGCAATGTTGTCTTTTCTGGATGCCGGAGTGAATGTCAAGGGAGCTCCGAATGAGAACTTCGCCCGCGAGATAATGGAGCTCTTTACCATGGGTGTAGGCAACTACTCGGAGACGGATATTCGCGAGGCCGCGCGAGCGTTCACAGGCTGGAACTATGTTGGCCTCGACTTCGTTATCAACGAATCAGAACACGACGATGGCGTGAAAAACTTCCTCGGCCGGAGCGGGAATTTCGATGGCATCGAGATCATCGACATCATTATGCAGCAGCCGGTTACTGCCGAGCATATCGCCGGGAAGCTGTACCGTTTTTTCGTGAACGACGACATGAGCGAAACTTTGAGAACGGAACTAGGCAGGGTATTGCGCGACGCCGACTACGACATCGCTACACTGCTAGAGACTATGTTCCTCTCGAAAGATTTCTTCAGCCAGGAATCGAGAGGCAGCCAAATCAAGAGCCCTGTACAACTCGCCGTTTCCACATATCGAAAATTAGGTTTGCAAGACGCTCCCGGTGTGCCCGACTTCAATCGGGCAACCGGCGCGCTCAGTCAATCTCTGTTTCGGCCACCCACTGTTGCCGGCTGGGCCGGTGGTCGCAGTTGGATGACGCCGGGGCTCTTATTGGAACGCGGCAACTTTGCGAGAGACGTGCTATTCCCAGACATAAACTTCATACCGCCGGACAGAGTTAACGGCAGCAGCGAAATACGCAGCGTTGCCGATCGCATTCGAGAAGGCATGGATATCACTTCGGCGACGCAGCCAAGTTCCCTGGGTGAGGGCGGCATCATGGCAGAGTCGAATATGCTGGCGGACCGCGACGAGGAATTTAACACGCGCTATGGTAGCTTCCGGGGCTGGCAGATGGCGATCGAACGCGTGAAACCAATATCGCGCCATACGGCAAGAATAGACCTAAGTGAGATGCTCGTTAATCAGGGCGTGGAGAACACGGCCGAGGCCGTTGACTACCTGCTCGCAAGATTCATGCGAGTACAGCCGGACAGCAGCACACGCAATATGCTTGTCGAGTTCCTCAGCGAAGATCTGGGAACAACGAGTATCAGCACGGCACAGAGTTATATGGAAGACTCGCTACGTCTGGTGCTTCACCTGATAATGAGTCAACCGGAGTATCAGTTAGGCTAGTGAAGCGCAGGATTGAACTAATCAGAATAGACGAGGCACGGTGATGGGAAACTTTGGAAGAGAAAAGACATTGGGTCGTAGAGAATTGCTAGCCAGCATGGCCGGCCTCGGCGCCCTGAGCATGGTTCCTCCCGCCTTCGCTCAGGCGGCGCAGCTGGCGGCCGCGCAGGCAGCAGCCGAGGGCAGGGTGCTGGTGATATTGGAACTCTCTGGTGGCAACGATGGTCTGAACACGGTGGTCCCCTACGGTGACGATGCCTATTATCGCCAGCGGCCGAACATTGGCCTGCCAAAGAATGAGCTGCGGATTATCGATGACCACTTCGGTTTCAATCCCGGCATGGCCGGCTTCGAACGGCTCTATAAAGACGGCAAGATGGCCATAGTTCACGGCTGTGGCTACGAAAACCCCTCCTACTCTCACTTTACTTCGATGGCCTACTGGCACACCGCTGCGCCCAATAGCGGCAACGAATACGGCTGGGTAGGAAAACTGGCCGACGAAATCGCGCCAGACGTGCCCGCTAACTTTCTGGTGAACATCGCTGCGAATCAATCACTAGCGGTCCGAAGCGAGAGACATGTTCCCGTAGTATTCGATGATCCTCGCCGCTTCATGCGTGAGGCCTTCGCCTCCGAGAAAGAAGCACTGGATGTCGTCGCTGAGATTGGAGCGCTAGAGAACCCTTCACGAAGATTCCTGCTCGACATCGCCCGCAGTGCCAAGGATGCCTCTGCATTGGTTCGCAGCGCCTGGTCCAACTACAGTTCCCCAATCGACTACGGAGTCAACGACCTGGACCTACAGAAGGTCGTCGCACTGCTAGATGCTGATATGCCAACTGGCCTCTACTACGTTTCCTATAGAAATAACGCTTTCGACACCCACGTATTTCAGAATGATCTACATCGACGACTACTGACTTACACTTCCGACGCGGTCTCTGCTTTTATTCAGGACTTGGAGCGAATCGGCCGCGCCGACGACGTGACACTGATGATATTCTCGGAGTTCGGTCGACGCGTGCCAGAAAATGTGAGTCTTGGCACCGATCACGGCGCCGCCAATGCGATGTTTGTAGTGGGCAATCGAGTCGAGGGTGGTCATTACGGAGACTTACCCAGCCTTACCGAATTGGCCGAGGGTGAGAATCTCGCCTATACAACCGACTTCAGAAAGGTATACCAGACCATGACCCAAGGATGGCTGGGTTATCAGAACTCTTCCAATCTATTCGGTGCTGACTTCGGCAGCTTCGATATGTTCAGCTAAGGATTCATTTAATCATGAGCTTCGGCATAACCAAGACCATACCAGCCTCTCGAGGCGCTGCCGGCATCGACTCGCTATTCGACGGATCGATCAAGGAATTTGAGTTTCATATGGCAGGCACGCCTTCTAAGCTTAAGGAGGGGGACTTCGTCTATGCGATTTTCGGCGATGAGCTGCGCGGCAGGTTACGTATCAGAGAATTAGTCGGCGGTGCGGTGAATCCGAAATCGGGCCGAGCCAGAACCCTGATCCTGGTTGAATGCCCGGGCGAGAAGATACAGAAACCCATTCCGAGAAAGGGGCATAGAGGTACACGCTACTACGATGGTAGCGGTTGGAACTAGATCGACTAAACTTGAATCCAGTAATTCTAAAACCTTACAACAGCAGTTGCTTACATTATGTTCGATACCTCCTACCTTCTCATCAGCCTGGTGTTCAGTTCCATTGGCTTAGGCTATTTTATCTACGGCAGGAAACAGAAGCACAAGATCGCATTCTATTCGGGGCTCTGTCTGATGCTGTATCCCTATATGATCTCCGACTCCATGTGGCTCATCGTCATAGGTATCGCGTTGATGTTCGCGCCTAAATTTATTCGACTGTGATTTCCACAGAATTGCGGAGCCTTAATTCTGCCTATTTACACTAATTACGTTTTCCATTTATCCCGCACAGCGAATCAGCATAGAATAGCCACCCCAGAGCCAGGCACTGCGCTCTGAAATCTAGTTTTCACAAATATTTCCTCTTCACAGGGAATGCAGGATTGTAATGACCGCACCTTCTCCAGTTATCACCCAAAAAATAGCCACCGAACTCAGCGTTAAAACCCAGCAGGTGAGTGCCGCCATCGCACTACTCGACGAAGGCTCGACCGTGCCCTTCATCTCGCGCTATCGGAAAGAAGCAACAGGTGGCCTCGACGATCTGCAGCTGCGCGATCTGGAGCTGCGCCTGCGTTATCTGCGCGAGATGGACGAGCGCATAGAGACAATAGTCGGCAGCATCAAGGATCAGGAGAAACTGACTCCGGAACTGGAGAAACTGATCCGTGCAGCCGAGACAAAAACCGAACTTGAAGACTTGTATCTGCCCTATAAGCCCAAGCGTCGCAGCAAGGGTCTGATCGCGATAGAGGCGGGGCTGGAACCCTTAGCCGATGCCTTGTTTGCCAACCCAACACTGGCCCCGGAAATTGAAGCCGCGAAGTTTTTCGGCGACGGCATAGACAACGGTATCGAAGACAGTAAGGCCGCTCTGGATGGCGCTCGTGACATACTCATGGAGCGCTTCAGTGAAGACGCGGCACTGATGGGTCGACTCCGCAATCATCTGTGGGACAACGGCGAGCTTCGCTCCAGCGTAGTAGAGAAGAACAAGGCGGAAGCGGCAAAGTTCACCGACTATTTCAACTACAGCGAACGTCTGAACAAGATCCCTTCGCACCGTGCGTTGGCTGTCTTTCGCGGACGCAAAGAAGGCTTTCTGTCGGTGGAGATCGGCAGCGCGGGCGTGGAGTCAGGAGCCACCGATCCCTGCGAGGGCATGGTAGCCCAGCATTTCGGCATCGAAAACAAGGGCAGAGCTGCTGATAAATGGTTAGCTGAGGTTGTCACCTGGACCTGGCGCATCAAGCTCGTGTACCGACTGGAGA
>CAXBLN010000181.1:0-7285 GCA_963976555.1 uncultured Gammaproteobacteria bacterium
ATAGAGTGGCGGGTATCATTCGGAGTCACCACGAGCGACAGGATGGTCTAGGTTTTCCGCGGCAGCTATGTGGCAAGCAAATACCCGTGCTGGCTCGTTTTGCGAATCTGACCTATTGCTTCGAGCGCTTGTTGCGCAGTAATAGAAAAGGTCCAGCTACGCCACCGTCGAAAGCATTAGCCAAGTTGTATAAGCAGCGCGTTCTAAAATTTCCTGAACAACTCGTAGTCGAGCTGATACATGTCTTGGGTACATACCCCGTAGGGACTCTGGTACTCCTATCCACTGCTGAAGTTGCACTGGTCCTGGAACAGAATAGCAAAGAAAGATTATCACCAAAGATCGCGGTGCTAACAGACAAAGAAAAAGCATTGCTGGAAAAACCCGTCCAGGTAGATCTGGCGAAGCAAGGTAAGTCGAAGCTAGACAGAGCTATCGTGTCCAGCTATCGATCGCAGAATTGTGCGATGCAAATGGGAGACGGCGAGGATATAGATGCTAGAAACTACACTTTTAGTTTCTTTGGAAGTCGTATTGGCATCGGGCCCTTTTCTATTCGTATCTAACTATTCCCTGGAGAAGTGAAATTCTCGAAGGCGTTAGACGGAAGCGACTGCTCCTGCACTACATATCTCCGTATTTGTGTTGCAAAATCGCGAGCGCCGCGACAGGCGCTGTCTCCGTACGTAGAATTCTCGATCCCAGGGACACAATACTAAAACCCTGTTTTCGTGCCCATTCAATTTCCTCGGATGAGAAACCACCCTCCGGTCCAATCAAGAGTTCTATGTTCCTCTGGGAAATGGCCGAAGGCAAAGAGTCAGTGCCCCTCGGTTCAAGCATCCACTTGTTAGCGGCATCAATCAGAGGGGCCTCATTGAGGGGGAGTGGGCTGTGAATCGTAGGGACATTCAATCTGCCACACTGTTCGCAGGCGCTAATAGCGATTCTCCGCCAGTGCTGAAGCTTCTTCTCGGCACGATCGGCCTTGAGTCTCACTTCGCCATGGTCTGTATAGATCGGGGTGATTTGTGCTACACCGAGTTCTGTAGACTTCTGTACGGCAAAATCCATTCTATCTCCACGAGATAGCCCTAGAAGTAGGTGTATGGAAGGTTCGCTCTGGGTGCCTCCATCGATTGGATCTCGCCGCAATTCGCACAGCTCGACTTCAATCGATCTCTTGGTCGCGGAATTTACCCTGGCGAGAAATTCGCCCTGCTCGCCGTTGAACACGAGGATTTCGTCGTCGACGCGTAAACGAAGGACATTGCTCAGGTAGTGCGCAGTGTCCTTCGGTAGAGAAATTAGTGAGTTTAGCTCGGGTAAGTTTTCTACATAAACGCGAGAGAGTCGCATCGGCTATGGCCTACGACGTTTCTTTCAAATTACGTTTGCCAAGATCCAGACTATTCCAGATCTGCGTGACGCTCTGACTAAGATTCATCGAGTAGAAGTGAAGGCCAGGTGCGCCACCCTCTAAGAGGTCGTTACAAAGCTCGGTCACTACATCAATTCCGAAACTGCGCAGGCTCTCCACGTCATCACCGAATCCCTGCAGTTTCTTATCCAACCAGCGCGGGATCTCGGCGCCGCAGCCCGCGCTGAAGCGGGCGAGGTTGGCATAATTAGTGATGGGCATGATGCCAGGAACTATGGGCACGGTGATTCCTATTTCGGAGCAATAGTCTACGTATCGGAAATAGGCGTCGGGGTTGTAGAAGTACTGCGTGATTGCCGAATTGGCTCCAGCATCGATTTTCCGCTTGAAGAAGTCGGCGTCTGTCGCGTAACTCTTGGACTCTGGATGTGTCTCCGGATAGCAAGCTACGTCGATGTGGAAATGATCGCCGGTCTCCCTACGAATGAACTCGACAAGCTCATTCGCATAGCAATGTTGTGCAGATGCGCCGACACCGGAGGGCATGTCGCCTCTTAGTGCCACCAGGCGCCGAATACCCACATCCATGTAGTTTTGAAGGAGTTGGCGCAGCTCTTCTTCATCTGCACCGCCGAATGATAGATGTGGCGCGCATTCTGAGCCCGCCGCCTGATAGCGCAGCACGATCTGTTGAGTGCCCGACTTCGTTGAGCCTCCGGCCCCATAGGTAACCGAAAAGAAATCAGGGTTCAACTTGCTGAGTTCGCTGTGCACTGTGTCCAGCTTCGCTCTTCCCGCCTCCGTGCGGGGCGGGAAGAACTCGATGCTGAATTTTGATGGATTGGATAAATCCATAGTTTGCCTATCCTTGTTACCTGCTTTGCTTAGTACTTGTAGCTATCGGTCTTGAAAGGACCAGTAACCTTCACGTTGATATACTTGGCCTGAGTATCGGTAAGCTTGGTAAGAACGCCGCCGAAGCCGCCAACCATCATCGCAGCTACCTCTTCGTCTAGATACTTGGGTAGAACCTCAACATAGAGCTTGCTCTTCTTCTCGTCCGCCGGAAGGTCTGCAAACTTCTTCTCATACATGAACATCTGCGCCAGAACCTGATTCGCAAATGAGCCGTCCATGATGCGTGAGGGATGGCCAGTTGCGTTACCCAGATTAATCAGGCGTCCTTCGGAAAGGAGGATTAGGTAATCATCCTGCACCTTCGAACCCTGGCGATAGATTTTGTGAACCTGTGGCTTAACTTCTTCCCATTCCCAGTTCTCGCGCATATACGCCGTGTCGATCTCGTTGTCGAAGTGACCGATGTTGCAGATCACAGCACCTGCCTTGACCTGCTGTAACATAAATTTATCGCAGACGTTGACGTTACCCGTAGTCGTCACGATCAGGTCAATCTTCGCAAGCAAAGCAGTATCAATGCCTTCGCTCGTTCCCGTGTTGATGCCGTCGTTGTAGGGCGATACGACTTCGTATCCATCCATGCAGGCCTGCATGGCACAGATAGGGTCTATCTCGGCAATCTTTACGATCATGCCTTCCTGGCGCAGGCTCTGAGCAGAGCCTTTGCCTACATCGCCATAACCGACGACTAAAGCTTGTTTGCCCGAAAGCAGCATATCAGTGCCACGCTTGATGCCATCATTTAGAGAGTGGCGACAGCCGTATTTGTTGTCGTTCTTGGACTTGGTTACGGAGTCGTTCACGTTGATAGCTGGAACTTTCAAAGAACCCTCTTCCAACATCTCTAACAGGCGATGCACGCCGGTAGTAGTTTCTTCCGTTATGCCGTGGATGTTGTCTAGCAGCTGCGGATATTTCTCATGCACCATCGCGGTCAGGTCCCCGCCATCGTCGAGAATCATATTCACATCCCAGGGCTCCCCATCCTTCAGGATAGTTTGCTCTATGCACCACTCGCCCTCATCTTCGGTCTGACCCTTCCAAGCGTACACCGCGATTCCGGCAGCAGCGATACAAGCCGCCGCGTGATCCTGTGTCGAGAATATATTGCAAGATGACCAACGTACTTCCGCGCCGAGTGCTACTAGTGTTTCGATAAGCACGGCAGTCTGCACTGTCATATGTATGCAGCCCAGAATCTTCGCATCTTTTAGTGGTTTTTCTTCTGCGTACTTGTTGCGCAGAGTCATTAATGCGGGCATTTCTGCCTCAGCCAAAGTAACTTCGCGGCGGCCGAAATCGGCCAGGCCTATGTCCGCAACTTTATAATCTTGTCCAACCGTGCTTGCTTGTACTGATAAATCGTTCATGTCTTACTCCGTATGTTAAATGTTATAGGCCGGCCGCTGTTCTAAGCGCATCTGCCTTGTCTGTTCTTTCCCAGCTCAGGTCTAGATCTTCGCGACCAAAATGACCATAAGCCGCCGTGGCTTTATAAATTGGTTTGATCAGATCCAGCATCTTAATCAGACCTTTCGGCCGCAGCTCGAAATGATCACGAATCAGTTTTACGATCTGTTCGTTGCTAACCTTGTTCGTACCAAAGGTCTCAACGCTGATTGATGTTGGCTCCGCCACACCAATCGCATAGGACAATTGAATTTCGCAGCGCTCGGCGATACCAGCGGCAACGATGTTCTTGGCGACATAGCGCGCCGCATAGGCAGCAGAGCGATCCACTTTAGATGGATCTTTTCCGGAGAATGCGCCGCCACCGTGTCGTGCCATACCGCCGTAAGTGTCGACGATAATCTTTCGGCCCGTTAGTCCACAGTCGCCGTGGGGGCCACCGATAACGAAGCGACCGGTTGGGTTAATAAAATATTTTGTGTCGGAACTAATCCACGCTTCTGGAAGAACCGGCTTGATGATTTCTTCCATCACCGCTTCCTGCAAGTCCTTCAGCGATATTTCTTCCTTGTGCTGTGTGGACAGGACCACGGCATCTATGGCGACGGGTTTCCCATCTTCATAGCGGAACGTAATCTGGCTCTTGGCGTCGGGTTGCAACCAGGGAAGCGTTCCATCTTTTCGTACTTCCGCATGCCGCTTTACGAGCAGGTGTGAATAGGTAATAGGAGCGGGCATCAACACGTCGGTCTCGTTTGAGGCATAGCCAAACATGAGGCCCTGATCACCGGCTCCCTGCTCATGATCGGCGCTATCATCAACGCCCATGGCGATATCAGGAGACTGCTTACCGATGCCATTGAGTACGGCGCAGGTATTGCTATCGAAGCCACTTTCGGAATTGTTATACCCGATATCGTCAACAACGCCGCGTACGATATCTTCGATATCTACATAGGCATCTGTCGTGATCTCACCGGCCACGATTACCATGCCAGTCTTGATCATTGTTTCACAGGCGACTCTGGAGCCTTTATCTTGCTCGAGTAATGCATCCAGGATCGCGTCGGAGATTTGATCCGCCATCTTATCGGGGTGACCCTCAGAGACTGATTCGGATGTAAACAATGTGGATTCTGCCATTTGTAGTTCCTCAAAAATGTAATGTGATAAGTTTAAATTAAATACGAATGTCTAATTGAATTTGTTCATATTCCAGGTGCCACATTTTTGAACGTGCGCATCTGTATCTGAAAACCGTTTCTAAGTCCCAGGTAAGAACTCTGCTGTATCTCTAGTCCTGCCCTCTCTGCCCAATGGTCGAGGTCGCCTTCTTCGAAGCCGAGCCAAATATCGCCGCAAGATTCGCGAACCCAATCCTGATTGTGGCTACACAATTCGACGATGAGCAGGTAGCCATTCGGGTTGAGCAAGGCTGCGATATCTTTGAAGGTCTTCGCCGGAGAGGAGATGTGGTGCAGCACCATGTCAAAAATTATCAGGTCGCTGTTGACCGCTTGTTTTCGCGCTACGGCAGTATCACCGAGAATAAACTCGACATCGCTGCTACCGCCTTCGCTGATTGCAGCGCGTGACTTTTCTAACATGTCCCTGGAATTGTCTAGCGCCGTGAGATTCTCAAATCGCAGCGAGAGCTCAGTTAACAGTTGACCCTCGCCTGGGCCGACTTCCATTACTGCCGCGTTCTCACTTAGGGAGAGCCCGGTGATGAGATCGTGCAAGCTGTTCGCATAGTCCTCGTGTTCGACGATAAGTCCCTGCTTCTCACGGAACTTGTTGGCATTCTTATTGAAAAAATTTAGAGACAGCTGTGCCCTCTCTAATTGAATCTGTTTGATCTTGCGTAGTTGAACGCTTGAAAGTTCGAGGACGTCCATATTCTCGAATACAGTCTTCTTGATGTCGTTGTAGATGTCGTCTTCCGACAGGAACGCGCGACGATAGAAGATCGAGTTTCCTTCACGGCGAGTCGAGACCAGATTGCTTGTCGCCAGAATCTTCAGGTGGTGGCTGAGCGCAGACTGCCTGATGTCCAGGATGCGAGAGAGCTCCAGAACACCAAAAGACTCATTCTTCAACAGCCTGAGAATCTGCAGCCGCAGCTGGTCGGCCAAAGCTTTATAGAGCACCGATAGCGACTCAATAGCGCTCAGCTGGTCTGCGCTGTCGGCGGTATTCACTGCGGTTGCTGCCATGGTCTGAACTCGAGAGTCTAATTTCGAAAGGCCGCTAAGTTAGCAGCATTGAATGGCAATTTCAAATCTATATCAAAATATATTGATATAGGTATCAGAAACAGCTGGGGTAGGAGAGGTGGATCGGAGCGGGGTCTGCCGTAGTTGTGACTACTTGCAATATATTGTCTCATCGGGTGGCTTAGATATGGCATATTCCATTCAGGTGCGGGAAAATGGCGGCCTTGATCATAGGCTCCCCGAAGCATAAATCTCCGCGTGTCCCACTGAATCTGGTTAGCCAGCTAGAGGTGGGGCGATGAGCCTCTCGCTTCGCTGAATGGCAAACACGTTATAACTAAGGAAATCGATCGATGGCAGAACAGGCTGTTTCACGTAAACAGAGCGCCAACGCAATCCGTGCGTTGAGTATGGATGCAGTGCAAAAGGCGAAATCAGGTCATCCCGGCGCGCCTATGGGTATGGCTGATATCGCGCAGGTACTGTGGTGTGATTTTCTCAAGCATAACCCCGGTGATCCCAACTGGTTCAACCGTGACCGCTTCGTGCTTTCGAACGGCCACGGCTCCATGCTGATCTATTCCCTGTTGCACCTAACTGGCTACGACCTGTCTATAGAGGATTTGCAACAATTTAGGCAGTTCGACTCCAAGACACCCGGCCATCCGGAATACGGCTACACGCCAGGTGTAGAAACTACAACCGGACCCTTGGGACAGGGGATTGCGAATGCCGTGGGTATGGCCATCGCAGAGAAGACGCTGGGTGCACAGTTTAATCGTGACGGCCATGAGGTCATCGACCACCACACCTACGTATTTGCGGGTGACGGCTGCCTTATGGAAGGCATTTCCCATGAGGTCTGCTCCCTCGCGGGCACGCTGGATCTCGGCAAACTCATCGTATTCTATGACGACAACGGTATTTCTATCGATGGCGAGGTAGATCAGTGGTTCGCAGATGACACGCCAAAGCGATTCGAGTCCTACGGCTGGCAAGTCTTGTCTGTTGACGGGCACGATCCGGACGCGATTAGCGACGCCATCAAACAGGCCCAGAGTGAAGAGCAGCGACCGACGCTGATTTGTTGCAAGACAGTCATCGGCTTCGGGTCACCGAACAAGCAGGGTACTAACGCAACCCATGGTTCGCCACTGGGCGAAGAAGAGGTTGCCGCCACGAGAGAAGTGCTGGAATGGCCACATGCCCCCTTCATCATACCCGAGGAAATCAAGCAGGCCTGGGATGCAACGGAGAAGGGTTTCACCGCCGAGTCCGCATGGAAAGAGAAGCTGGTTATCTACGAGGAAGAATATCCAGAGCTGGCGATGGAGTTGGTGCGCAGACTGAAAGGGCAGTT
>CAXBLN010000182.1:0-7277 GCA_963976555.1 uncultured Gammaproteobacteria bacterium
CTTTAGGCAGGGACATAACCTTGTCTACCATCTGACTGACGGTCTGGGCCTGCAGTTTGATGTTGTGCTCCGGGCAATGAGGCTCTCCCACACGTGCAAACAGCAGTCGCAGGTAATCGTAAATCTCGGTAATCGTACCCACGGTAGAGCGAGGGTTATGGGATGTAGATTTCTGTTCTATCGATATGGCCGGGGACAGACCCTCGATGTGATCGATATCCGGTTTCTCCATCATCGACAGAAACTGTCGCGCATAGGTCGAGAGCGACTCGACATAGCGGCGCTGCCCTTCGGCATACAAGGTGTCGAAGGCCAGGGACGACTTTCCAGAGCCGGACAATCCGGTGATAACGACGAGCTTATCCCGCGGGATAGTGAGATTAATATTCTTTAGGTTATGGGTGCGTGCACCCCGTACAACAATCGAATCCATGACTCACTCACTACAGTTGGCGGAACCGACCATTATCGACAATTAGGAAGGCCAGAGTAAAGGACAGCGTGCGGATAAGCGTAATGAAGTTTATTTCCGTGAAAATTTCTAATGCGTGCGACCTTGATATACACTTAGTGCGAAGATCTGGATCGAATCCAGACTCCAATTCAATGTGTAAATCTAAAGGTTTAAGTCGGGGAGACAATAGTGGCAAGTCGAGGCGTTAATAAGGTAATTCTGGTCGGAAATGTAGGCAATGATCCCGAGTTCAGGGTCATGCCGAATGGCAACGGTGTAGCAAACGTCTCTCTCGCAACCAGCGAGACCTGGAAGGATAAAAATACCGGCGATCAGCAGGAAAAAACCGAATGGCATCGTGTGATTTTCTTCAACCGCCTCGCCGAGATAGTTGAACAATACGTGAAGAAGGGTACGAAACTCTATATAGAGGGTCGCCTGCAGACTCGATCCTGGGAACAGGACGGTGTTAAGCGTTATACCACCGAAATCGTCGCCTCGGAAATGCAGATGCTGGATTCGCGTGGTGCTGGTGGCAGTAATATGGGAGACAACTCCTTCGGTCAGGGGCAGGGCGGGCAAGGTGGTGCGGCGCCTGCAGCAAAATCTTCCTCAACATCGGCAGCGCCACAGGCGGCTCCCGCTAATTTCGACAATTTCGACGACGACATACCCTTCTAGATTTTCTCAGACCCTTTTCTCACTTCTTATGGGCTGTCTAACGCTACTGTGGGACGGCCTAAATAGTCAGAATTCGACTTGCTCAGAATGGCTATAGCCCAGCTTCTGCTTGACTTCGAGGGTCGTTTGATCAAACTCTAGGCTCTGAGTATTCTAGTACCGCGGCCGCCCATGGGAATCTAGTCAATAGTGAAGTTGTTTTTAGTAGGAGCAAACAGTCCAACAGGCAGGGGCTTGATCGAAATTTTGCGAAAGAACAAAATTCGATTTCTCGCGCCTGCCGATAAGAACTTCGATCCGGACAACGGCTCTGCTATCACCAAGATGGTTGCCGAGTTTGCGCCGACCCAGCTAGTCAACATGGCTGACTTTATCTCCAGAAACCACAGCGCGCTGAAACGGGCGGAATCGTCAGGGCAGCGTTGTGAAAGAATTAATGCGCTACTTCCAGCGACTCTGGCAGGCACCTGTAATCAACTCAATATCCCCATGCTGCATCTTTCGAATAGCTACGTCTTCGATGGCGAGAAGAAACTAGGGTATAACGAGAATGATGAACCCAACCCAAAAGGCGTCTATGGCTATTACACACTGCAAGGCGAGGAGGCGGTCCGCAAACACCCTGCTCATATAATCATTCGTTCGGGTTGGCTGTTCGGTAATCCCAAGCTCGGCCTAATCAAGTCGTGGATTCACTCTGTCAAGAAACACGATGGCGAGCTTACGGTGTGGCGTCGCAGATTTAGTCCCACGCCTACCGCGGATATGGCCGCGACAATCTTGGCAGTCGCCCGTCAGGTAGATTGCGATGCTAACGTCTGGGGCACGTATCACTACAGCGGCTTGGAGATCAAGAAAGAAATCGAATTCGCGCGGCAGACTCTAAAATATGCGGCGAATCACGACGAAGAGATGTATCAGCTATTAGATAGCACCAAGATTCGAGAGAACCTGCCCAGGCTTCCTGAGTTACCCAACTCTACGCTCTCCAGCAAGAAGATATTCGATACTTTCGGTATAAAACAAAAGTCCTGGCACGGGGATCTGCAGGAAACCGTTAAATCGCTCTACGTGGACCGTATGCGAAATATCGACGACAAGCCTTCGGAGTCATCTGCTCTGTGAGAAAATTCTAAGCCATGTCGCTCACTCCAATCGACCTTGCACTCGATCAGGTAGCAGCGCAGCTGCCCAAGATAGCTGATAGCGAAACAGTTCCGCTGACGCAGGCCGCTGGGCGAGTCCTGGCCGAAGACTGTGTATCGTTGATAGACGTGCCCGGCCACTGCAATAGTGCGATGGATGGCTATGCACTTAGGGCGGCAGACCAGGATGCCGAGACTCCTGTTCTAAGAATCGCACAGCGTATCGCAGCGGGCGAGGTAGGGCGGCGGCTAGAAGCCGGCGAGGCGGCCCGTATCTTTACTGGAGCCCCCGTTCCCGAAGGTGCAGATGCCGTGGTTATGCAGGAAAATTGTTCCGTTAACGGTGATTCACTCAGCATACTGCAGGTGGTCGCCTCTGGTGAAAACCTGCGTCAGGCCGGTGGCGATATTCAGGCCGGTGCGCGGATATTGGCTGCTGGTCATCGATTGAAGTCTCAGGACATAGGTCTGTTGGCCTCGATAGGCATGGATTCGATTAGAGTTATCCGTAAGTTGAAAGTATGCCTGCTCACCACTGGCGACGAATTAGTTCAACCTGGCACCAAACTGAAATCTGGACAAATTTATAATTCGAACTACTACACCCTCTACTCTCTTTTGCAGGGTCTGCAGGTCGAGGTCCTGGATGGTGGAATCGTCGGAGATGATTTCGAGGGTACGCGAGAGGCACTTCTTGCTGCCAGTGAGCAGAGTGATTGTGTTATCACAACCGGAGGTGTTTCTGTTGGCGAGGAAGATCACGTCAAATCTGTTGTAGAGGAAGAAGGGGTCATACAGCTCTGGAAACTGGCCATTAAGCCGGGTAAGCCGTTGGCCTGTGGCAAGATTGCAGGTAAGCAATTCTTTGGATTGCCTGGAAACCCAGTCTCGGCTTTTGTTACTTTCACGCTATTTGTGCGCCCATGCCTATTAGGTATGTTGGGTTGTGGCTCAACCGAGGCAAGGACATTTCACGTTGCCGCCGGATTTGCTCAGCCGAGGTCGGAGCAACGACAGGAGTATCTGCGCTGTCAGCTGCACAGAGATCCCAGCGGCGTTGCATCGTTGCTGCCATTGCGTAATCAGAGTTCTGGGGTTGCCGCCTCGCTGAGTCAAGCAGATGGTCTGGCTATTGTGCCACCCTATACAGCAGTGGCTGAGGGCGATAGTCTTGAGTTTATTCCATTTTCCGAACTGACGAATTAATCCAGTGACTTAAACCCTATGTCGATGCGGTCTCTCAAAATTTTGGCTCTCTCTGCTGGCGCTGTGTTGCTCGTCAACTGTCAGACGCCGCCGATCGAATCTACGCCAACTGCTAACCAGGTGAGAGACGAGGCCTTGGAGATTCGTGTCTTGTCCGGTGCCGAGGTGTATTCCGGATCGACCAATGCCGACAGCAGGCGCATGATTCCCGACTTATTGTACGAGGCACTACAGGCATTAAACGCCGATCGACTCCTAACTCCCATCGATGATAACGCTCACGCCCGGTTCAAGCGTGTGCTCGCCATGGACCCGCAGAATCAGCTTGCACTTGAAGGCCTGCAGGACATCGTAAAACGCTACCTAGAACTCACCCAGCAATCAATCCGCCGCGGGCAGTTCGAGGAGGCGAAACGCCTATTGGACAGGGCGCGCTTCGTCGATGCAAGTCACCCGGAAATAGCTGTCGTGGAAGCTGCTCTGCAACGTGATATGAATTCTGACGATCTATTCTTCGTACTCGATTATCCTCAGTATGCTGCTCGATCCGAGGCAGCTGAGCAGGAACTTGGGGATATTGCCAAGCAGATTCGAGAACATGAAGCCTTCTTCCTGATCGCCGCGCCCAACGATGAATTGGCGAGATGGATGGTGTCGGTGATGCGGGAGGCGGTCCTTGGTTATCGCATTCGCGGCAATATTGAGCTATCGAGCCGGCTTGGAATTCGACTGCGCATGCCACAAGGCGACTAATCCATTCAGTAAGCACTTTCTGTGGCTATGCCATGCTGAGTGTAAATACACTCAACATCCTCAAAAATGCTAAACTGCGCAGATGTTCTGGACAGATATGAAAGCTAGGCTGGCTTCTCTATTCTCATTCTCGGGTGATGGCTCACTACGGAAGAGGGTATTCCTTACCTTTTTTGGTTTCCTGTTCATCTTCATAGTGTTACTCGGGTTTTACTGGAGCGCTGAACCGGCCGCGTTCTCCGTGCAACAGAAGTCGGCCGAGAGACTCGCGCTGATTGGTAACGACGCGGTCGTGGGAAGCACTACCACAGTTGCTCTGATATCTGTCGCCGAAACCCTGTTGCAGAAGCGCGGTGGCTATCTGAGTAATGACGTAGCTCCCCCGGGCATCTACCTGGACAATATCCCCAACTGGGAGTTTGGTGCCCTGGTGCAGGTGCGTGATCTTGCACGGGCCTTTCGCGAAAATTTTAGTCGCTCGCAATCGCAATCCACAGAAGATCCAGACCTAATCATCAGCGAACCGAATTTTCAGATCAGCAATGACAGCTGGCTATTTCCCTCCTCAGAAAGTGAGTACGCAGAAGCCATCGAGCATCTCGATTCTTATCTGACGCGCATTACCGACCCGGAAAATACTGAGGCTCAATTCTATGCGCGAGCGGACAATCTGGCTACCTGGCTGCTCGCCGTCGAATCACGCCTCGGCAGTTTGTCGCAGCGCCTCAGCACCAGTGTTAGACAGCAACGCGTAAACACAGATACGGCCGGCGAAAACGGAGCCGCGCAGTCCACGCCATCTCGCGCGGAGGTGTCAGTAAAGACACCCTGGCTGCAAATAGATGACGTCTTCTATGAGGCAAGGGGAGCGACATGGGCGTTGATGCATTTCCTGAAGGCGGTCGAGATAGACTTCCAAGATGTATTGGAAGACAAGAACGCGGTCGCCAGTCTAAGTCAGATCGTTCGCGAGCTTGAGGCCAGTCAACGAGCAGTATTTTTTCCCGTAATCCTAAACGGGTCGGGCTTCGGGATATTTGCCAATCATTCTCTTACCATGGCGAACTATATTTCGCGAGCCAACGCCGCCATCATCGATCTTAGAAGCCTGCTTTCGCAGGGATAGTCGTAAGGGTTTTTGAATTGGGAGTAGCGCGAGTTCACGTCAAATTGAGAGCTGAGGAACCATGATTCTTTCGCTATTGAAAACCTATAGCAGGCTATTTATCTTTGCCACCGGACTGTTGCTCGGTATTCAAGTTCCAAATTTCGTCGATCAGTACGAGCGGCGAATCGATGCTCACTATCAAGAAGTCAGCGCCAACATCAGTGGCTTTCAAACGACTGCAGATCTGCTCTTCTCGGGAAATTTGGAGGCGCTCATTGTCTACTACCAGCAGAGCAATGATGCGGTGTTCGAGAGCGACGCCCAGAGCATAAGAAATATTGTCGACAGATATAACCGCATAAGTACCGAGCGGGCGGCGATATCCGGTGGATCATTGCCGGCTGCGCTACATATCGTGCTCTATGCCGATAATGAGTTCATCGAAGAGACTTTCGCGCAATATGGTTATACCGTGCCGCTTAACCTGGTGGCGATCGAATGGGGTTTGGCGCTGGCGTTACTCCTTACTATCGCTATAGACCTCGGCCTGTTCGGTTGTGTGAAGTGCGCGGGTCTAATTACCCGCAAGAAGAGGGGCAAGCACCTGCAAAGCCACTAGTTTTGGCGATACCTGTTGCGAACCGAACCTAAACGACCTGAGTAACTACTTGAATAAGCTATTTTCTCTATCGCAGTATCTGCCCATTCTGCGATGGGGGCGTCGCTACGACAAAGTAAAATTAGCCGACGATTCCATGGCCGCGGTTATCGTCGCGATCATGTTGATACCGCAGGCTCTGGCCTATTCGCTGGTTGCTGGTCTACCGCCGCAGGCAGGACTCTATGCGAGTATCTTCGGCCTCTCTATCTACGCCGTGTTTGGCACAAGTAATAATCTCTCGGTTGGTCCAGTCGCTGTGCTTTCACTGATGACGGCGGCGGCTCTAGCTAAGCTAGGCCTAAGCGATATCACTCAGATTGTCTCGGCTGCGCTTACGCTGGCTTTTCTTTCAGGTTTCTTTCTTATGTTGTTAGGCCTGATGCGACTGGGTTTTATGGCGAACTTTCTCTCGCATCCAGTGATCAGTGCCTTCATCACAGCTAGTGCGTTAATCATCGGATTGAGTCAGGTGCAGCATTTGCTTGGCATTACCTCCAGCGGTCAGAATGTGATCGAAATTCTCTCATCGCTCAACGAGTCGATCACGGAAGTAAACTTGGCTACCGTAGGGCTGGGGCTAACGTCAGTCGTATTGATTATATGGTGTAGAACGGGGCTAGACTCACTACTTACGAAACTCGGCTTTGGTTCGAGGCTCGTGACTAGTCTGTCCAGGAGCGGGCCGGTGCTGGTTGCATTCATAACGGGTTTTCTCTGCTATTTCCTGCGCCTCGATCAATACGGCGTGAAGCTTCTGGGCGTGGTGCCTGCCGGGCTGCCGGGGTTTACTGTTCCCGATTTCTCTTTGGACCTTATCCGCAACTTATTCTGGTCCGCCATTTTGTTGTCGATCATCGGTTTTGTCGAGTCGATCTCCGTCGCGCAGACTCTGGCGGCAAAGCGCCGCGAGCAGATAGACCTGGATCAGGAATTGATTGGTTTAGGAGCGTCCAATATTGCAGTGTCTTTCTCTGGAGGGTTTCCAGTGTGCGGCGGTTTCTCTCGATCTGTGGTTAACTTCGACGCAGGCGCAGCGACTCCTGCTTCGGGGTTCTTTACGGCGATCCTGGTGGCCATGGTCGCTCTGCTTTTTACTCCACTTCTTTACTGGCTGCCGAAAGTTGCCCTGGCTTCTATTATACTTGTGGCTATCTACCCGCTGTTAGACTTCTCTACTCTGGGCAAGGCCTGGCGCTATTCTAAGTCTGATTTTTCGGCAGTTAGCCTAACGCTCTTCCTGACATTGGTCGTAGGTGTTGAGATAGGCAT
>CAXBLN010000183.1:0-7232 GCA_963976555.1 uncultured Gammaproteobacteria bacterium
AGCTCTTCGGTGCACAGCAGATAAGCTTCATCTTGCCTCAGTCGAACCGGCAGCATTGGGTGCAAATGGCCGAGAACTTCGCAACCGGTGTGGATGCTCAAATAGTAAATGCTGAAGATATAATCGAGTTACCGCAGGATCGATCGGTATGGGTTCTTGGACGGGATAATCCCTTCGCGCAATCGGTCTTCGATGCGGGCAATCTCTATGGCGTGGAAGCAACTGCGTCCGGCATGCGCATGGGAGGAGACGATGTAGAATTTGCAGATAGAAGTAGTGTAGTAGTTGCTCGCCATCCCGCAAATTCAGAACTCGCTCTAGGGTTAATCGATGTAGATCAGGTGGTCGCGATGCCTGGAATGATTGAGAAGCTTCCACACTATGGCAAGTATTCCTATCTCAGTTTCTTCGGCGCAGAGCCCACCAACGACGTGAAAGGTGTCTGGTCCAGCCCTGATTCCCCGATGCAGTGGTTAAAACCCAATCTACAGCTAACGATCGATTTCGAGAACTTGCCTGTCGCCGAACCACTGGCGGTTCTGCCATCGAAGTACCTGCCGGGGCAATTGCGAGAACATGTAGTGACGTTGAGTTCCGCAGACTTTCAGGGAAGAGGATTGGGCACTAGCGGACTGGATCGGGCGGCACAGTACATCGCAGACCAGTTTCGAACGGCAGGCCTGCAGACACTCAACGGAACCTATGTACAAGAGTGGAATCAAAACATCAGCGGTAGAGGCAGCGTTAAAATGTCTAACATCGTCGGTATGATCCCAGGTAGCAACCCCTTGCTAAGGAGGCAGCCGCTGATCATTGGCGCTCATTATGATCATCTCGGCAGCGAAGGGCAGACCGGTCGACACTTTCCAGGTGCGGACGATAACGCGGCCGGCATCGCTGCGATGATAGAGGTTGCGAGTCAGCTCGCGCGTGCCTTCACGCCGCAGCGGCCAATACTCTTCGTCGCGTTCAGTGGCGAAGAAACTGGTTTGCTCGGTTCGCAATATTTTGTAAGTAATCCGCCCGCTGGATTCGAATCCAGAGACTTCTACGCGATGATTAATCTCGATGCGGTGGGGCGCCTCGAGGGTCGCGATCTTCAGGTATTCGCCACCGATAGCGCCTACGAATGGCCTTTCATGGCGCAGGGGATTGGTTTTACCATTGGAGTGAATTCCACATTCCCGGCGAACACGATTGCCAGCAGCGATCACGTGAGCTTTCTGAACGCAGGCATCCCCGCTATCCACCTCTTCAGTGGTGTGCACGAAGACTATCATCAGCTAAGTGATAGTGTCGAAAAGCTAGACCTGGACGGTTTATCGAGCGTTGCACTGTGGCTGGAGGAGGCATCGGTGTATCTTGCGGATAACCCCGATCCTCTGCGAGTGACGCTGGCCGGTGCCCCTGTTGCAGTGCCCTCGAGCGCAGGTACAGAGCGGGCTGCGAGTCTGGGCACCGTGCCAGATTTTGCATTCTCGGGTACTGGAGTTCGTATTAGTGGCGTGACACCCGGGAGCGCGGCAGAAGAGGCTGGTCTGCAAGCTGGAGACATTCTGCTTAGCTACAACGACCAAGCCATGACCGATCTACAGGCCTATTCAAACCTACTGCGGCAGTCGGCACCAAATGATGTGGTGCGCCTGGTTCTAAGTCGAGCCGGCCAGCAACTCAACGTCGAAGCTGTGCTGAAGGCTCGTTAGGTCGGAAGCTATCCCCGGGCTAGCGTAGCGCACTAAACAGAAAAGCCGCAACTAGGCAGAGCAGCGACACGGTAATCAAGTGACGACTCATGCCGGCCTTTTTCTGGCTCCATTTATAGGTCTCCTCTTCAACAAACAGACAATTCTGGGTCTTCTTAAACAATTTCACCACGGACTCCTTAGGTTTTAACAATAGATATGAGAATACTCAGACTGCATTAAACCGCAGCAATCTGACTTCACCTGGTCCGAATAAAGGCGAATACGGTGGGAATAGTGATGAATCATGGCAAGCCGCCTGTAACAGGCGAAGGGGAAAAATTCCCTCAGCCACTCTATGCGCGTATTTGTAACTATTTGTTTCTAAATGCTAATTCACAAAAATAGATAAGATATAGTGCGTGCACAAGAGCACTGTCCGTCCGCGCCTAGGATAGGCCACAATGATAAAGAGCCACTTAAGAGTACGAATATGAGTATTTCTCGTCTGCGCGCATGCCTCTGCTTTTCCCTCATTCTGCTATCAATGCCGCTTCTGGCTCAACAATCCATACCCCAGATGACACGAGTTGACGAGAGTGTCGCCAGTATCAATCTGGACGGCTTCATCGATGAGGCTGTCTGGGAGGATTTGCCTGTGATCGATGGCATGAAGGTCATCAACCCTGACACGCTGGCGGATGCGACCTACGAGACCCACGTTCGGATGTTCTATACCGAGCAGGGAATCTACGTCTCAGCGATGAATTTTCAACCACCCGAAACCCTCGTTGCTCGCATGACGTCCAGAGACACCCAGCTCGATCGCGATGGCTTCGTGGTGGGTATCGATGCTTCTGGCGATGGCCTCTATGGCTATTTTCTACGCATTAATCTCGGCGATTCCCTGACCGATGCATCGCTACTGCCTGAGCGGCAATTGAATATGCAATGGGACGGGTCATGGAATGGTCGTACCCAGGCGCTCGACAATGGATGGAGTGTGGAGTATTTCGTTCCCTGGGCGATGATGCCTCTTCCCCAGGTCGATGACGTCAGACAGATTGGACTCTATTTCGAGCGGCAGGTAGGCCATCTCAGTGGAGAGGCATGGTCCAATCCTGCATTACCGCGCACCGTGAATCAATATTTGTCTGCCTTCGAAAAATACGAACTGAGAGACATCGAACCACGCAGACAGCTCACCTACTACCCCTTCGCATCGACCATAGTCGACAATATTTCCAACGAGACGGAGTTCAAAGTTGGATCGGAGATTTTTTGGCGACCAACAACTAATACCCTTTTATCCGCAACATTGAATCCAGACTTCGGTAATGTCGAATCGGACGATGTGGTAGTTAACCTGACAGCGTTTGAAGTATTTTTCCCAGAGCGAAGGTCCTTCTTCCTCGAAGGACAGGACATCTTCAATACTTCACCACGGACATCGGGTCGCGGCGGCCCAGGCGGGCCTATATCGCTACTAAACACGCGCCGCATCGGCGGTGCTGCAATCTACGATGTACCTGGCGACGTTAGCGTGGTACCGACGGATTTGAGTAGAAACACCGAGTTGTTAGGTGCGGTAAAATTGGCAGGTCAGAATGGTAGCTGGCGCTACGGTACGTTGCTCGCTTCCGAGGACGACAGCGAAATATCGGGCAGGCTCGCCGATGGTTCGCGAGTTAAGTTGCAGGCAGAGGGAAGGGATTTCACCGTAGCAAGAGTGTTATATGAAGACACCGACGCAGGGGGGCGTAGAGCCATCGGCTGGATGGGAACCAATCTGTCACACCCCGACATCGATGCTACTGTTAACGCCATAGACGCACACTATTTTTCTGCGGATAGCCGCTGGGTGGTAGATGCCCAGCTTATGCACAGCAACGTGCAAGATGTTACAGGCGCAGGTGGATTCGCCGATGTCAGCTACCGTCCACGCAGGGGAGTGCAGCACACGCTTCGCTCTACCTATATCGATGACACTCTCGATTTGAATGAGTTGGGATTTCTGACACGCAACGATCAGATGAACATGGATTACAACTATTCTAAAACCGAGTCAGATGTTCCCGGGCTACGTCAACGAACTACAAGCGTATTTGTCACCAATCAGTGGAACACCGAAGGAAGACCGGTGAGGATGGGGCTATTCCTAAATCGCGGCTATAACTTTCTCAATAATAACAATGTCGACTTTAGTCTGCGTTATTTCCCGAGACGCATCGATGATCGGTTGGGGCGAGGTACAGGCGACTTCCGAGTTCCAGATAGATGGGGTGCGAATATTGGTTATAGCACGAATCAGGCAGAATCGATTTCTTATAATCTGAATCTTAATCTGGACACCGATGAACTGGGGCCAGCGAGAATAGTAGGTGAGGCCGGCGTAGTGTGGCGACCCAATGACCGATTCTCAACCGACCTCAATCTGAACTATACCGATAGAGAGGCGCTCTTAGTTCACAAAGGCGGCGGCAGCTACACTAGCTTCGAGGCTCATCAATGGGCTCCTCGCCTGGAGATGAATTATTTCGTTACCGCGTTCCAGCAACTCAGATTCACCGCACAGTGGACCGCTATCAAGGCATTCGAAGATCGTTTCTGGCAGGTTAATACTAATCGTCTAGATTCTTTGCAGTCAGTACCTAACCCTGACATGACACCCGATGATTTCGTCATCAGTCGCCTCACTTTTCAAGCTAGATATCGCTGGCAGATCGCGCCTCTTTCTGATCTGTTTGTGGTCTATACTCGCGGCAGTAATCTGCCTTCAAATTCCTTCGAAACATTCCAGGATCTCCTGGAGCAGTCCTGGAACGACAGGATTGTAGATACGATTGCTATCAAGTTACGCTATCGACTGGGCTCCTAAGCATCCTCGTAGTGAGTCAGTAGGGAGCGTAGCTCCATCACAGCTGTATTTTCGAAGCGCTTTGTAATATAAACGACGAAGTTCGTCGCATAGACAGACAATCGTTCATTCATCGCCGCGGGAGAGGCTTATTATCTCTTGCTGGCACCGAGGTAACTCTAATGCATCTTCTCCGTTTCAGATTGAATGCCGCTAAGGCAATTGGTGTATTACTCATGACAGTAACTCTTCATTCTCACGCACAGGCACAGAAAATCGTTATCGCTCACCGCGGCGCGAGCGGATATTTGCCGGAACATACCCTGGCAGCGAAATCCATGGCTTATGCCATGGGCGCCGACTACATAGAACAAGACGTAGTCATGACTAGCGATGATCAGCTTATCGTTCTGCACGATATTACCCTCGATAGAACTACCGATGTCTCCGAAAAATTTCCCGATCGAATAAGGGATGACGGTCGCTTCTATGCTATCGATTTCACGCTGGCGGAGATTCGACATCTGCAGGCGAGCGAAGGATTCGAGATCGAGAACGGCGAAAAGAAGCAGGGCTACGCTAGCCGTTTCCCCATGGGAGCATCTACCTTTAGCGTGCCCACGCTCGCTGAGGAAATCGAATTAATCCAAGGCCTCAACAAATCTACCGGAAAGAACATAGGCATCTACCCGGAAGTAAAATCCCCAGAGTTCCATCGAGAGGCGGGTAAAGACATCAGCACGGCTGTAGTGAAGATGCTCAAGTCTTATGGTTACACGAGCAAGCAAGACAAAGTTTTTCTGCAGACTTTTAGTTTCGAAGAGTTAAAGATCATCTCCGAAGAGATCCTGCCCGCCGAAGGCATCGACCTGAACCTCGTGCAGTTGATCGGCGGGGCCTCTTCTTATCCCTGGATGTTCGAAGAAGATGGAATGGAAAGGCTCTCTGCCCACGCCGACGGCGTTGGGCCCGAGAAGGGACTTGTCGTTTCTCGTGACTCTCGAAAGTCGAATATTGGGGTTACTGACTTCGTAGCGAGGGCTCACGCGGCCGGCATGCAGGTCCACCCTTACACCTACCGATTGGACCCAGGGCAGGTTCCGTCCTATGCAGATAGCTTCGAAGACTTACTAGAGATTCACTACTTTCGGGCGGACGTAGACGGAGTATTCACCGACTTCCCAGATCGCGCCGTGGATTTCCTGCGTAGCAAGTAGTGCTGAAGGCGTTCTAGAAGTTGTAGCGCAGTCCCAGGAAAGCAGCCCGTGGAGCACCCGCTCCCAAGAACACAGGGTTGGTGAAATCTTCAATGATGGGCACCTCGAGCTCGCCAGGCTCTTCGCCGAGCAAACCAAAGCTCTCGTACTCTCTGTCCAGCAGATTATCCACCTTCGCAAAAACTTCTAGTCTTTCGTTGATACTGTAACGCGCCCGCATACCCACGGTCGTGTAGCCTGGTACTTCGCCTAATTGATTCGACTCGTCGCCGCGCAATACCTGGCCACCATTGCTTAGAACGTCGAGGCCAATACTCAGCCCGTTATCGAAAACGTAGTCACTGGAGATCTTGAACTGGTGCTCCGGAATACCGGGAATACGATCGCCAGAGCGCACGGCTATCTCTCCTTCATCGTCCGCGAATGTGTGATTAGGGCTTAACGCCTGAAAACTATCTTCGAAGGTCGCATCGATGAAACTGTAGGCCGCGAGCCAGCTGAACGACTGCCACTGGCCCTGCAAGCTAGACTCTAAACCGGCTCTGCGAGTCTTATCAACGTTGGCGAATAGTCCAGTGGAGCGGCCAGTCGTTTGAAACAAGATGTCATCCTTATTCAAGGTATGAAAAAGGCCGAGAGTGTAGGCGATATTACTGATAAAGCCGCGTGCGCCAACTTCGAAACTTTTCGCCACCACATCATTCAGCGGTGGGTCAGCCAGAAAGGCGTTCGGAAGGCGGCATTCCAAATCCACATCGCCTGGGTCTTCTCCTGCCTCTATCGCAAAGGCTACCGCCAGATCGAAGACTCCCTCGTTGCAGGCTAGTTCTATCGGAGTGGGGGCGCGGGAAGACTCGCTATAGGAGGCGAACAGGCTATGGCTCTCGTTCGCCTGCCAGGTTAGGCCCAGCGATGTATTGATTCTGGAGAAATTGTGGCTGCCATTGAGCTCGGGCCGCACGCCGGACTTGTCGCGCAACACGACAGTGGTGAGATTGGCTCGGGCGGATAGAGTGAGTGCCACAGTCGTACTCAGGTCCATGGTATTCGTTATATAGAGGCTGCTCGATTCTGTCTCGGTGTTGATCGAGGTCGCCTGGCTGTCTACGAACGAGCCCGTACCGAGTCCGAGCGTAAGCCTGGTAATTGGATCGAGATTGGCAAGTTCCAAAACCGAGTCAAAGTTCGACTCTCCCCGATAATAGGCACCGCCTGCAATAATCTGAGAATTATAACCAAGATAATTTCCGCGCAGAGTCCACTGAAAATCCGCTCCTACACTCTCCTGACTTCTATCGCTCAGATTATTGATCGCCTCGTCGGAAAGTAAACCGCTGCCAGAAATTTCATCGGAAAGGTTTTCGAGATTGAATTCCTCGTCAGAGTTCATCATCGCGGCAGTCTGATTAAGGAATCCTTCCAGCACATCGCTTGTCGCAAACTGATTGTTGCAGACATCGTCATCGTCCAGACCAA
>CAXBLN010000184.1:0-7190 GCA_963976555.1 uncultured Gammaproteobacteria bacterium
TGACTACTAGGGTGTCCGTAAAACCTTGCGGCAATTTCGCTCAGTTTGGCGGAAAGATTATCGACGGCTATCACAGCCACCTCGTTGATAATCTGGGTTCCCTGCCACTGGCCACCCGACTCTGCAAAAACAGCAGCGACTCCCGTTGCGATAGCCTCATCGATATACTCTCTGGCATCGTGATTGCGGCCGAAGCAGGCGAGAAATACATCACCTTTGCACAGCAGCCGGCTATCCATCTGAATGCCTGTAGCTACTACGTTCAGCGCTTGCGGAACTGGCTCGGGTAGAATAGCCAGCCCATCAAGCAGATCGAGCAAGGCTCCATTGAAATTCAATTGTTCTGCCGTATTCATTTAGAGTGTGCGAGCCCCCTGGATTCACTGTCCGGCAAATTGTCCGGAGCGATGTTCAATATTCTCATTGCGCCGGCAGCAACTCTGGAAAATACCGGTGCCGCAACCTGACCCCCGTAGTGCTCCTCGCCCTTGGGCTCATACACGATTACCACGATAACCAACTTCGGATTACTCGCCGGTGCGAGGCCAACGAATAGCGAGTTGTGAACATTTTCTTCGTAGCCAAACTCGCCAACCACATGAACCGTGCCAGTCTTGCCCGCCACCTTATAGAAAGGCACTCTCGCATCCCGAGCCGAACCGCCTCGCTCAGGATCAACAACAGTCTCGAGCATTGCCAATACTTGATTGCTAATCTTCTTATCGATGACCTGCTCTCGCGGCAGCTCCGCAAGGCTGGCTTCATCCAATTTCAAGAGCGACACTGGCTTTCTTATACCGTCATCGGCAAGAACCGAATAGGCTTGGGCCAACTGTAGGGCCGTAGTAGAAAGCCCATAGCCGAAGGAGAATGTTGCTATCTCTATACCACTCCAACTACGATGATTCGGCAGCACACCGCCCTGCTCGCCAGGAAAACCGGTACCGGAAACCTGACCCATTCCCACGCGCTCTAATACATTGCGGATCGGTTCGGGACCGATCTCGAAGGCAATCTTGGTCGCACCAATATTACTCGACTTGGTAATAACTCGAGTGAGGTCCAAAGTGCCATAGTTAAGAATGTCCTGAACCTCCTTCCCATTCACCATCATCCAACCTGGACTGGTCTCGATTATCGTATCGGGTGCATATAACCCCGACTCGAGTGCCGCCGTCACAGTGAATGCCTTTATTGGAGAGCCCGGTTCGAACACATCGGTAATCGCGCGATTGCGCAGCACGCTAAAGTCGGTCAGACCGCTGCGGTTGTGCGGGTTGTACGAAGGCTGGTTCGCCATCGCCAGCACTTCGCCTGTGTCCACGTCCAATACCACGATAGATGCAGACTTTGCACGACGCGTAACAAACTCTTCCTTCAACTCTTTATAGGCGAGGTTCTGTAATCGAAAGTCGATGCTTAACTCTAAGTTCTTACCGGGCTGCGCGGTTTGAATGGTATTCAACTCTTCGATGATGTGGCCGCGTCTGTCTTTCATTACCTGACGCCGTCCCGGCACGCCCTTAAGCCACTCGTCGTAGGTAAGCTCCAGACCCTCCTGGCCAACATCATCAACGTTACTGAAGCCAACTAGATGCGCAGCAACTTCTCCTTGAGGATAGAATCTTTGGTACTCCTGCTGACCATTAACGCCTGCAATATTCAGAGCCAGGATTCTTTCTGCTTCTGCAGGCGCCAGGCGTCTCTTAACATACAAGAATTCGCGACTGCCGTTTCGCGCTATGGTGCTACTAAGGGAATCTAAATCCAGCTCTAACTCTTTCGCTAGCCGCTCGATCTCCGCGGGCTCGCTGCCAATCTCCTGAGGGTTTACCCAGATAGACTTAACGGGGGTGCTCACCGCAAGCGGCTCACCATTCCTATCGGTAATTAGTCCGCGATTTGCTACCAGGGGTACGGTGCGAATCGTTCTGGCATCGCCCTGGCTCTGAAGAAAATCACGCTCGGAAATGTGCAGCGCGCTCACCTTCCAGGCTATCGCTATCAGACACAAAAACAGAGCGAAGAGCACCAAGTGCAATCGCCATTGCTGGAAAAAGCCAGCGATCCTAGCGCTGCTCATGATTCACCATGACTATTTTGGCAATATCTGGCACTTCCATCTGTAGTTGTTCGAAAGCCTTCTGCTGTATGCGGCCCTCTACACCGAATGTACTCTGCTCGATGAGCAATTGCCCCCATTCAATCTCTAAGTTATTAGCCTGCTCTCGAAGCACTTGCAGCTCGTTGAAGGCAGAACGATTCTGATGAGTAGCGCCTACAACAAAAAGCCCCGTGGCAAGCACTATCGCCAATGCCGCGAACAGGACAAAACTGGAGCGATTCCTAATCCCCGCCCAATAGAGGATAGAGAGCTCGATTGACTCTCGTGGGGCTTTCTTCTTGTTTTGTCTTACGCTCATAGTTTTTCATTAACTCGTCGTTTCTATTCGGCGATCTTTTCCGCCACTCGCATCAGGGCACTTCTCGCCCTGGGGTTTTTATCTACTTCGACGGCACTCGCTTTTGTCTTCTTTCCTATCGGCTTCAGCTTGGGATTCATCATCTCTTGAGAGACAGGCAGGTCACGTGGAAAATTATCTCCCCTGGCCTGCAAGGCGATAAACTGTTTGACTATTCGGTCTTCCAACGAATGAAAGCTAATAACTACTAGCCTGCCGCCAACCTTCAACATCTTCAGTGATTGCTCTAAGCCTCTGCGCAGCTCACCTAGCTCATCGTTGATAAAAATACGAATCCCTTGAAACGCCCTGGTCGCCGGGTGCTTATCTCGCTCCCAAGACGGATTCGCCTCTTTGATGATCTCCGCCAGCTCTGCTGTTGTCGTAATTCGTTTCTCTGCACGCTCGAGTATCAGCCTGCGCGCCATGCGCCTGGAATGTCGCTCCTCACCAAACTGATACAACACGTCGGCTATCTCGACTTCTCCAGCACTGTTTATCCAATCCTCGGCGCTTCTACCCACCGCCGGGTTCATCCGCATATCGAGTGGGCCGTCCCGAAGAAAACTAAACCCTCTCTCTGCGTTGTCCAGCTGCGGCGAGGAAACACCCAGATCGAATAAGATGCCATCCACACCCGAACCAACATCCATCTTTTCGAGCTGCGCCTCTATCTCTGAAAAGGGGGCGTGGGCAATCTGCAAACGCCCGTCCGCTTCCTTAAGCTGCAACGCGGCTTCGATCGCATCGGGATCCTTGTCGAATACTATGAGCCGTCCGTTAGCTCCTAACCTCTCCAGGATTAACTGGCTATGACCACCCCTTCCAAACGTCGCATCTACATAGCACCCGTCTTCGCGAATCGAAAGAGCATCGACCGCTTCCCGCATCAATACCGTTTCGTGGCTCATGTTTTCAACCTAGAGCGCCAGGGACCGCAGTTTATCTGGCAGCTCTCCTTCCGTTGTCGATTCCGTTAGCCATTGATCGCGCTGTTGATTCCAGTTTTCCTGGCTCCATATTTCCAATTTCTTGCCCTGCCCGATCAGGCACACATGCTTCTCCAACTGCGCGTATTGACGTAGCTCTTGAGGTAACAGGATGCGGCCGCTGCCATCCAACTCCAGGTCATTGGCATGACCGATGAGTAGATGTTTGACACGCTGGGACATTGGGTCGAAACTGGAGAGGGATTCTATTTCTCGCTCTATGTGTTCCCACTCGGCGAGTGGATAGAGCAACAGACATCGATGATTCGTGTCGATAGTAACTACCAGATGCCCGGAGCAATGGCTTATTAGCTGCTCACGGTAGCGCGCAGGCATAGCCATGCGACCTTTTGCATCGAGATTGATAGTATTTATGCCGCGAAACACGTGTTGTCCCCATTTTTAGTGGAATTGCGGTAGTGGGTTTGATTCCTTCAATCCCCACAAATCTACAATTTATTCCACTTTTCGCCACAAAGTGACACTATAGAGGCACTATTAAGTCCACGCAAGCCTTATTTGCCTGATATCTATGGGTTAAAGTAGGAGATCGTGTCGCTAAAATCGGGGAAATGTCGCTAAATCGAGAAAAGTGAGAACGCGGAAATCTTGCGAATACAACTTAATAGCGACCCTAGTTAAAGTAAACTATTAAGAATCTTTAGAATATTTTCACGGAAAGCGCAGAAAAGAAGGTGAGCCAGCCTATAAGCCGGGTTCTGTCTAGGACAATTATTCATCTACGACCTGTGTCACCACAGGCCTTTAGCGGCCTACCCGAATCCAATGCGAGCAGCATCTGTAGGATTCCTATTTGGCCTTGCTCCGAGTGGGGTTTACCTTGCCGCGAACTGTTACCAGCCGCGCGGTGCGCTCTTACCGCACCATTTCACCCTTACCTCATCGCTCGAAAGCTCTGCGGCGGTTTACTTTCTGTTGCACTGGCCGTGGGTTTGCACCCCCCAGGCGTTACCTGGCACTCTGCTCTATGGAGCCCGGACTTTCCTCTGTCGATTTCCTCATAGGTCGATAGTCGACAAACGAAGAGCTAAAGACAGCAATTGTCCGGCTGACTCGGGGCGAAGACTAAAGGAGAACTGCGCTCGATACAATCAATATTCTACAGGAGCTGACTCTGCGCCCTCTGCCATTTCCTTGAGCGCCGCCTCATACAATAAATTCTTCCGTGCACCACTGATCTTGCTAGCCAGACTTACCGCCTTCTTCATGGAGACCTCGGGTTTAAGCAGCCTCACTATTTCCATTCCCTGCTCGTGCCTGCGCGCCTCTTCAAGCTGCGCATCGCTACCTGAGACGATGACAACGAACTCTCCCTTCTGCTGATTGCTATCCGCGACTAGCCACTCGACGCAAGCCTCAGCCGTACCCAGAAAATGTGATTCAAAGCGCTTCGTTAATTCCCGCGCTATGAATATCAAACGCTGATCTGAGAACGCCGCACGCATATCCGACAGGCTATCCCTAATTCGGTGCGTAGACTCATAGAACACCATCGTGCGCTCTTCACCCGATAGTGCCGAAAGCTTTTTTTGCCGCGCGGCGGCCTTGCTGGGAAGGAAGCCCTCGAAGGTGAATCTATCCGTAGCCAGCCCCGAGACGCTTAACGCTGTGATCAGCGCACTCGCCCCAGGCACTGGAATCACCGCCAGGTTTCGCTCGCGCGCCAATCTGACCAACTTAAAACCTGGGTCTGAAATTAGCGGCGTACCGGCATCGGAAATAAGAGCTATCGAGCTTCCGGAATCGAGCTTCTCCAGTATCCGCTCGATAGCGCTATCCGCTGAGAAATCGTGATGGGAAACAACTGGCGTATCCACTTGGATGTTCTGCAATAATTTCTGACTATGACGAGTATCTTCAGCCGCGATGAGATCCACAAAGTTTAGAACTTCTATCGCCCGTTTCGATATGTCATCCAGATTACCTATGGGAGTCGCTACAATATAGAGGGTGCCGGAATCACTCATTACTCAATCTTCTCGATCTCTCAATTTCTGTGGTGAGTCTCATTTGGGCAACTGTTTTGGTTAATAAATTGCTGTCCCCAGTGAACTGTATTAGTCTTTGAAGCAAGCGCACAACTTAGCAGACAATATCACTGATACATAGATGAAATTACCCCGCACGCGCACCAACAGATTACTCCTACTTCTCCTCTTGGCTCTTTTTCAGGCATGCGGTTCGACACCGAACGCACCTACACAGGTCTCAGCGGAGTTCGATCCGCGAGACGCCTCCATCGACGAACTGGTGCAAGCTGCAAACAACGCCGATGGAATCGAATCTGCCGAACTACGAGTACTGGCGATGGAGGCTCTAATTGAGGATGGAAATGTGGATCGCGCCGCGCGGCAGTGGGCGCTTCTCAATGGTGTGGGAAACTACCCGGTAAATTTGCAACTACGTGCACTCCTTTTGGAGGCGCGACTTGCACTGAGTGAGGGTCAACCTGCAGAGGCATTGGATGTACTGTCTTCATTGGATATTGCCTCCCTGGAAAGCAGCCCTAACTTGCTGCGAGAATATTTACTAATCCTTGGCCGAGCTTATCAGGACGACGGGCAGCTTGAACCAGCACTTAGCGCCTATCTGGAATTGGGAGAAAGCAATGAAGGCAACTCAAGCCCGGATCTGAACGATGAGATTTGGAACGCTATATTGAGTTTCTCACCAGCCCAGCTCGATAATTTTGCGAGTACAGCAAATAGCTATGCGTCACGGGGCTGGGTAGAACTTGCACGCGTAGTCAGTTCCGAACAGTACAGCATTCGCTCGCAGCTGGATGCCATCTCGCAGTGGCAAAGGGTTTGGAGCCAGCATCCAGCAGCCGCGCAGCTACCCCCAGCTCTGACAAAATTACAGCAGACATGGAATGAGAGGCCACAGCACATAGCACTGATACTGCCTCTGCAAGACAGCGCCGGCAAGGCGATACAGGAAGGTTTTCTTAGCGCCTACTATGCAGCGCTCAATATCTCCCGCGAAGTACCACGGATATCGGTTTTCGACAGCAGCAATGCAAGCAACATCTATCCCATCTATGACGCTGCGGTAGCTAGCGGGGCCGACCTCGTAATCGGGCCGCTCTATAAACAGCTAGTCAATCAACTACAGCAACTCGATGAACTGCCCGTACCTACTCTCGCGCTTAATTACGCAGATGACGATACTCGCGCTTCCGCAAACTTAACGCAGTTCGGGCTCGCTCCCGAGGACGAGATCGAACAAGCTGCAAATCTTGCCTGGCAGGCGGGTCACCGAAACGCGGCGATAATTACTCCCCAGTCTGCAGACTATCAACGACTGCAGCAAACATTCGCCAGTGTTTGGGCCGCAAAGGGCGGCAACCTGGTATCGCAATCGACCTTTGGCGGCGGCAGCGACTATGCCGATGTCATAAAAAGGCTAATGGCCATCGATTCCAGCGAATCACGCAGAGATCGAATAGTCGACCTGCTTCCGCGCTCAACTGTAGTATTCACACCTCGGCGCAGGGGCGACATCGACTTTATTTTTCTAATCGCTAATCCGCGAGAAGGGCGTCAGTTGAAGCCAACTCTCGCCTTCTATTTTGCCGGCGATATCCCGGTCTACGCCCTGCCCTCGATCTACGACGGCCTCGATAATCAGAGCGCTAATCAGGATCTGAATGGCATCGTATTTGCGGATGCACCCTGGATTCTCGCTAACTACGACCCGCTGAAAGCCAACGCCGCAT
>CAXBLN010000185.1:0-7185 GCA_963976555.1 uncultured Gammaproteobacteria bacterium
GCCTTGAACATTGAAAAGGCTACTCAGATCATGCTGAAAGTACATACCGAGGGCAAAGGTGTATGCGGCGTGTTCGGCAAGGATGTAGCAGAGACTAAGGCTGCGCAAGTTAACGAGTATGCCAGGGATTGTGAACAGCCCCTGCTGTGTTCGGTCGAAGTAGACAGATAAACTCAAATAAAATGGACAATCGTATTGGTAGGGGTTTCGACAGTATAGATTAAGTATCTTGCTAACTTAGATCGCTCACAATCGGAGTCGATCTTTTTGATTCAGCGAGCTAAAGGAAAATTATGTTAAGTAAAGACCTGGAAACAACATTAAGCGACGCGTTTAGGGGTGCCCGCAAGAAGCGCCACGAATTCATGACAGTTGAGCACTTGCTGCTCGCCCTGTTGGATAATGAAGTGGCATCGAGTGTGCTATTGGCTTGCGATTGTGACCTTAGTCGATTGCGCGGCGAGTTGGTTGATTTCGTCGACGCTACTACACCACTAATTCCAGAATCCGAAGAAAATCGCGAGACTCAGCCAACATTGGGTTTCCAGCGCGTGCTGCAACGTGCAGTATTTCATGTGCAGTCCTCTGGTAAGAGAGAGGTTACCGGTGCCAATGTCCTTGTCGCAATATTTAGTGAACAAGAGAGTCAGGCGGTGTACTTTTTACGTCAGCAGGATATTGCCCGCATCGATATCGTTAACTACATAACTCACGGCATTTCGAAGATTCCTGGGCACAGTGGTGAAGGCGAAGGTGAGGCCGCACCTGAGCAGCTCGAGGAGGGTGGCGCGGAAAATTCCAGCAGTGCTCTGGATAGCTTCGCGACGAATTTAAACCTGGAGGCAGAGCAGGGCAGAATCGACCCGCTTATCGGGCGCGAAGAAGAAGTCACTCGTGTCGTCCAGGTTCTGTCTCGACGTCGCAAGAATAATCCACTATTGGTGGGTGAGTCGGGCGTAGGTAAGACCGCCGTAGCCGAGGGGCTGGCCAAGCTCATCGTCGAAGGCAATGTTCCTGAGGTGCTATTGGAAAGCGTTATTTACTCGCTGGATCTAGGCGCGTTGCTGGCCGGTACAAAATACCGCGGCGACTTTGAGAAACGTTTCAAGGCCCTATTGGCGGAATTAAAGAAAAACAAAAACGCGATTCTCTTTATCGATGAGATTCATACAATCATCGGCGCAGGTGCCGCATCCGGTGGCGTCATGGATGCATCTAACTTACTCAAGCCGGTACTAACTTCAAGTAACTTGCGCTGCATTGGTTCCACGACGTATCAGGAATACCGCGGTATCTTCGAGAAAGATCGAGCGCTGTCACGACGATTCCAGAAGATCGACGTGGATGAGCCCGATGTGGAAACCACTTACAGAATTTTGAAGGGTCTGAAGTCTCGGTTCGAGGAACACCATGATTTGCGCTATAGCGACAAATCTTTAAAGGCTGCATCTGAACTTGCTGGCAGGTATATCAACGACCGCTTTATGCCAGATAAGGCCATCGATGTTATCGACGAGGCAGGTGCCTTTCAAAGACTGCAGCCGATCAGTAAGCGAAAGAAACTCATTCAGGTTACAGACATGGAAAAGGTTGTCGCGGCTATCGCGAGAATCCCACCGAAACACGTATCCAGTTCGGATGTCGATGCGCTTAAAAACATCGAGCCAAATTTGAAGATGGTTGTGTTCGGGCAAGACAAGGCTATCGAGTCGCTAACTACGGCGATAAAGTTATCGCGCGCTGGATTAAACGACGGCGAGAAACCGATTGGCTCGTTCCTCTTCGCAGGCCCCACAGGTGTGGGCAAGACCGAAGTCAGTCGACAACTTGCAAAGATAATGGGTATCGAGTTGTTACGCTTCGATATGTCCGAGTACATGGAACGGCACACCGTGTCGCGTCTAATCGGAGCGCCTCCTGGCTATGTGGGATTCGATCAAGGCGGTTTGTTGACAGAGTCGGTGAGCAAGAATCCCCACTGCGTTTTGTTGCTCGATGAAATCGAGAAGGCTCATCCTGATGTATTTAATCTGTTGCTGCAGGTTATGGATCACGGCACCCTAACAGATAACAACGGTCGTCAGGCGGATTTCAGAAACGTCATATTAATCATGACAACTAATGCCGGTGCACAGGAGATGGCGCGCTCATCTATTGGGTTTACTGAGCAGGACCACACTACCGATGGAATGGAGATTATCAAGAAGGCCTTTACACCGGAATTTCGTAACAGGCTAGATTCGATTATTCAGTTTGGCGCGCTGACCGTAGAAACGATTCGTACTGTTGTCGATAAGTTTCTTGTGGATCTACAGGTGCAGCTGGATGAGAAAAAAGTCTTGCTGGACGTAGACGAGAGCGCCGTCGATTGGTTCGTCAAGCACGGCTACAGTGAGTCCATGGGTGCGAGACCCATGGCAAGACTAATTCAAGAAAAGCTAAAGAAGGAACTGGCAGAGGACATCTTGTTCGGAAAGCTTTCTTCGAATGGTGGCGACGTTCACGTCAGTTGCAAGGATGATGAACTGGTGCTGACGATTAGCGAGAGAAAGCCGCAACAGAAAAAAGAATTAACTCGAGCCAAGAATTAGCGCGCGCGATACGTGATGCGACCCTTGCTAAGATCGTAGGGAGTAAGTTCAACGCGCACCTGATCTCCGGTAAGAATTCGGATATAGTTCTTGCGCATCTTGCCTGAGATATGGGCGGTCACGATATGGCCATTCTCAAGCTTAACTCTAAACATAGTGTTAGGAAGGGTATCAACAACCTCACCCTCCATTTCAATCTGGTCTTCCTTCGCCATTAGCTAGCCTCAATGTATTTATTAGCGGCGGCATTGTGCCGGATTTTCTGCAGATAAGCAAAGCTGTGGATCGGAGTTTGCGATTACCAGGCTCTTATTTTACGAGCACCCACTTACCTTCTACCAGCATCTCCAGTGGCCTGAACGTACTTTTGTACTCCATCTTTGCGCAGTCTTTTATCCAATACCCCAGATAAAGATAGCTTAGTCCGAGGGCGCGGGCTTGTTCGATCTGCCACAGAATCACATAGTTACCTAAGGACCGTTTCCCCATTGACGGGTCGAAAAAGGTGTAGACAGCCGAAAGCCCGTTTTCCAGAACGTCGCATACAGCAACGGCAATCAGTTCTTGTTTTAGGTAAAAACAGAAATAACGACCGCCCTGCGTATTGCTAAGGATAAAGGCATCGAACTGCTCCGGTGTGGCAGGGTACATGTCTCCGTCGCTATGTCTGCGGGCAATATAGTCCTGATAGAGGGGGTAGGCTTCCTCATGATCCAATGTATCGCGTTCGATGACTTCCAGATCCGTGTTTCGATTCCAGATCCTTTGAAATCGCTTCGGGCGTTGGTAAGTTGCGACCGGAAGCCGGCAGGAGATACACGCGCGACAATTTTCACAGTCCGGTCGATAGAGGTGAGCGCCGCTACGGCGATACCCTAATTCGCTCAATCTGCTATTAAGGTGTTGATCTATAGTAAGTTCGGGATCGACGAAGATTGTCGCCGCCGTTTCCTCATCCTTGTAGCTGCAAGGGTGAGGAGCTGTTCGGAAGAGCCTTATAGTCTCGTTTATCTTCGATTTCGAATTCATTCGCCTGCTTTACCTTCGGCTTGCCTAGCCGAGTTGGTTGAGAAATTCCAAGGAGCGTTTTTGCCAGGCCTGCTCAATAGCGCCTGCAGCTGGCGACTGAATTCGCCGCGGCTGACTTCCTTCGCTCCAAGAGATTCGAGGTGTTCACTGCTGACCTGGCAATCGATTAGCTCATACTTCCATTGCTGTAGTTGTTTTACAAGATTCACTAGCGCGATTTTTGATGTATTGCTCTCGAAACTAAACATCGACTCGCCAAAAAAGACCTGCCCGATGGCAACTCCATAGAGCCCGCCGACGAGCTGTTCAGCGCGCCACACCTCTACCGAGTGTGCATGGCCACGCTCGAATAGCTGGGTGTAGGCGTACTGCATATCATCGGTAATCCAGGTGCCGGGAAAGTCGCCACGGGGCTGGGCGCAACAGGCCATAACTTCGGGAAACGCATTGTCCATGGTTACTTCATAGTCATGTCTATTCAGCGTCTTCCGCAGGCTCTTGCTGATATACAAGTCCGCCGGTTCTAACACCATGCGTGGATCGGGTGACCACCAGAGTATCGGTTGTCCCTCCTCGAACCAGGGGAATATCCCGCTGCTATAGGCTCTCAGGAGCATTTCGGGACTTAGGTTGCCACCGGCCGCCAGCAATCCGTTTGGCTCCACAAGCGCCTGAGAGATATCCGGAAAGCTCGATTCGTCTGAATCTAGCCAGGGTAGGGACATCCGATTAGCCAGTTCCTCGATTCCTAGGCATCGAGGAACTTTTCGGCATCCAATGCAGCCATGCATCCGAAACCAGCGCTGGTTACTGCCTGTCGATAAATCTGATCTGCGATATCGCCCGCGGCAAATACGCCGGCTACGCTAGTCCCGGTAGCATTGCCCGAAATGCCCGTGTTGACAGTGACATAGCCGTTTTTCATCTCCAGCTGGCCGGCAAATATATCCGAATTGGGGATGTGGCCAATAGCGATAAACACGCCGTCCACATCGAGTTTCTCTACTTCGCCGCTAGTGCTGTGCTTAATGGCGATGCCGGTCACCCCCATGTCGTCACCCAGCACTTCGTCGAGGTTGTTATCCCATTTAATAGTGACCTTGCCTTCTTCTACTTTATCGAACAGCTTCTTCTGCAGAATCTTCTCTGCGCGCAGCGAGTCCCGCCTGTGAACGAGTGTGACGTGTGAGCAAATATTCGCCAGGTATAGCGCCTCTTCGACTGCCGTATTACCCCCTCCGATCACCGCGACGGGCTTGTTGCGATAGAAGAAACCATCGCAGGTCGCGCAGGCGCTAACCCCTTTACCCATGAATGCGGTTTCAGACTCGAGACCTAGATACTGGGCGGAGGCTCCTGTGGCGATAATCAAAGCATCGCAGGTAAACACAGCGCTGTCTCCAGTCAGGCGAAAGGGGCGCTGGCTGAGGTCTACATCGTTGATGTGATCGAAGATGATCTTGGTGTCAAAGCGTTCGGCATGTTCCTTCATGCGCTCCATGAGTGCCGGGCCCTGTAGGCCTTCGACGTCGCCAGGCCAGTTGTCCACATCGGTAGTAGTGGTCAATTGCCCCCCCATCACCATGCCGGTAATTACCACCGGATCCAGGTTTGCCCGAGCTGCATAGACTGCGGCGGTATATCCCGCGGGGCCTGAACCCAAAATTATTAGGCGATGGTGCTGTGTGTCTGTCATAAGTACTGCTTCCTGCATGTGGGCGCTGTAGCGTATCTGTTCAGCGCAGGTTTATGTGAGTCGCGATATGGTGTTATGTGATGGCAATGCGCCAAATTTAAAGCCCTAAGGGCATATTCTACTCAATTTTGGGCCTCAGGAACCGTTAAACTATTAAGGGTTTCGACTTTGGGTTGGCGCGCGCCTGAAAAAAAAGTCAAGAGAGCCCGATCGCCCCTGACTATTCTCGAAATGATGGTATAAACTAGCCGTAGGTCTCTGAATAAATTGAAAAATGCAACCATGAAAAAGAGCGGACAAGATCCGGAAATCAACAGCCTTATGCAGCGCCTCGTGCGCGAGGGAACATTGATTGCCTATTCGCTGCTGGCTCTTTTTCTATTGATAGCGTTATTGAGCTATTCGCCAAGCGATCCCGGTTTCACCACCACAGGTACAGGAGCCGATGTGGCCAATGCCGTTGGCGTCTATGGAGCCTGGCTAGCCGACATATTTTGGTATCTTTTAGGTTATCTCGCATTCGCCTTTCCGGCATTGCTCATTTACAAGGTCTACACATCGTTTCGCGAATCGGCACTCGAGTCTGAGTTTTCCTGGCCACTATTTGGCTTAAAGACCGCAGGCTTCATCCTGCTGGTCATATCGGCCTGCGGTTTGGCGACACTGCATTTTCATATCAGCGAAGAATTACCCTCCGCGGGAGGGGTGATTGGTTCACTGGTTGCCGATCTCAGCATCCCTGTGCTGGCTACCCTTGGCAGTACGTTGCTGCTTTTGGCCGTGTTCCTATTCGGGCTCACGATAACTGTGACCATTTCCTGGCTGACAGTTATCGACAAGCTCGGTGCGATGACGCTAAACCTGATTTCGATTACCTCGTCAAAATGGCAGAAATTCAGGGAAGAAAGGAAGCAGGTGCGGGCGACGAAGGAGCGATTAGAGAGTCGCAAGAAGGTTCTGGATATTCATATTGAGAAGGAATCGAAGCGCGTTCCGCCGCAAATCAAGGTGCCAGTCGCGAAGAAGCAAGTGAAGAGCGTACGCGTTGAGAAAGAGAAGCAGGGCACGCTGTTTGCGTCTTCTTCGGTGAAGGAGCTACCGGCTATCGGATTATTAGACGCCTGGCAGGAAACCCAGAATTCTGGCTTCTCTAAAGAATCTCTGGAGGCGATGTCTAAACTGCTGGAGCTTAAACTGAAGGACTTCGGTATCGAGATCGAAGTGACTGCGGTTAATCCAGGGCCTGTTATCACGCGCTTTGAAGTGCAGCCGGCGCCGGGCATCAAGGTAAGCCGCATTAGTAATTTAGCGAAGGATCTCGCTCGGTCGCTGGCGGTGATTTCTGTACGCGTCGTGGAGGTTATTCCAGGCAAGACGGTAATTGGCATCGAAATACCGAATGAGACGCGAGAAATTATTCTGCTCAGTCAGGTGCTGTCATCTCCAGAATTTGATAAGGCATCGTCGCCACTTAGCATGGCGCTCGGCCACGACATTGTCGGCAAACCAGTAATCGTGGATCTAGCCAAGATGCCGCACCTACTAGTTGCGGGTACTACAGGCTCCGGTAAGTCTGTCGGAATCAATGCCATGATCCTAAGCCTGCTGTTTAAGTCTACGCCCGAGCAGGTTAGGGTGATCATGATCGATCCGAAGATGCTCGAGCTGTCAGTCTACGATGGCATCCCGCATTTGCTGACCCCTGTCATCACCGATATGAAGGATGCTGCCAACGGTCTTCGCTGGTGTGTCGCAGAGATGGAAAGACGCTATAAATTGATGTCAGCTCTGGGCGTAAGAAACCTGACTGGCTTCAACAAAAAAGTCACGGATGCGAAGAAGTCTGGCAATCCGATTGCCGACCCAACC
>CAXBLN010000186.1:0-7179 GCA_963976555.1 uncultured Gammaproteobacteria bacterium
CAAGATTACAGAAATAAAGCTTAGAAAGACTAAATCAAAGTGGGGGCACTGCACATCGACCGGGGTACTCCAATACAATTGGCTGATTATGCTGGCGCCCTACAGCATCATCGATTACATGATTACCCATGAGGTTTGCCACTTGTTACACATGGACCATTCAACCCGATTCTGGAACCGCGTCGAAAGCATCTGTCCGGACTCCGACCGCTATATCGCCTGGTTGAAAGAACACGAGCATCGACTCTGGTTTTAGGATAAGACTCGAAATCGCAGATCCCACACGCCATGACCGAGGCGCTGACCCCGCTTCTCGAACTTGGTTACTGGTCTTTCTGGGTTTGGCCAGTAATTCTGCGGACCCAGGACATTTTCTAATCGAGGATTATCTTCCAAGACTTCCATCATGTGTTCGGCATAGGCTTTCCAGTCTGTCGCGAAATGAAGCTCTGCAGCACCGTTCAGTTTTTTCAACAGTAGTTCTAGAAACTCCGGCTGTACCAGGCGTCGCTTATTGTGTCGCTTCTTGTGCCAGGGATCCGGAAAGAAGAGCAATAGCCGATCGATGCAGTTATCGGGTAGGCCGGTTTGCAAAATCTCTGCCGCATCGTGACAGATCAGCTTGAGGTTTGTAATCTCGTTCTCTGCTATGCCCTTTAGCAGCTTGCCTACGCCTGGTTGATGAACTTCTATGCCAATGAAATTCTGTTCGGGACTGTTCTTTGCCATTTCCAACAGGGAGTCACCCATGCCGAAACCTATCTCCACTGTAAGCTTTCGCGGTTCCGGGAAAAGTGCAGCCAGGTCAATCGGCTTGCCAGTGAACTCGACGACATATTCATCCCAATGACTCTCGATAGCAGTGCGCTGTGCGTCAGTCAGGCGTCCAGAGCGAATGACATAGCTCCGTATCGGGCGTTTGTTTTCAGTAGCTATTGAATCGGACACGTGGCTCTCGGTTAGATTTTGTGGCATGAGGGTTTGTGTGAGGGGCTAAAAGTAGCCCAATGGATTAGTTTGGGAACTGCTGCCGCGCTGCGAACCAGATCAGCAGTGCCCACGCAATCAGGAAACAGACTCCACCGAGGGGAGTAATCGCGCCGAGCCAGCGTATTCCAGAGATGCTGAGAAGGTAGAGACTGCCGGAAAATAATACGATGCCAGCCATCATTAAATAGGCGCTGATACGGAGTAGATTCGCCGCTGGGAAATTGACTAGCAGGACGCCAATGCCGAGTAGAGCGAGCGCATGATACATCTGATATTGCACGCCTGTTTGGAAAGTGTTGAGCATTTCTGGAGTTAGTTTTCCACGCAGTGCATGTGCTGCGAATGCCCCAATTGATACGGCGAGAAATCCATTGATTCCAGCCAGCATGATGATTAGTTTGCTCATGGTTTCTCGTGCTCAGTGTTGCCAGGAATTTTCGAACAAATTTTAGTCAAAAAAAAGCCGCGAGCTGGTCGCGGCTTTTTACTAGTCAATATTTAAGCGGCCATTTTCGCTTTGATCTTGTTCATCGCGTTCTTCTCGAGTTGACGAATTCTCTCAGCAGAAATGCCATAGCGGTCGGCTAGCTCATGTAGTGTTGCTTTGTTCTCGCTCAACCAACGGCTGTTCAAGATATCCTTGCTGCGATCATCTAGATCAGACATAGCTGCGTGTAGGCTGTTATTCGTTACTTCTTCCCATTCGTCGTCTTCGACTTTGCTAGCGACATCGGAAGACTGATCTTCCAAGTAGTAAGCCGGTGCTTTGTAGGCCGCTTCATCATCGCTGTCTGAATCAGCATCGAAGGCGGTGTCATAGGATGCCATTCGGCCTTCCATCTGCCGTACGACCTTCGCATCAACGCCAAGATCCTGTGCCATCGCTTCGGCCTCTTCGTTGTTCAACCAGCCCAGACGCTTCTTTGAGCTGCGTAAATTGAAGAAAAGTTTGCGTTGTGCCTTGGTGGTCGCGATTTTGACGATGCGCCAGTTACGCAGGATGTACTCGTGCATCTCTGCCTTGATCCAATGAACCGCGAATGATACCAAGCGAACACCCACTTCGGGATTGAAGCGCTTTACAGCCTTCATTAGGCCTACATTACCTTCTTGGATCAGGTCGGCCTGGGAGAGCCCATAGCCAGAATAGGTTTTGGACATATGCACAACGAAGCGTAGATGTGCGAGAACCAACTGTCTGGCTGCATCTACGTTGTCTTCATAGTAATACTGCTTGGCAAGCTCGAGCTCCTGCTCTGGCGTCAACATAGCGATGCTATTCACTGACGCGATATAGGCAGTCAGATCCTGGCCCGGAGTGGTTGGGTCGAAAACTTGTAAACTGTTAGCTGTGCTCATTTGTTCACTTTGTCCTTAACATTTCGAAATCTGTTACTGATAACGGATTAAGAGACCTCATTTTAGCATTCAAACTTTCACGCCGCCAACAATACCTGTGCTCTGAAAACCCTTACACACCAGGATTTGCGGTGGTTTAGCGCCAAAAATCGTCTATGTTGCTGCTCTATGACCATGCGAGACCTAAAACTAGTCAATATATGGGGCCCCGGCGAAGCATTTCAAGGGCTCTAAGTCAGAATATTGTATTTGTTGCAACTACGGGCTGATACCGCGAATATGGCGCAAACTCGCCACAAGGGCCGCAGTCCAGCCAATGCTGGCACCGGCTAGTATGACGAGCAGGGCGTTCATAGGGCCAAAGCCCCTTAGCTGAAAATCGCTCTCGTAGAGCACCATTAGTGCCTCAACATTGGAATTAAAACTAACTAAAACAATAACTTGTAGAGCCGAGGCTAAAATGCCTCCAGCCAATCCATAGAATAGGCCGTTATACAGGAAGGGTCTGGCCGCGAACATGTCACTTCCCCCTACAAGCTTTATTACGCGGATCTCGGCTTTTTGGTTCTCAACAGATAGTTTGATGGTGTTGCCTACGATAAAGAAGAGGCCGAGGATCACGATTACAGAAAGAACGCGGCCAAGCGCTGTTACCAGGTTCGAAATCGCTGCCAGTCTTTGCAGCCAGCGGCTGTCGACCTGAACTACGTCAACCTGAGTCAGGTTCTGCAACTCACTGACGAGACCGTCAACGCGAACTGGTGAGGGATCGGCGGGTGTAACTATGATTGCCCCCGGTAACGGGTTGTTGATCATTTCCTGCAATAGGTTCTCCAACCCCGACGCTGCCCCAAACTCGTCCAGGCCCTGTGATGGAGAGACATAGTACGCGTCATTAATGTCGCTCCTCGTAAGTAAGCTATTACTTACCTCTAATCCTTCTGTCTCTGAGACATCATCCTTTAGATAGAGAGTTACCTGGGCGCTTTCCCTAAAGCCAGATAACAGGCTCGATAGATTGCTATTTAGGCTAAACATCAGAGCTGGCAAGAGTAGGGATACGGCGACCACGAAGACGGTGACAAAACTGGCTGTCGGAGTTTGCAAAAGCTTGCGTACACTGCGTCTTGCTATGCGCCTATGTACCTGAAGCTGGTCGGAGAAAGATTCGGACTGGCTCGCGCGGGTGTTTCTTCTGGGACGGGGTTTAATTGGCTTGTCCAAGTCTCGTTTGGTGGCGCTCATGGCCGTGGCCCCGGTTTCTGGTCCGCGATGAGTTTCCCGCCTTCCAGAACCAGCGTTCTGCAGTTGAGTCGTTCGATGAGCGCGGCATCGTGACTCGCCACTAGAAGACAGACGCCAACGCTCTTAAATTGCTCGAAGACCCTCATCACTTCTGTCGACAAGGCCGGGTCCAGATTGCCAGTAGGCTCGTCCGCGAGAATTATGCTGGGTCGGTTCACAACGGCGCGGGCGATTCCGACGCGCTGTTGCTCTCCGCCCGATAGGGCTGCCGGATAGCTCTTTTCCTTCTTTAGCAGACCCACCTTATCGAGGGCGGCTCTCACGCGACGACCGGCCTCGATTGGTTTGTAGCCACAGATCTCTAACGGGAGCGCAACATTGTCATAGACGCTGCGATCGTGGAGTAGTTGATGATCCTGAAAGACGGTACCGATCTGACGACGGTGCAATGGGATATTTTTGGCGGAGATTCGATTCAGGTTGACGCCATTGGCTATCAACTGGCCTGCACTGGGCGACTCCATAGCGAGGATAAGCTTGAGTAGAGTGCTCTTGCCTGCGCCGGAGTGTCCGGTAACAAAGGCGAGTTCGCCGCGGCTAACTTCGAAATTTATATCGGAGAGGGCTTCCTGGCCATCGGCATAACGTTTGCTGACGCCATCAAATTTGATCATTCTGCTTGCCTTGTCCGCAGAGGCCGATGAATTATCGGCCAGGCTTATTCAGAAAAAAGGGCATCGACAAATTCCTTCGCTCTGAACGGACGCAGGTCGTCGATCTTTTCACCCACACCGATGAAGCGTATCGGGAGAGCCAGCTTCTTTGCCAATGCGAAAACCACGCCGCCCTTAGCTGTGCCATCGAGCTTGGTAAGCGCTATACCGCTAAGATTCGTCGTCTTATTGAAACTCTCTGCCTGACTGAGTGCGTTCTGACCGGTAGTGGCGTCAAGCACGAGCAAGGTCTCGTCCGGTAGGCGCTCATCTTGTTTTTTCAATACACGAACAATCTTCTCCAGTTCATTCATGAGATTGTCTTTGGTATGTAGGCGCCCAGCAGTATCGGCAATTAGAATGTCGATGTTCTTCGCCTTCGCAGATTGATAAGCGTCGAAGATCACCGAGGCGCTATCGGCACCAGTCGCCTGCGCGACCACAGTAACGGAGTTCCTCTCCCCCCATACCTGTAATTGTTCCACGGCCGCCGCTCTGAAGGTATCGCCTGCCGCGAGCATGACGCTCTTGCCTTGAGACTGGTAAAGTTTTGCGAGTTTTCCTATCGAAGTAGTCTTGCCGACGCCGTTAACCCCAACCATTAAGATGACGAAAGGTTTGGATTCGGATTGGATGTTGATTGGCACATCAACAGGTTCCAGGATATTTGTGAGCTCTTGCCTAAGAGCAGTCATAAACTGTTCGGGATCGGCTAGTTGCTTGCGACCAAGTTGCTTCTTGAGGTTATTGATAATCTGATCTGTAGCATCTATTCCGACATCCGACGAGAGCAGTTGTGTCTCTATGTCTTCGAGAAGGTTTAGGTCGATAGTCTTTTCGCCGAGTACGACCTCGGCAAGGCCTTCGCTCAACTTGCTTCGTGTTCGACTGAGGCCCATTTTCAGCCGGGCAAAGACGCCAAGTTCTTCAGTCTCAGCTTCTTTCGAGAGTGAAGCGGCCGCTGTGGACTGCTCACCCTTATGCTCTTGCACTTCCTTAGATTTTGAGTCGTCAGACTTTTGCTTCTTGCCCAGGCCAAACATGATAGAAATACTCGATAGATGCGACAACAGGGTCGCTATGCTACCACAGCTAAGTGCTGCGCCTAACACTAGTCTGTCTAAGCCTATGCCGGTGGTGGTAGGCTTAGGTTTCTCAAGTCGCTATAGAATGAAAATATCTCTCAATGCCGCAGTCGTCGAGCCAACAACGAAACAGCGTCCGTATCATCGCTGGCGAATATAGAAGCAGGAAATTGGAATTTCCAAGCCTGGAAGGATTGCGACCGACCGCGGATAGAGTCAGAGAAACACTCTTTAACTGGGTGCGCGATAGTATTCAGTCCCAGGTGTGCCTCGATCTCTTTGCCGGTAGCGGCGCCCTCGGATTCGAAGCACTTTCGCGGGGAGCGAGGCAGGTTGACTTTATCGAGAAGAACGCCGCCGCGGCAAATTCGATAAGAGCCAACTTAGAGAGACTAGACGCAATCAAAGGCAGGGTATATTGCGTCGATGCGTTAAAGTGGTTAGATCAAACGGCACAGACTGAAACTCGATATGGTTTAGTGTTTCTGGATCCGCCTTTTAAAGACCTGCTGCTCAAAAACACTATCGCTAGCCTCGAGCAAGCGGCAATAATGCAAGACGGATGCCTCGTATATGTTGAGCAGAATTTGCAGTCTAGCGTGGTTGAGCTCCCTGCCAACTGGATACGATTAAAAGACAAGAAGGCTGGGTCCGTTAGATACAGTCTCTACGAAGTTTCAATAACTTAGATAAAATATGACAACTGGCACTATAGAGAAAGAGTTTAAACCCGCGTGGTGGTTGCCGGAAGGCCATAGCCAGACACTCTGGAGAAAATTCTCTCCGTCTAAGATGGTCGAACACCGGCGGCAGCGAATAGAGCTTGACGATGGCGACTACATAGATCTCGATTGGACTGCTATCGATCCTCAGGCATCAATGGGTAGAACGATAGTATTTTTTTTGCATGGCTTGTGCGGTTGTTCCAAATCTTCGTATATATTGGCAATGCAGAGTCTGTTGAATGCCCAGGGCATAGCTTCGGTTGCGATGAATTTTCGTGGCTGCAGCGGGCAGATGAATAGGCTGGCGCGAGCATATCATTCGGGCGTATCCGAAGACGTTAACGAAGTGTTTCATAAGTTGCTTCTGCAATTTCCCAAACACAACTTCGTGTTCGTTGGTTACTCGCTGGGCGCGAATGTATTGTTGAAATGGCTAGGCGAGATGGGATCACATCCAAACATTCGCAAAGCCGTTGCTGTATCGACACCGTTTTCATTGGAATATTGTTCTCAAGCGATGTTGAAGGGGCCAAGCCGTGTGTACGGTCAATACTTCGTAAGGCGCCTGGTAAAAGACTTCCGTTTGAAGCAGCAACATTTGCAACTACTTGCGCCGGAGCAGGCGCAGCGCATTACGGACCTTGGGGATGCAAGTCGCATCACCTCAATCTGGGATTTCGATGACAGGATAACGGCACCTCTACATGGATTCGAGGGAGCCGAAGACTACTATCGACGTTGTAGTAGCTCAGGCTATCTTAAGTCGATTGCGGTCGAAACGCTGCTTATACAAAGTGAGAACGACCCTCTGATACCACCTGAAGCCATCCCTGGATTGGAATTGCTATCTCCGGCTATAGAACTGCAGCTGACAAAGAAGGGCGGGCATGTAGGTTTCGTTTCGGCAAGTCCGGGAAATTGGCTGGAACAGAGAATATTGAATTTCATGCAGCTGTGAGTGATTATAGGCTCGCACGAAGGCCTCAACCTGCTGGTCTTCTCTAATAATGAGAATGTTATGAAAATTGCCGTCTACCCTGGTACGTTCAACCCAATCACGAA
>CAXBLN010000187.1:0-7157 GCA_963976555.1 uncultured Gammaproteobacteria bacterium
ACTCTTCTTGTCACGCTTCACAACTTGGTCGATCGAAGGTTTACTCATGCCATTCTCCTCGTGCTCTGTTCTCTAAGAGCAATTTGTTAAGTACAGTTTAATTGAAATGCGAAGCTGATAGATTCTTCCTAAGGCGAGGCCAATTCGGATATGAATGTGAGAAGCAGCTGACTCGTTTACGCACCATTTTAATCGCAATATTCGGCTATGATTTTGGACCAATTAATCCCAGCGCTATATAAGTTCGACGCCCTGCCACACCATCCGCTTCGAGGCCATTCTGCGCCTGAAAGTCTTTAAGCGCATTTTCAGTGGCTACTCCAAATACGCCATCAATATCCAGCTTCAGCGCCCGTTGTAATTTTTCTACCCAATCGTTCTCCGAGCCAAGACGGAGGATTTCATAGCCATCTTCCGATATAGCTTGCTCTAACTCTGACGGAGCGCCGCACAGGAGCATACAGGTGTGCCGAAGATCGTCGACGCGGCGTGACCATCCCTTGCCAAAATCGTCCCAGGTACCAAGACTCTGCAAAAATTTCAGCCGCTCATCCAGCATGTCATTAATCAGCTCCGCTGGCTCACCGCTCAATATCTTTGCAAGCGTATTCGGACCGATAGCACCATCCACCGCTGTATCCACAGCCTTTTGAATGAATCGGATGGAGCGACTCGGCCCGGAATTAACAGCGGTATCGAATACTGCCAGGTCGACACCTTCGGGCAACTCATCACACCAGCATCTATCCCAGTAGTCCTTACGATAGATGGAGTGCAACTGCTGGTCGGTGATGGCGCGCAGATCATCCTTGCTCATTTCTTGACCATAGAAGCGCCGAAATACAGCTAGCGTGACGCCTTTCATGGTGGCTCCGCCAGGGTCACGGGGGTGGTCCGACAAACCGCCTTCATGTTTCAATATCTGAAGCAGCACTTTCTCGAAATTGGCTTTCATATTTTACCTGGATTCGCAGTGAGACGTTCCATAATATACCGCCATTCCGACCTGTCGGCACTAGCCAATTCTATCTTCTTGAATATCATTTTCGCGAATTATGGCTTCTTCTCATGCTTCGTCAATTATTGTGTGTGAGTCTCTAGTAATGCTGAAACTAGCTTTACTCTTTCTTATCTATTATTGTCGTCTTAGCTTAACTAATTCGGTCATGCGGTATCGCTAAATCGGCTTTGAATATGAACAATCCATGGTTTTTCATGATGGGCACCAAAGAGGTTAGAAGAATCGTCGGTTCCGGCACCTTCTTCTGTCGAGTATGTGGTAGCGACCAGCCCTATTGGCAGAAAATTAAGTGGCGTAAATTTTACTTCTACTATATGGGTCTAATCTCCTATGGTAAGAAAGTGGAGTTCGTTGAGTGCCGCAACTGCACATGGGATTTTAACCCTGAGGTCCTAGCCCTGGATTGGGACAATCCTGACAACTCCTTTAGATCTGATTCTTTCCTTATTCTCCGCACGATGGTTCTAATGTTGTTGGCCGATGATGTTGCGGGCGAAGATGAAATCGAAGCCGTAATGGAAATATTCAGAGAAGTAACGGGACACACCCTGTCCCGAGAAGCAGTTCTTGCGGATATCGCTGACGCAAGAGCATCAGGTAAATCTTTAAATGATTACCTACCTGCTCTCGCTGCCGTGCTGACTGAAGAAAGAAAGCTTCTGCTAATTGAAGTTTTATTCTTGGTAGCACTGGCCGACTGGGAACTGCACGATTCCGAGCTTGAGACACTGAATACTGTCGCCGAAGGGTTGAATATCAGTCCCGATGACATGGCGCTGCATTTGGAAATCTTGCAAATTAAATACCTCCCAGAAGACTGAGTTAGCGCTTTCAAACTGCTGTGCAGCTATTCGGATCGATTTAGCTGGTTCGATACTAATTCGATCCTCGGTTTGATCCTAGCGATTATGGCCCTTATCGCTTCCACATCTTCATACACGCCGTGAGACAGTTTGTGGTAGTGGAAATGACGAGTTCCGACCACCAAGCTGTGGGACGCTCCCGGGGCAGACGGTTCAGCAGTAGTTTGGGCGAAGTAACTCCAAAATAGTGTATCCGTACCAAACGGAAAATTAGACATCGCAACAAACCCAGCTATTAGAGGAAGTATCGCCAAAGGAATAAGCAGAATTGCGACGAAGCCACCAGCAACTAAGTCACCGATGCTATTTAGAATCGCCTCCCAAGGCGCATAACTCTCTGCGGCAATGCTTATTACTATTAGCGCCGCAAAAGCTATCATCACAAACCGCCCGTAATTGCGGTACGCATCGATTAGTCTGGTCATAATCCAATTGATCAACTGCGCCGCCCCGAGGGATACAGACGCTTCGTCGCCAATTCCACGAATGATATAGAGGCGAGCAGGATCGATATGAGGAGGAGTGATTAATTGCGCCTCCGCACGCGTAGCATTACCAGAAATCAGATCCCACAATGCCAACGGCGGCGATGACCGCCCTACCCAGTAGAGTAGAAGGGACAAGGGAAAAGCTACTAAACCTATGAATGACCACATGAATATCAGGGTGGGAAGTAGAGGAGCCTGGGACACTGGCTGAACAGTTAGGTCAAGATAGGAAACCCAGCAGCTCAATGGCAATATTAGAAAAAGTAATTTAGAGAGTGGGCGTTCGCGCATGAACAGAAATGGCGTAGCCAATGTAATGAGTTTTACATCTGCCAGCAGCGCATCATTCTCGTCACCGCGGTCCCGCAGAGCATAGAGAGCGACATTTCCGCCGTGGCTATGAGCGATGATGTGATGCTCCACATTCACGCCAGTATTTTTGTAGGAGGTGATGAGCTCTATCAGGTGTTCACGCAATTCATCACCGGCTTGAATTCGTTTTGTATGCCGGTTCTTGCCACTCCAACAAAATCGATCAAGAACGGTGTCATCATCGTTCGCACAGAGAGCCTTGGTGAGTATCTGGCCCTCCTGAATCCAATCTGCATGCTTCGCAAATGTGCCGTGGACTAGAGTGACGACGCGCTTTGCATCTTTACTTGCTGGCTGGGGGTGCTCACATGGGCAGGCGCTTGCCCTCTTCCATCCAATGCTAGTATTCAATAGCCGCTTAATGTTCATATTTTGATGGCACTCCGATAGTCCTCTCAATGAACATGGATGATACGCCGCTCTCGCATTCTAGCTAGCGACAAATTTGCACAAATTAAAGAACATCATAACAGCCTTAATCCGTTGATCTGTCCCGGACCTATCGACATCCCTCCCTGTGATCATACTGATTTGAAGCGAGCAGCGCTTTAGCGATCTCGGCATAGATGAAGTTAGTCTGAGCTACCGCTGGAGTCGTTTCCGTCTGCGCGGTCGCTGCGAAATAACGATCCGGTGATGCTGGGGTGCCGCCCTCATCATCCAGACTGAAAGTACTTTGTGTGCCGGCGTTTGTCGAAATACACGCATCTGGGGCAAGCTCCGGTGAAGCGTTGAAGGCTACCTCCTGCTCTTGCAGGCCAGAGTCCAGGTCGACATCCGGGGCGGAGGTAGTAATTTGACCCGCAGTTCCACTACCCGAATCTGCATTGATAGCGCTTTGGGAATCCAGGATTAATATTTGATTGGCTCCAGTAATCGTAAGATTAATGCTGCCGCCGTTACCCGCATCTGCACGTGCCAGAATGCCGCTTTTTGCCATAATAATACTTTCCGCGCTGATAGTGACGTCCCCACCGTTTCCTTCAGCGCCAGCTGTCGCCTCGACGAGGCTCTGATTCATAAAAAATGAACCGTCAACAGCCAGGAAGATGTCACCACCTGCTGACTGGGCCGAGTTTGTTGTAATCTTGCTAGGCCTACCCCGATTGCCAACAATACTGAAACTGTCATGCAGTTCGATATTGATATTACCTGCCGCACCAGAACCGCTGGCTTCGGAATTTATTACCGCGCCATTCAATAGAATAAGGGTGCCGGCATCAATAACAATTCCGCCACCGGTGCCAGAGCCAGTACTCTCGGCTTGAATGATTGCATCATCCAACGTCACTACACTGGCTAGCGTGCTTAATTCCACACCGCCCGCCTTACCCGCGCCAAAGGTCGACGCGGCAATACTGGAACCTTGGCTCAAGGTGATATTCGCGGCCTCGAGAAAAACGTTTCCTGCCTCACTAGAACCTCCTGTGGAGGTCTCCACCTGACTATCCAGCAGGACAATATCGCCTGACGTTGTGCGCATATCTATCGACGCCGCTGTATTATCAAGATTATCGCTGAGAGTGGTCGCACTGATCTGCGAACTATCCAGAGTTATTGAAGCTCCGCCAAAGGTGATCGAACCTGCCGCGCCTGAGCTAGCAGTGGCACTCTGGCTCAAGACTGATACTCCCTCAGCCCTCACTTGATTGCTGCCGATTATGTCCACGCTGCCTGCCGCACCTGTTCCCGATGTCGTTGTATTGATGGTAGCGCTATTCTCAAGAGCCACGCTGCTGCCACGCAGTATGATCTCACCGGCATCGCTGGCCGCAAATGTGTCTGCCACAACTTCAGTGCCTGTAAGTCGCAAGCTGCCGCCGGAAGTAATCTCTATCCTGCTTTTTGCTCCGGTAGTCAGGTCGCTGACGGTTCGCGTTTTGTAGAGCCCCTCATCCAGAAGCACGCTGCCAGAGCCGCTGATCAACACACTGCCAGCGGTGCCAACTGCCGCTCTCTGCGCTGTTGTAAGAGCGGTCGTGCTTGGATCGATAATCGTGCCCTCTACGTCAATGGCAGCACTCTCACTGATAATCGAAGCACCGTTGGCCACTATCTGCCTTCCTTCAACAGCTATGCTACCGGCATTACCTGAACCGGAGGTTGTGGCGGTCAGTGTGGAACCCCCGTCAAGTGTAATCTTTTCAATCTCATTGCCATCTTCACCGACAATCGAGATCGACCCAGCATCCCCAGCGCCGGAAGTCGTCGAGGATATCGTGGCTTCACGCAGTTCAACGTTCATTCCAGAAACGCCTATGGTGCCAGCAGAACTTGCGCCAGAGGCACTAACTTTCACTTCGGAGCCCCCGTATAAAGCAAGATCACCAGTGCTCGCAATCAGCTTCACCGAAGCCGGTGTCTCCGAGGGAACATCACTGGCGGTGGTTCCGCTTATATTTACGTCAGCCAGTTCCAGAGAATTTCCACGTAGTAAGATCGAACCTGCCGCACCAAGAGCCGTCCGCTGCTCAGAGGTAGGGACAACTTCATTACCCTGAGCATCGAACACTCCACTGGCGCTTGCAATAGTTATCCTGTTGTTCGTTTCGCTCGCTAGTGTAGTAATAGTATTTCCCTGAATTGTTATGCTACCGGCATTACCCCTGCCTGACGTTGTTGCGGTGAGTGTCGTGCCACCTTCAAGGAGGATGTTCTCAATCTCTTTACCTGCTTCACCCGCTACTGTGATCGAGTTTGCATTGCCTGCTCCAGAAGTTGTCGAGGACACGGTTGTATCGCGAAACTCAACGTTAGTACCAGAAAGGCCTATAGTGCCCGCCGAACTCGAGCCGGACGTGCTCACTTCCACCACGGAACCCTGTAGAGTTAGATCGGCAACAGTAGCCGACAATGTCACTGCCGCCGGAGTGTCTTGTATTACATCGCTGGCAGTAGTGCCACTTACCCGCGCATTCGTCAGAGCGATGGCCTCCCCAATCAAGGAGATAGAGCCTGCTGCACCTGAAGATTCGTTCTGACTCTCGGTAACGATGTTTACCCGGTTGTTAGCATCGCCTCGTGCGGTGATGCTGTTGGCATTTACGACAATGTCGCCTGCATTCCCCGAGCCGGAAGTTGTCGCTGTCAGAGTGGCACCTCCCTCCAGGACGACGCTGTCAACTCCCGCACCCGCTAAACCACCCAGTGAAAACGATCCTGCGTTGCCCCCCGCCGATGTAGTCGAAGAAATCGTGGCATCACGCAACACGACATTCCTGCCAACCACATCCAGCTCTCCGGCATTATTGGCGCCCGAGGTGCTCACCTCTAATAGAGCGCGCTCAAGAATTAAATCACCCTCATCGGCCACTATGGTTACCGAGGCAGAGGCTAGGGGGTGAAGAGTATTTGTTGCGGTGGTTCCCCGGACTTCGGTATCAGCCAGATTGATCGAACGAGCTAACAATGAGATAGATCCGGGCGCGCCAGAGTCCACGTTAGGGCTCTCGCTGGCAATTATTATTTTATTGTCGATATCGCCTAGCGTTGTGATTGTAGTGCCTGCGATCTCAATGCTTCCTGCGTCACCTGGCCCCTCCGTCGTAGTGTTTACGGTGGTACCGTTTTCTAGCGTGACGTCGATTCCAATAACCGCAATCTGCCCCGCTGCGCTAGCGCCGAATGTATCCGCCAAGATACCAGCGCCAGATAATCGCAAGTTGCCACCTGACGTGATTCTGATCTCGCTTGGCTCTGCATCCAAGTCATCACTGACAGTCCGGGTTTTAAATACGCCCCCTACAAGCTCTACACTGTCAGACCCATCAATCAGTAAACTGCCCGCCGCACCAACTTCCGCTCGCTGCTCTGCAGTGATCACACTGGCATCCAGTACATCTCCTGAATTATCAACCACGGTGCTCTCACTGATAATAGATGCATCGTTCGCTTCAATTCGTTTACCAGTGACTATAATGCTTCCCGCATTACCTGCCCCGGAGGTTGTTGCCGTGATAGTGGTCCCCTTCTTCAGGCTGATAGCCTCTATCCCATTGCTACCCAAACCAAGCAATGAGATTAGCCCGGCATCACCTGCTGCCGAAGTGGTAGACGAGACTGTCGTGTCCTCTAAATCGAGATTTCTCCCAGAGAGGTTGATAGTGCCGGCAGCACTCGCCCCTGTACTACTCACTTCCAACACGCCACCGCGCAGCGTCAGATCACCAGTAGTGGCGGACAAGCTTACCGAAGCAGGCAAACTACCCAACTTATCGCTGGCGGTAGTTGCGCTAATTCGAGTATTGGCGAGGTCGATAATCCCACCGAGCAATTCGATTGAACCTGCTGCGCCGGAAGACTTATTCTGGCTCTCCGTTACAATGTTTACCAGGTTCGTGGCATCGCCGCGCGCGGTGATCATTCCTGCATTGATGCGTATGTCACCCGCTTTCCCTAAACCCGACGTTGTTG
>CAXBLN010000188.1:0-7126 GCA_963976555.1 uncultured Gammaproteobacteria bacterium
TATTAATGCCCAATGAAAGTTCATCATGTAGAATAGCGCCTTCAAAAAATCCCGTCCTGCGAGTAACTATTAATTGACCAGCGGGACAGGAAATCAGCTATACGAGCCCCCAACCAGTTAGCCTTCGGAGCAGCAGATGTTTAAGAGCGATACCCATCTTTCAGATTTTGACCCAGAAATTAGCGCGGCCATAGAAGCTGAGAGAACTCGCCAGGAAGAACATATCGAACTCATCGCATCAGAGAATCACACAAGTCCTCTGGTCATGGAGGCTCAGGGCTCGGTGTTAACTAATAAATATGCCGAGGGCTACCCCGGAAAGCGCTACTATGGCGGTTGTGAGCATGTCGATGTCATAGAGAATCTCGCTATCGAGAGGGCTAAGCAGCTCTTCGGCGCAGACTACGCGAACGTGCAACCCCATTCCGGCTCTCAGGCAAATGCTGCGGTCTATATGGCGCTTATGAAACCCGGCGATACGGTGCTTGGCATGAGCCTGGCCCACGGTGGTCATCTTACCCATGGTGCCAGCGTCAGTTTCTCGGGCCGTATATACAATGCTGTACAGTACGGGCTCAATAGCGACACCGGTGAGATAGATTACGATGAGGTAAATACACTGGCGCAGGAGCACAAGCCGAAGATGATAATGGCCGGCTTCTCTGCCTATTCACGCGTCATCGATTGGCAGAAGTTTCGCGATATCGCTGACAGTGTCGGTGCCTACTTCGTAGTGGATATGGCCCATGTCGCAGGATTGATTGCTGCCGGCGTCTATCCCAGCCCGGTTAACATCGCCGACGTTACAACGTCTACGACACATAAGACTCTGCGTGGCCCGCGAGGCGGCATCATTCTCGCGAAAGCAAATCCGGAGCTGGAGAAGAAGCTTAACTTCGCAGTATTCCCCGAGAGTCAAGGTGGCCCATTGATGCATGTGATCGCCGCCAAGGCCGTGTGCTTCAAGGAGGCGATGAGTGCAGAATTCAAGACCTATCAGCAGCAAGTGCAGGCGAATGCCCGAACCATGGCCAAGGGCTTTATAGATAGGGGTTTCGATGTCGTGTCCGGTGGCACCGATGACCATCTATTTCTATTGAGTCTGATCAAACAAGATATCACCGGTAAAGACGCCGACGCCGCGCTGGGTCGCGCAAATATCACAGTCAATAAGAACGCGGTGCCAAACGACCCGAAGCCGCCATTCGTAACCAGTGGCCTGCGTCTAGGCTCCCCAGCGATCACCACCAGGGGCTTCGGTGAGCAAGAAGTGGCAGATTTAACATCCTGGATGTGTGATATTCTGGACGACATCGAGAACGAGTCGGAGATAGCCGAAGTGAAGAAGAAGGTAGTCGAGCTCTGCGCACGTTTCCCTGTTTACCAATAGAGTCAGCATTTAAGTAATCGACCTTATGGCTAAGTCGGTAGGAAATAATTCCTTAGTACAATAGATAGTACTTCAATAGAACGTTAGTTGAATGAGTGGTTTATATGCATTGTCCTTTTTGCGGCGCGATTGATACCAAAGTAATTGATTCTCGACTGGTGACAGAGGGCAACCATGTTCGTCGTCGTCGCGAATGCATTACTTGCGAGGAACGTTTTACTACCTATGAATCTGCCGAACTCGTGATGCCAAGAATCATCAAGCAGGATGGAATTCGCGAACCATTTAACGAAGACAAGTTGATGGCGGGTCTAACAAAAGCTCTTGAGAAGCGCCCGGTAAGCATCGAGAAAGTCGAAGAGGCTATTACGCGCATCAAGGCTAGCCTGCGATCATCCGGCGAGCGTGAGATTCAATCGAGAGACGTAGGAGAGCAAGTCATGAAAGAGCTGCGCGGCCTGGACGAGGTAGCCTTCGTAAGATTTGCCTCTGTCTATCGCAGCTTCAAAGATCTCAATGAATTCCGTGCTGAGATCGATCGCCTCTCCGAAGACAATTCAAAATAACTTCAGTATATTGACCATTCTCTGACGCGGTGGCCAGGTAGCGAGACTACGCTCTTGCGTAACGACTCTACGCTTCAATTCGTACACCGAAGATTACGGCAATCTCATAGACGAAGATCATGAACATAATTCGCAACGATCAACTTGAATCCACTTTTGTAGACTGGCCAGTCTATATGCGCAGGGCGATTGATTTGGCGGGTAATGCAATCAGAACGGCGCCCAATCCCAGAGTCGGGTGCGTACTCGTTGTGGACCAGAAGATCGTAGGTGAGGGTTGGCATGTAGCTGCAGGTGAAGATCATGCCGAGGTGATGGCATTGAAGCAAGCCGCAGAGAAGGCGAAATCTGCTATAGCGTTCGTTAGCCTGGAACCCTGTTCGCATATCGGTCGCACCGGCCCCTGCAGTGACGCATTGATCGCGGCGGGAGTTTCGCATGTCGTTATTGCGAGCATCGATCCGAATCCTGAGGTCATGGGAAGCGGAGTCGAAAAACTCGAAGAGGCCGGGATACAGGTTACTCAACTCAGTGATTTCGACTCATTAGCGCGGCGCGTCAACCCAGGGTATTTTAAAGCCCGAGAAAATGGCATCCCCTATGTTCGCTGCAAATTGGCGATGAGCTTAGATGGAAGAACCGCATTGGCGAATGGCGCGAGCAAGTGGATTAGTGGCAGCGCCTCGCGCAGCGATGTGCAGCGACTGCGCGCTGCCAGCAGCGCGGTATTGACTGGCATAGAAACAGTGTTAGCCGATGATCCGTCTCTGAACGTTCGCGTCGATGAGCTAAATCTGAGTCGCGACGAAGTCTCTCGTAATGAGCTGTCCCTATCGCGGCAGCCGTTGAGAATCGTACTCGATAGTCACTTTCGCACGCCGAAGTCGGCAAAGGTGCTGGCGGAGCCCGGCGAGGTTGTCATCTTTGGAATCGAAGAGGGCAGTGGCGAGAGTAGCCCCGCGTCGAATGTGGATTACAGGCAGGCGTTGGAGGGCGGCGGCAGAGTAGACCTCCTTTCTGTGCTAGAATCTCTGGCCTCCGAATATGCGTGTACCGACGTGCTAGTCGAGGCGGGTGCCACGTTGAGCACAGCGCTCGTTGAGGCGGGTCTCGTAGACGAACTGATAGTCTACGTTGCGCCAAAGCTACTTGGCTGCGATGCTCGCGCGCTGCTGAATATCGCTGGCATAGAGTCAATGTCGGATAGCCTGGAATTTGAGATTACTGACTTGAGGCAGATCGATCGCGATATTCGAATCACTTTACAGCCGATCGGAAAACGATTAGAAGACAATTAGCATCAATAAAGCGAATAGCGAACATGTTTACCGGAATTATCGAGGCGATAGGCTCAGTAGCCAAATTACAACAGTTAGGCACTGACTGGCGTCTCGGAATCGATTGCGCGACGCTCGATCTCAGCGATGTTGTACTTGGCGATAGCATTGCCGTGAATGGCTGCTGTCTAACAGTTGTCGATTTGCATAATAATTTTTTTGCTGCCGATGTTTCGAATGAATCAATGCGCTGCACCGCCCTCGGTGAGTTTAAGGAAGGCGGGCGCGTGAACCTGGAGAAGGCGATGCTGGCAAGCGGGCGTTTGGGTGGCCATATCGTCAGCGGCCACGTCGATGGCGTTGGAACGCTGGTCGAGTCCTCAGCAGATGGCAGTAGCGTGAAACTGGATTTCGAGGCTCCCGCAGAGATCGCCAAATATGTCGCGGCGAAGGGTTCGATTTGCATAGACGGTACTAGCCTCACGGTGAATACGGTAAGTGGAAACAAATTTAGCATTAATGTGATTCCGCACACACAGACGGAAACTATCATCGGAGACTATCGAGTCGGGCAGAGCGTCAACTTGGAAGTTGATCTCGTGGCGAGATATCTGGAAAGGCTACTGCAGGGTAGATCTTCTGAGGGGAAAACCCTGGATAAGGACTTTTTGGCAAAGAACGGCTTCAGTTAGGGTGCAAGAGTAAAAGCAAAAGTTCAAAAGTAGAGTGAAGAGAATACCTAAATCATGAAGTTAAACTCGATAGAAGAAATCATCGACGACATTCGCCAGGGCAAGATGGTGATATTAATGGACGATGAAGACAGAGAGAATGAAGGCGATCTGATTATCGCCGCCGAGCGCGTGCGTACCGAAGATATTAACTTCATGGCGACGAGCGCACGCGGATTAATCTGTCTAACGTTGACTCATGAGCGTTGCAAGCATCTGAAGCTCCCGCTCATGGTGAATGAGAACAACACACCTTATAACACTAATTTCACGGTATCTATCGAGGCGGCGGTCGGTGTAACGACTGGAATCTCTGCGGCTGATAGAGCGCGTACCATTCAGGTGGCGGTCGCCCGCGAGAGCGGGGCGGAAGATATCGTTCAGCCTGGGCACATCTTTCCAATCATGGCGCAGCCCGGTGGCGTGTTGCGTCGAGCGGGTCATACAGAGGCGGGTTGTGACCTTGCCAGGCTGGCCGGCTATTCTCCCGCCGCAGCGATCGTCGAGATCATGAACGAGGATGGGTCGATGGCGCGACGCCCGGATCTCGAACAGTTTGCCGAGAAACACAATATCAAGATTGGCACGATAGTCGACCTCATTCACTATAGAATCGCCAATGAGCACACTGTAACTCGGGTTTCTAGCAATAAGATGGAAACCAAGTTTGGAGAGTTCGATGTGCACTCCTACGAGGATTCCATCAGCGGTAGTCTGCACCTTGCCTTCACGCAGGGTGAGATCAAAGCCGACGAGCCACTCTTGGTGAGAGTGCATATTCCAAATGCCGTGCGCGATATCTGTGATGTTTATAATTCGAGTCACACCAGTTGGTCCTTCAGCGATGCTCTGCAGAAGATCGCCGAGGAAGGCAACGGTGTGGCTGTGTTATTATCCGGCGAAGACTACGGTCAGAGTCTGGAGCAAAACCTTGCCAGCGTGTTGACTGAGCAGTCCGAAGCCTATCAGACCAATCGCGGTGGCAGCGACCTAACCATCGGTACCGGTTCTCAGATTTTGAGAGATCTCGGAGTTGGCAAGATGCGTCTATTGAGCTTCCCCGCGAAGTTCAATGCGATCTCGGGATTCGATTTGGAAGTAGTCGAGTTCGTGCAGTTTGAGAAATGAGCGATGGGAATTAGTGGTCAGCCATGCTGTCCCCCAGGGCGCAGGAACGGAAATGAATTTACAAATGCAACCCAGATTAAGTAGGTGAACGATGAGCACTATAAAGACAATAGAAGGTAACTATAACAATGCAGCCGCAAGATATGTTATCGCTGTGGCGCGGTTCAATAGCTTCATCGTGGATCATCTGCTCGAGGGCGCGATCGATGTCCTGCGAAAACACGGAGTAATGGATAAAGACATATTAGTTGTTAAGGTGCCCGGTGCGTTCGAGCTGCCGCTTGCCGTTAAGAAGGTAATTGCAAGCGATGACTGCGATGCCGTGATAGCTTTGGGGGCTGTTATTCGCGGTGGCACTCCCCACTTCGAATACGTTGCCGGCGAATGCGTAAAGGGTCTCAGTCAGGTTAGCCTCGATAGCGATAAGCCCGTCGCCTTCGGTGTCCTAACCGTAGATAGCATAGAGCAGGCGATAGAGCGTGCTGGAACGAAGGCTGGAAACAAGGGCGCAGAGGCAGCTATTACTGCAATAGAAATGGTCAGCCTCTTACGACAGCTGGAGCGATAGGTGACACAGTCCAAGGTCGAGTCAGAAAAGAAGTCCTCGACTACCGACAAGAACAAGCCGCGAGCGAACCCCAAGGTTTCCCTCGCGCAGCGACGCAAGGCACGCACGCTTATCATGCAGGCACTCTATCAATGGCATGTCAGCAAGTCCGAGCCTCTGGAGATCGAATCTCAATTTCACGAGCAAAATGGCGGCAAGATCGACTGGGAGTATTTTTCTGAAGTCTTTCTTGAAATTCCCAAGCAGCAAGAAGCGTTAGATCAGCAGATCGCGCCCCTACTTGATCGTGAGCTCAAATCCCTCGATCCAGTAGAGCGGGCGCTGCTCTACCTCGGCACATTCGAATTGGCGAACCGCATAGACATCCCCTATAAAGTGGTGATCAACGAATGTGTGGAACTAGCGAAGACTTTCGGCGCCACCGATGGTCATAAGTACATCAATGGCGTGTTGGATAAACTAGCGGTGACGCTCCGTCCCGTAGAGTTGGCCGCGAAGAAGTAATCGCCTGTGACAAGCATCCGAGACGCGCGCCACTATCTCGCGGGCGTTGCAATCCTCCGGTAGCGGACGTAATGAAAAAGCCAGGCAGCAAAGCAGAATTCGAGATCATCCGGCGCTATTTCGCAACCACGTCCTTGTCGTTTGCGCGGGACGGCATCGAACTGGGCATCGGCGACGATGCCGCACTAATTGAAGTTCCTCCTGACAAGCAGCTAGCCATGTCGATGGACGTGTTGGTCGCTGGCGTACATTTTCCCATAGACGCCGACCCTTCTCTGATAGCCCATCGTGCACTGGCAGTAAACCTGAGTGATATGGCCGCGATGGCTGCCGAGCCCTACTGCTTCACCTTGGGATTAGTTCTACCCCATAGCGATGAGGCCTGGCTAGAAAAATTCAGCGCAGGATTCGAACAACTGGCGCAGCGATACGCCTGTCCTCTGGTTGGTGGCGATACCAGTAGCGGGCCCCTCAGTATTAGTATTCAGGTGCAGGGTCTTGTGAATAAGGGAAGGGCGCTGCTCCGATCTACTGCGCAGCTTGGAGACAAAGTCTATGTCAGCGGTACATTAGGCGATGCGGCAATAGCTCTGCCGACACTCGGTTTGGACTCGCACTTGGGAAGCGAGTTTACACTGAGAGTCATAGAGCCCAGCGAGTCTTACCGAATATTTTTTCGGGATGCCTATTACAAGCCGCAGCCGCAGATCGAACTGGCAGCAAATGCTGGCCATCTCTTCTCCAGCTGTATCGATATTTCCGATGGTCTGCAGGGCGATCTGCAGCACATTCTGGATCGTAGCGGTCTGGGGGCATCGATTACGCTGGATGCTATACCCTATTCAGATCCGGCTCTGGCTTGCATGACGTCAGTCAATAGATTGCGTGCAGCGCTGTTTGGCGGCGACGACTATGAGTTATGCTTCACTGCTGCGAGCAGCGATTGCGCGGAGCTGGAGAGG
>CAXBLN010000189.1:0-7118 GCA_963976555.1 uncultured Gammaproteobacteria bacterium
GATTAGTGAGCAGGTGGATGACTGTTATCAGCTTGCTATCCGTAACTGTCTCGGACTACTAGATTCCGAACTGCCTATTGCTGACGCCATCGCAGAGTTAATGCTCCACTTCGACAATGACACCACAAAGCTGGAGACGCTACTCACTAGCTTGCTAAAACAGCGGGAACAGTGGATCGGCGACATCCTCGGCGTAGCTAGTTCTCCGCAACAGGCCATGGACTACCTTACTGAAAATTTACTGGAGCTAATAGAAGAATCAGTAGACGAGGCTGCCTCCCTACTACAGCCCCATATAATGGAGTTAATGCCGCTGCTGGCATTCGCCACGAAGAATCTCAGCATCGATGGCAGCGATTCAGATTTGCTCTTACTTGCAGGCCTCGACGGTCTGCCCAACAGCGATCCCTCTGGACTGAATACGTGGGTCGCTCTCAGCGAGTTTCTGTTAACGAAAGACAGAAAAAATATTGCATTCCGCAAGCAGGTAGATAAAAAGTCAGGCTTTCCGGCGCCTTCGAGCAACAAAGATCAGAAACAACTATTGAGCGAAAAGAAACAGGCGATGTCAGAGTTATTGAAGTCGATGGCAGATTCAGACGGACTCCTGCAAGCGCTGGACTATCTGCGCAGACTGCCGATGCCAGATGACGATGTCGACTCCTGGGAGTTTCTGAATACCCTGACGGCCATCCTGCCAACATTGATGGCGCAACTGGAAGTAGCTTTTACGCAGAAGAATAAGGTGGACTATCCTCAGGTTAGTCTCGCAGCGCTGCGCGCCCTCGGCAGCGAGGATAACCCTACCGACCTGGCACTTAGCCTCGACTATCAGATTAAGCACATATTAGTCGACGAATTCCAAGACACATCATCTTCGCAGATAGATCTGCTGCGCAAACTGACCGCTGGGTGGGAACAGCAAGACGGTAGGACGCTCTTCGTGGTAGGCGATGCCATGCAATCCTGTTACGGTTTTCGCAATGCCAACGTAGGTCTTTTTATCAAGCTGCGGGAATCCGGGCTCGGCCACATCTCCATGACGCCAATAGATCTGTTAGCTAATTTTAGATCCGACACGGGCGTCGTGGAATGGGTGAACGCAATATTTGCTGGGGCCTTTCCTGTACAGAATGATATCTCACGCGGCGCTGTAAGCTATTCGCATTCCCACGCCGTACACCCACTTGATATCCAACCAGCCATTACTAGTCGCTTCTATCAATTCACCCAAGAGAGCAAGATGGAGGCCCATGCCGAAGAGGCTTCCTATATTGCCGAGGAAATCACTCGGCTCCGCAAGCATCATCCCGAGCGCAAGATCGCAATCCTCGTGCGCAGCCGGCCTCATTTAGAATACATACTTCCCGCTCTACGAGAGGCGGAAGTGCCCTGGCTCGCCACGGAAATTGATAAGCTCGATGCCCTATCAATAATTACGGATCTTATTAGTCTAACAAGTTCCATATGTAACGAGGCGAGTCGTCTATCCTGGCTCGCGATTCTTCGTGCGCCGTGGTGCGGAATTTCATTGCAAGACTTACATGTGATCGCAAACTGGAATAACAACCTCAGCGTATTCGAAAGCCTGCGACAAATTGCCGAAAGCAAGGAAAATACACCGCTCAGTGCTGACGGACTACTCAGAGTCAACAGGGTCACAGCGATTCTCAGCGGCGCATTGATGGCTAAGCAACACAGCAGGATAAGCCGCGTAGTCCGCACTACCTTCGCTGAACTAGGCGGAGAGAGCATTATCCGAACCTCAGCCGAGCGTGAAAGCGTGGAGAGATTCTACGAGATCCTGCTGAACTCGGAGGTCGCCGGCGGGCTCGAGAACTTCTCCGACTTTGAGACTGCAGTAACAAAGAGTTTCGTCTCCTCGCCTGCTCGCGTCGAGAACAATCCAGTCCAGATCATGACCATTCATAAATCCAAGGGACTGGAATTCGACCACGTGTTTCTTCCTGGATTGGCACGCACTAGTCGTGCCGACGAGAAATCTCTACTGCTGTGGCATCAGCGCTTGAGTGCTGATGGACAGAATAAGCTGTTTTTGGCCACGCTCTCGGCCACTGGCAGCGAAGACAATAGCCTGTACAACCTGCTTCGATTCGAGAAGGCGCAGAAGTCTCAGCTGGAGAGTACACGTCTGCTGTATATCGGCATCACGCGAGCAATGAAATCAGTCTACCTGTCTGCCACACTTGCGGACAAGGAAGGAGAAATCACTCCGCCAAGCTCTCGCTCCCTGCTTGCCACCATTTGGGAAAGCCTGCAGAAAAATTCGCGATATATGAGTGATGTAACAACTATCCCGATTCAATCCTTCGGCATGGCGATCGCGCAATCTGACCCATTAAAGCTAGCGCCTTCGCTCTCTCGCCTTCCCAGCCAGCACTACCAGTCCGCCGTCCTGGTCGACGAAACTGATGATACCCAGGAAGATGAAGCCATTATCGAATTACAAGATCTGGCGGCTGAGAATCAGCTACAGGTCGAGATTGGCAAGCTCGTACACGAATCACTCCAGAATTATTTAACTAACAATCGACTGATGAATTCGGACAACATTGCAGGGCTAAGAAAATACTGGAATAGACGGCTACAGCTATTCAGCTTCGAGCCTGGTGAAATCTCGTCTGCTCTCACTAAGATAGAACTGTCGCTGAAGAACACGCTGGAGAGCGAAGAGCTTCGCTGGGTATTCGACAACGATCATGAACAGAGTGCGGCTGAACTCGCGCTACAGAACCATAGCAACGGCTTCGTGCACACCCATATTGTGGATCGCACTTTCATCGACAAAGAGGGCATCCGCTGGATAATAGACTATAAATCATCAGCCCCACTCGCAGATCAATCTATGGAAACATTTATTGAAGAGCAGCTTACGCTGTATGCAGAGCAACTAAGCAGATACAGAAGCCTGTTTGCCAAGGAAGCGAATCGAGGCATAAAGTCTGCCCTGCTCTTTACCAGCATTGGGCGACTGGTCGAGAGTAACTAGTTTTCACGCTCTGCTACATATCCTGCTGTGCTATCGCAAAGATGCCGTCGGCATTGCGTAAATAGCCCTTATAGTCCATCCCGTATCCGTAGAGGTAGTGATCGGCGACTTCTAGCCCAACGAAGTCTGCCTTGATTTCAGCTTCCTTGCGATCGTGCTGCTTATCCAGGAGAACGGCAGTATACACGGCCTCGCTGCCCTGCTCTTTACAGTAATCTATGATGAGCTTCAGAGTAGTCCCGACATCGAGGATATCGTCGACCAATAACACTGTTCGCCCCCGAAGTGACTCGAGGGGAAACGCCTTCCACTGCAAGTCTTTGCCGCTGGTCGCGCCGCGATAACGCGTCGCGTGCAGATAGTCCATCTGTAAAGGAAAGCGCAGACGCGTCGCCAACTTACCGCTGGTGATCAGGCCTCCATGCATTATGCAAATCAGCAGCGGATTCTTATGCGCCAACTCGGCGGATATTTCAGCGGCCATTTTATCTAGCGCCAGTTCAACTTCCTCTGCGTCATGCAGGCAGGTAGAGCGAGCTTGGACTTCCTTGATTTTTTCCGGCGTCATTCCCTAGGGCTCTTCCTGTATTTCGCCTTTCTCTAGCAATCGGTCTATGCCATCTAGCGTCGTCGTCGGAAAAGCAAAATCTGCTCCATGTGAATGCACGATTTCTACTATTTTCAGCAGTACATTCTGTTTTATTTCATGAAACTCTATCCAATTTGTTGTCTTGGTAAACGTGTAGATAAAAAATTCCAGCGATGAGGATGCATAGCTCAGGAAATTTACTATAAGAGTCTGATCCGTATCTATGTCATCATGATTTTGAAGCATCTCCTTCACGTCTTTCACGATCACTGCCATCTTTTCCGAGTCCTTGTAGCGAATGCCAATTGTCTCCTTGATACGACGATTCGACATACGCGACGGGTTTTCTAAGGCAAGCGTATTGAACACCGAATTCGGGACATACAGAGGACGCTTATCAAAGGTACGCACGATGGTTAACCGCCAACCGATTTTTTCTACCGTGCCTTCGATCTCGCGGTCCGGCGATCGTATCCAGTCACCTAGAGCGAAGGGCCTGTCGAGGTAAATCATCAGACCACCGAAAAAGTTTGCGAGCAGATCTTTTGCAGCGAAACCGACCGCTATGCCACCGACCCCGCCAAAGGCTAACAGCGCGGATATTTCGATGCCCAGCGTCGGCATGGCAATCAAAACCGCAGAGATGAATGTCGATAGACGCAGCAATTTCGCGAGCGCGTTGACTGTGGTCGGATCCAGAGTCGTACCCAAGGCATCCGCTTCAATCTGTTGGCTTTCAAGCAGATTCTGTTCGGCGCGACTGATAAAGCGCACCAGAAACATCGCGATCAGAATGATTACAGTAATCTGCCTGAATAGGCCTATGTTGTCAGATGAGAATAGCTCGGTCTCCAGGTATCCGTCGCTTACGTCTATTGCCCAAAGCAGGCCCATGATTAGAATAAACCAGCTCAGAGGTACGCGAGCCGCATCGAACAAAGCATCGTCCCAGGCATTACTAGTCTGTTCAAAATGCTTCCCTACTACCTTAAGTAAATGCATGGCGACAGCTCGGCCAATCACAGTAATTGTGACAACGGCGAATAACTCCACAGCCCACGCCCATTCGCCCAGCGCTGTAAAAATCTCCAACGACAATAATCGATCTACCACTTGTTATATCTCCGAGTTATTCATACACCTGGCCGCCAAGCCTAGGCAGTTTCCTAGAGTGAAAGCCTGGCAATGAGTTCTTTTGCTTCGAGCCACATATCGCTCTCATACAGCCCAGCATGCCTACTGGCATTCTTAGCCAACATGCATCCTATTCTGTTGCTTCCCGCCTGTTCTTTGTTATGCAAATAGTCGACTAGTTCTGCCGCCTGCTGCGGTTCATTACACACCAACACCATATCGCAACCGGCGGCCAATGCCATGTCCGCGCGCTCACTGACAGTACCCGCGCTATGCGCTGCGCTCATCGAGAGGTCGTCACTAAAAACCACTCCATCAAATCCTAACTCCTGCCGCAACAGAGTCTGTATCCAGACTCGGGAGAAACCAGCACAGTGTTGATCGACCTGGGGATAGACGATGTGCGCTGGCATGATCGCGTCCAGTTTCTGGATACAACTCGTAAAAGGGATCAGGTCTTGCTTGCGTATCTCTTGCAGACTGCGATTATCCATCGGCAGCTCGGTATGTGAATCTGACAATACTTTTCCATGACCTGGAAAGTGCTTCCCGGTAGCCGCCATGCCCGCCTCGTGCATGCCTTCTATATACGCCGCGCCAAGATTCGCAACAATCCCTCCCTGCCCCGCGAACGCCCTCTCCTTGATTACGGGACTGTTCGTATCATACAGATCCAGAACCGGTGCGAAGCTGATATCAATGCCGTATTGCATAAGCTCGGCCGCCATTGCCCAGGCACAGAGCTTGGCCGCAGCAATACCGCTTTGTCCTTTTCGTACTCTATTCCAATAGAGCGCAGTGGCGGCAGGGTCAGAAAGTGATCCCGAAAGCGCTGGACACGTCCGCCCTCTTGATCCACCGCAACCAGGAGGTGGTCGTTGCACTGTTTTATTGCGGCGACCAGGTCGCCGAGTTGTTGTGGCGATGCATAGTTTCGACTAAATAGGATTATTCCGCCCACCTGCGAATGCATAAGCAATTCTCGCTCATCAGGCTCGATAGTCAGACCCTTCAGGTCAAGCATGATCACGCCGGTTTCGATATTCGTATGCTGCATGGGAATCACTCGGTTTGGGATCGGCGATTATCACAAATATGTGGATAGCTAGCAAAGTAGGTTTATCAATCGAGTCAGGTGCTTAGCAATTTCAATTCATTTGAAACGTAATGACCCACGCCCGAACCGGCAAATTTCGCTTCCAATCTTCGGCTAAAACTTACTATAGTGGCGGTTAACGGAAGCGCTGCTTCAATCTTTAGCACTTCCCAAAACACTACAAGGAGTTCATTCGATTAAACTGTAAGCCCTGGAGAGAAGGCGATGAATAAGATTCAGCCCGAAGTTTCCGCTTGGTACCAAGACGTAGTCAGTGGCAGCCTGTTCGAAGTTGTCGCCGTCGACGAAGTGAGTCAGACAATCGAGTATCAGCTACTCGATGGAGAATTAGGCGAGTACGACATCAGCAGCTGGCAACATCTTTATATTTGTAAAGCGGAAGCCCCTGAGGATTGGCGCAGCCCCTACGAATTAAATAGCGAAGACCAAGCCTACTCAGATCAAGTCTTCGTGCCTGAGAACTTCTCTGGTGCCTTGTTCGATGTAGAGCCGGACTCCTTTGATCTGGGTGACGATTTCCAGATTGTTTGAAATCCACAAGTCACTGATTTAATTGGAATGCATCTCTAAAGTTTTATTGTCTTTGTCGGATAACTGTATATAATTACAGTAATTATTTCCGTCAAGGACATCACCATGCTTAAGCTCACAGCCCGGCAAGAAGAAATCCTCGCCTACGTTAAAGACTACATGCAAGAGACTGGCTATCCGCCTACACGCTCCGAGATCGCAAGCAAGATGGGCTTCAAATCGCCCAACGCAGCGGAAGAACATCTGCGAGCACTTGCCAGAAAGGGTGCGATAGAAGTACTACCCGGCACTTCCAGAGGCATTAAATTACCTATCAACGAGCAGCTTGGCCTCCCCATCATCGGCCAGGTTGCCGCCGGTAGCCCTATACTCGCGCAGGAATCCATCTCCGACTACTGCGACATCCCCATCGACATGTTTTCTCGGAAGGCCGACTATCTGCTCACCGTTAAGGGCACGAGCATGATAGACATCGGCATCTTCGAAGACGACCTATTGGTGGTTCACAAGACAGATCAGGCCAGCAATGGAGATATCGTTGTGGCCAGGATTGACGATGAGGTGACGGTAAAGCGGCTCGAGAAGGGGCGCAGCAAATACAAACTAAGTCTGATGCCTGAAAATAGCGACTTTGAGCCCATCGAGGTGGATTTAAGAACTAGCGATTTCGCTATCGAGGGTATCAGCGTAGGAGTCATTCGACGCAGCATCTAGCCAATCGACCAGAAAACCCCCCA
>CAXBLN010000190.1:0-7054 GCA_963976555.1 uncultured Gammaproteobacteria bacterium
TGTAGCACAGGTGCTCTACTCGCACTCCCTGATCTAGCAGGCGCTTACCGAGAGCTTCGCCCTCGTCGCGCAGCGGATCGAAGCCTGCGGTGATGAGCAACGCCGCAGGCAATCCGCTAAGGTCGGCCAAGAGTGACGACACCAGCGGATCGCTGGCTCTCTCTTCAGACTCCAGGAAATGACCGCGAAACCACTCCTTGTTCGCCTTGGTGAGGAAATAGCCATCGGCGAATTCATCGATTGAGGGATGATCCAGTCGATAATCGACAGCGGGGTAGATAAGAACCTGATAGATTGGCTGTACAATATTCTGCTGCTTGCATTGCAGGGTCACTGCGATGGCGATGTTACCCCCGGCACTATCGCCGCCAATAGCGATACGACTGGCATCGACGCCTAACTCAACTGCGTCGTTTAACAACCACTGGTAGGCGTCTAAACCATCCTGATAGATGCCCGCCGATTTTGTCTCCGGCGCTAATCGATACTCTACTGAGAACACCAGACAGTTTCCTAATCGGGCCAACTGCTGCGCCACAGTGTCGTAACCGTCGAGCGTGCCCAGCACATGACCGCCGCCATGAAAAAACAACAGAGCCGGCTGCATCCCTGTCTCTAGCGCCAGAGGTTGATAACGCCTGACTCGCAGCCGCCCTCCACTGCTAGCCAGCCAGTGGTCGCTAACGCTAGCCATATCGCAGGCCTCCGGGGAGAACGGATTGCCCAGGGACTCCCGCATCTCCCGCGCTTCGACGGGTGTACATTCGGATAGCGGCTTCTGCCTTTGCGCCGCATAGGCGACCTTGGCTGCCATCGGGTGTAACTCCTCGGCACGCTCAGCTACTGAGCTAATTAGTTTGGTCATGGCAATATTCAATCCTGTAGGCGGGATTCGACTATCTAAAAGAACACGTTCTTCGGTTTCGCCGGCTCAAATCCCACGAGCCAGATAAGCCCTGTGAACAGAGCGAACCCTGGCAACACATACAGCGCTATGTTCATCGTAGACTGATCGACGAGTTGCAAGAAGGTGACTGACACATAGACAAGCATACCGAGCAGATGCGCCATCATGTAGTAGTTAAGGAACGGTGTCGTATTGTGAGTCATTGGCCAGGGCTTGCAGAGAATAAGCCAGCGTAAAGCGACCAACAGTCCAAGAAGATCTGTAGGCCAGAACAGCAGCAGGTTAATATTATGATGCAGATCCAGATGATCGGACACGAACCAACTACCCAGCATCAGCGTGCCATAGATGCCGCTGAATAATGCAGTCAAAATACCTAACACACCTAGTATGCGAAAATTCAAACCGGCCAATTTTAACCCTATACGCGAATGTGTTGCGAAATACGACATGGGAATTTTCTTTAACATCAGCAATAAAAAGAGAATCGGTGCCAATAGAATTATCGACGCTATCCGGTAAGGGCTCGTCTGGACCGTCGGTGCCGGAAAAGACATGATCTGCTGCGGGTCCGAAAGAAGCATATTGCGTACGCCGTTCTCGGCCACGTCGGACTCGATCGATTTCAGACTCTCTCTCAGCTTCAGTGGCAGAAACATCTCCTCCCATTCACTCATGGGCCTATCGATATTGCTGTTCATCAGTACATCAAGTGAGAAACCGATCAACGCTACCGATTCGTAGTGTCCTTGCACCTGATCGCGGAACGTACTGTCAGTTGTGCCGGAATTCAGACTGGCGACACGACCGGAAAGGGCCTCATCGAGATAGTCACGCACCCGGGTCGTGCAATTATCGAAAAAATAGTGGTAGGGATATACCGTATTCTCTGGCTCCAGATTCCACAGCAGCCTGCGATAGAGAATCTCTTTCTGCGGATTGGTAAGGTTGATCTTATCCTGCCAGACGCTGCGCTCCTGAGAGCGATACATGGCGAACTCCTGACTGGGCGACTGGGTTCCCAACTCGTAATTCATTATTCCCTTGAAGAAATTATAGGAAAATGCGACCGGCCCGCCGTTTATGCGAAAGACGCCCCAGTTAAATACCATGTCAGTATTCGTGTTCTCGTCGAACATCCGCAGCATCGTATGACCGAAGTTATCCCACACCTTATCTCCAACATCGACGGTTAGAAGATAGAAGTGCACGCCATTCATATCAACGGGTAGGGCATACTGCTCCGGCACTCCCAGAGTCTGCTGCGAGAAAGCACGATTCAGGGGTAGCAGCATGAGGCTGAGAAGCAACAGAATGGGGGCAAAGCTATGCAGCATTCGCCAATTAGGCGAAAATCGCTGTGCTTGAGAAGGTGAAATCATCCGGACTTTGAGAGCCACTGTCTTGTCATTGAGATTGCGGTAATTTTGCAATCTTATCAAAGATTTACTGTCGATCAAACAAACAGATCGATTGATACGACAGGCGCGGCAAACGTGCCGTAGATTGGGCACAGGAATCGAAGGCAATAAAAAATCCTCACTCTCTAACCGCCATTAGTTGAGTGAGGATTTGCGGCAGACATTGCTACCAGCAAACAGGCTAAATTGATTGGGTTTCGTAAGGCTTGCCTGCCGCTAGCGCTTTTCCGCGAACGGTCTAAGAGTAAGGGTTCCAGACTGAACAGAATCTGAATGAACATTCAGTTTCGTCTTCGCGGCTATAGACGCCTTGATCCATGCTAGTATCCCCAGCAATCTCAAAGCGCAACAGGGGCTAATAGCAAGGCTTATGGAGTCACGTCAACTCGGGCAACTAAAAGTATCGGCCATCGGATTAGGCTGCATGAGCATGTCTCAATCCTATGGGGAAGCGAATCGAAAGGATTCAGAACGCGCCCTGCATAGAGCGCTAGATGTCGGCTACACCTTTCTTGATACGGCCAGCCTGTATGGACTAGGCCACAACGAGACGCTCATCGGCGAGGTTCTGGCCGCGCGCCGCAACGAATTCATTCTTGCCAGCAAGTGCGGCATCGTGAATCGCCAGGGCAAGCGCGCAGTCGATTGTACTCCAGCGAATATAAAGAAGACCTGTGAGGAAAGCCTGCGCCGCCTGAAAACTGACGTGATCGATCTCTACTACCTGCATCGCCGCGATTTCAATGTCCCCATCGAAGAGAGTGTCGGCGCGCTCGCCGACTTCGTCAGCGCCGGCAAGATTCGCTATATCGGTCTCTCCGAGTGCTCATCCACCACAATAAGAAGGGCACACAGCGAGCACCCCATCTGTGCCGTACAGTCCGAATATTCCCTGTGGTCACGAGACCCCGAGAACAAGGTGTTCGATTGTTGCAGGGAGCTTGGCATCGGGTTCGTACCCTTTAGCCCCCTGGGTCGAGCGTTTTTAACCGGCACCGTGACTGACATGTCAGAGCTGGAAGACAACGATATGCGTCAGACCATGCCCAGATTCATCGGCCAGAACTTCGATCACAATCTAAAGTTATTAAGAGAGCTGCGTACGATCGCCAAGGAAAACGCCTGCACCATGGCACAGCTGGCGTTGGCATGGGTGCTCGCCCAGGACAAAAACTTCGTACCTATTCCAGGCACAAAGCATGTGAAATTTGTTGAGGAAAATGCGAAGGCCAGCAGCTTGTCTATTCCTGCCGAACATCTCTCGAAGGTAGGGAAACTCTTCGGAGGAAACAAAGTGCTGGGCGATCGCTATGCCAAATCCCATATGATTTCGCTAGATCCCGAAGAGTCCTGAAGAGTCCTGAAGAGTCATAGAGTGAAGTGCGCTGAGTAGCACTGATAGTGAACAGTGCTAGGTCTCGATTCGTTGCTACCGACCGCCCTCTGTGGCGCGCTGCTCTTCCATGCGCTCACCGCGCAGTATGTTCACCATGCCGTAGTTACCCTCATGACAGGCATACTCGTACATCAGCCCATCTACCTTAGCCATCGGTAGCAAGACCGTAATTTTATCCGTAAATGTACTCGGGTCATCGACCGTAAACTCATAGTTCACTGTGAACTCATCGATTCGCGTAAACTTCTCGGTCAACACTTTATTAAGGGCACTGCCGAAAACACTGAAACTCTGCGTCAGATCATTAAAGTTCCGCGTTTCGACGACCAATGTATCACCCTCCCAGTGGCCTCGAGAATCTCCCGACCATTGCCGAATGGTATCGTCGATATGATCCCGGTCGTCTAGAGGTACGATGCGCGCATCGTGGATCATTTCAGTCATTATCACCACGTGATCCCTACCCTGCACTATCTGAACATTGTTGTTATAGAGGTTGGGAGTGAACGGTGGGCCCGCATTGAATCCGACTATACAGCGCTCTGATGTGCCTCTGTCTTCCGGCCCATCTTTAGCAATTCCACCGACTGCCATACGCACGGGTCGAGTACCTGGCTCATCAGGACCGAGTCCTCCGATCTGGACCGGCACACCCTCGACAACTTCAGGTAGACGTCCGTTTCTAGGGTAAGTTATGAGAGATGTCCGAGTATTGTCGCCCCTGCCGGCGTTCTCTACCCAGAATGTGTTGTAGCCGCCGACGCCAATTTCATTCAAGGCCTGCAGACCCGCTTCGGTCTGATTGGCTATAGCTGCAATATCTTCCGGAGTCAGAAACTCCTTATCTGCGAATCGTGCGGGGCGCTGCATAGGCACGAAGGAACTGAAATTCCATACTCCGCCGAGATCGGGCTGGCCATATTGAGTTCTAGGAACGACGTAGTCGCTCTCCTGCGCCAGGAGCGATGTCCCAGAAAAAGTCATTATGGCGGCTATCGCTACACTAAACCTGAGAAGTCGAGCTGTCATGGTATTTCCCCTTTTCTACCAAGCTACAGAAATTCAATACCCCTAAGTCTAAATCAATTGCTCCGGCGCAGCTATTACTTAGACTAGCTTACGCTACGCGACACACTGACGAAATACAGCGGGCAAATAACTCTTGCGCTTTGCTCTGACCGAAGTCGCCGAACATGGGCTTCGATTCGACCGGGGGATGCTCCACAACAGAGCGACGATTTGTGAGACGTATTGGAGCTGCTCGGTGCTGATAGCCAATTCACAACTCCTCTGATGCTTGCTGTGTAGCTATGATGCTAAGATAGTCAGCTTTTCCGCTAGCAATATCTCGCTAGCTTGCTAACCGAAGGAGAGTCAACCCATGAACGGTGCAACCGCGTTAATCGAAACATTGGCAGACTGCGGAGTCGAGCTCTGCATTGCAAATCCCGGCACCTCAGAGATGCATCTCGTTCAAGCGCTGGATAGCGTCCCGCAGATGAAGTCAGTGCTCGCACTCTTCGAAGGCGTAAGCACTGGCGCCGCCGATGGCTACGCGCGCATGACGGGGAAACCCGCAGCCACCTTGCTGCATCTGGGCCCAGGCCTGGCCAACGGTATCGCAAATCTGCATAACGCACGCAGGGCAAACTCGCCCATGATCAACATTATCGGCAATCACCCGAACTACCACATTGGCTTCGATGCGCCACTCACCTCTGATATCGATACACTTGCACGAAATTTCTCTTGCTGGATCAAGTCCTGCAGCACCAACGAAACCCTCGCGCAGGACGGCGCCGATGCCTATACCGCCAGCCTGCGTCAGAGCGCCGGCTCCACCGGGCAAATCGCCACACTTATCATGGGGGCGGATGCCGCGTGGGGAGAGAGCACAGGACCGGTGATGCCGAATGCCTTACCGCAACGTAGCAAAGTAGACGAGCAGGCTATAGAGAGGATCGCGCCACTACTGGAGAAAGGCGGCAACAACATGCTGCTTCTGGAGCATCATGCAACCGACCCCGCCGCTCTGGCTGCTGCGAGCAAGCTTGCCAGCAAAACTGGCTGCCGCCTAATGACGGGCACCTTCCCAGGACGCGTAGATGGCGGCCCGGGTTCGATTGCTGTCGAACGACTACCCTACTTCCCTGAGCAAATACTAAAGACTCTGGCTGGTGTCGATAATTTGATCATTGTCGGCGGCCAGATACCCGCCAGCTTCTTTGCCTATCAAGGAGTACCGGGTCAGTTAATACCAAAAGGCTGTAAAGTCAGTCGCCTGAGTCATATAGAAGAAGATTCCATCGATGCCTTGCAGCGCTTAGCCGAGCGTCTCGGCGCGCAGAGCGAAGCAGTCACCAATTTCGAGAAGGTAGAAATAGGCAAGCCTAATGGCGAACTGGACACGAAATCTATCATCCAGTCTGTCGCGGCCACTATGCCCGATGATGTAATCGTCGCGACGGATTCCGGCGGCGGTAATGCAGCCTACCCCTACTGTCAAAACTCTGCACCGAATACATGGCTAAGCCTTACCGGCGGCGCAATAGGACAGGGTGGCCCCTGCGCCACCGGAGCCGCACTGGCCTGTCCCGACCGACAGGTTCTCGCCATGCTCGGCGACGGTGGCGCAGCCTACACCAATCAAAGCTTCTGGACTCAGGCGCGTGAAGGCCTGAACGTCACGACCGTAATCTTCGCAAACCGCTCATACAATATTCTGAATGTTGAGTATGCGCGCCTGGGAGTCACCGAGGTTGGCGACATCGCGGCGAGCCTGTTCGATATCGGCAATCCCGAGATCAGCTGGGTAGACATGGCGAAGAGCTTTGGCGTACCTGGCGCTACGGCAGACACCGCAGAGGAGCTTTGCAGCCTGCTCGAGAAGAGTTATGAGACACCCGGCCCCTTTTTGATTCAGGCCAACGGCGAATTGCAGAGATAAAGAGCAGAAGTGATTAGGCGAGAGCCGAACAAATCGGCCCTCGCCTCCTACATATTAAATACCAGCGTGTTTATGCCCAGGTAAAATTGCGCTGAATTCTGCCCAGATTCTTGTAGAAGATGTTCGACATTTCTTCGTCGTCCTTCTCGTCGGGAAACAGGAGGGTTATCAGCGGTATTGTGAACAGTGGCAGCAACAGCGTTAGGAACGATGGATCGCGCCATTCTCCGAGATACTGACACAGCTCATACCATTGCTGCGCGAAGCCACCGACATCGGCATTCTCTGCGCCTGAAAACCAGTTGTTTAGCAACCACATCAGCAAGCCACTGACGAAGCCTATCAAGATTTATGGACTACCAAGTTTGGAGAGGGCTTAGGTT
>CAXBLN010000191.1:0-7022 GCA_963976555.1 uncultured Gammaproteobacteria bacterium
GCCAGTACTTGGGCTGCTACTAGGCGTTGGACAAGGGCCCGTTATCTCGGCATTGGGAGATATGTTTCCAAGTGGCAACAGTTTTACACCGACAGGATTTTCTCCACGACAACAGCTTCGTGCCTCCGCATTCCTCCAGCCTTCCAATCGCGCTGTCATGCGCGCGACAAGCGCCAGTAGACCCAATCAGTATCTCGCGGGAAACCGTCTCGTCATCCTGGATGACGAACTCGTCTGGCAACCCGTGGAGCGCCCTCTGTCGGCACTCAATTTGTTAGATGCAGGCATAGAGCCCGACGGCCAACTTCGCTATTCGATGAACAACCATCAGTTTTCCGCTAACGAAATACCGGCACAACGCGTAGACATACAGAGTCTTACCAGCACTAACTTCGTATTCATGAGTCCTAATACGAATCATTTGATCGGACGCTTCGAAGCGCTCACTCGCAATGCCGCCGATGTGTGGTCCCCTGTCTATAACCGCGGCACCGATAGGCGCTGGCAGTTCGAGACTGGTAGCGCGTCGGCGCCAGACGAATTCCAGGCAGTCAATCTCCAGCTTCCTACTTTCTGGGATGCGGAATTACAAAGCAGGAGTGAAGACTTTTCTGGATTGGATAACGAAGAGACAGCCTTTAATATGGTTAACCATTTCGTCACCCGCAGCTACTCCTTGCAGACGGACTTCGAGCCCGAACGACCATTTCATGATTTCTTCATCAATGAACGAGCCGCCTATTGTTTTTGGTTCGCAACCGGAGCTACCCTGGCGCTGAGGGCGAACAATATCCCTGCAAGGATCGTGGGAGGCTATGTTATCCACGAGCAACTCGGCGATGAGATGTGGTTAGTGCGAGAGCGAGACGCTCACAGTTGGGTAGAATGGCAGGATAGCGAAGGCTACTGGCACACGATCGATCCGACGCCTCCTAGTATAGAGAGCTTCTTCGGTGGCTACGAATCCAGCTTGCTCAGCGTGTTCTATCACCGCGCCGCGGGACAGTGGCAGAAACTAATCGATGCCGTGCTCGCGGATGAACTCACAGCAAATCTCGTGCGCTACGGCGGTGTGTTGATTCTTGTCTTTCTGTTCGTGCGAGAATATCGTCGCATTCGCGGTCGACGGGGCCTTCTCGATTCGCGTGCGCTGCGATGGCAGAAGATATGGCAACGTTTCCTAAGCTCGGCAAAGTTGCCTACGAACGATTCATGGACCGCCAGCACATACGCAGAGAACCTGCCAGATGAGTGGTCAGGGGTCCAGGTAGCTGCCGCTAGAGACTTCCTTCACAGCTACAAGCTGCAACGCTTCTCCGCTAACGATCAGGCAGCGTTTGCCGAGGTGGAAGCCTCCCTCGATACCTGCATAAAGGTGCTATCCGAGTAGGCATCCGACAGCGCGCCGCGCTGCGGAATACCTCAATTTCGTTTCATAATCAGGCTGCGAACGCGGCGCAGATACTGCGTTCAACAACGATAGATTGCTGCTTTTCAACATCCAGGGAACAGACTTCCACTTGATATCGCAAACATCAGGGGAGTAGACTGTCGCTACGGATATGCTTTTTTCTAAGTGCGCTCTGCGGCAGCGGGGACTACTGGATCGGTTATTCCACGCTGCTACAGCATTCTATTAAGGAGACTGTATCACCATGGTTGAATTAACTCATCGCAGTGAAGAAACGACATTCGAAGATATCTGTCTTAGCTCAAGTCACTTTGAAGTCAGACAGATTACCTTGAAAGACCTCACTCAATCTCTAAAGGAAGGGTATGCCGACTACGGTGCCAAGCCTAGCTCCATCCCTCTGCTCGTTCTGTTCTATTCGCTATTTGCCCTCGTCTTTACTCTGTTTGCCTTCGGTCAAGACCTGCGTTATTTCGCTTTTCCGATGGTTGCGGGATTTACGCTAATAGGACCGATTATCGCCATTGCCTTCTTCGAGATGAGCCGGCGGCGAGAACAGGGACAGAAAATGCGCTGGCGCGCCGCGTTCAATTTTATTCACACTTCATCTTTCGCGCCTATCCTGGCCCTTACAATCATGATGGCTACACTGTACCTGGCATGGCTGTTTATGGCCGAGTTAATATTTTTTAGCCTGTTCGAATCGACCATGCCGGTTTCCATGGCGGATTTTATTAACCAGCTATTCAATACCCGGCACGGGGGAGCGCTCATCGCCTACGGCAATTTTGTCGGCCTTCTATTCGCCTTCACCGCTATGGCGCTGTCTATAGTCGCCTTTCCCCTCGTATTAGACAAACCGGTGACGTCATTCACGGCCGTTAGCGTGTCGATCCGTGCATTCATGTCGAATACTTTCGTGCTAACAATTTGGGGCTTGATGGTCGTCGCATTTATGGCTGTGGGTGCTGCCGTGTTTCTAATCGGGCTGGCGGTTGCGCTGCCCGTTTTGGGCCACTCAACCTGGCATCTGTATCGAAAATTGATCGTGCCTGCATAGACTTTACTTGTCGGTGCAGTGGCCGAAAGCCGCCGCACCGACATTACTGTTCCGCGCTCCGCTAGCAAATGATAGAGTTATCCAGGCTCATTGCTTCTGGCGGGAATACTGCAGAAGTCTCCGATATCATTCAACTCAGGAATCAATCAACATGCGCTCTATTAAGAACCTATCAACACATGTACTACCTCTTCTAGCTGGAATAGCACTCTCCCTGGTAATTCCTTCTGCATTTTCTGCAGAGGACGGTTGGGTCACACTTATCGATGGCACCGAGGGCATGGAAAACTTTAACATCGTCGGTGACGCGAATTGGTCTGCCGAACACAACGCGATACAGGCAACACAGGGCAGCGGCGCCTCATGGTTAGTCAGCAAGCAGGATTACAGTGACTTCTCGCTACGGGTCGAATTTTGGGCGAGTGATGACGCGAACAGCGGTATCTATATGCGCTGCGAAGACGCGAACAGAATTACAGATAGAACCTGTTATGAAGCCAATGTTTTCGACCAACGACCAGACCCCTCGTTCGGCACCGGCGCCATCGTACATATTGCCGCGATTGACGAGCCGAGACCCACGGCAGGCAATAAATGGAATGTCTTCGTCATTACCCTGGACGGCGACCATCTCGTAGTTGAACTCAACAACGTCAGGACAGTTGATGTGCGCGACAATCTACTTGCGAGCGGACCGATAGCCTTGCAGTGGGGCCGCGGCGCGCTGCGATTTCGTAAGGTCGCTATAAAGGAGCTATAGAAATTATCGACTCGAGAACAGGCAGGAGAATTAGTGTGCCTGATAGTTTTCTCCTGCTTTCTTCCTGCCTCGGTCTAAGCTAGCCGCGTAGAGATGGCTCTTTTCCATCACTCCCATAATAAAGCATTAGGGCTGACACTCGGCACGATCCTTTTGTTGGTTCTGTTCCCGGTGCTATTTAAGGTTATCTTTGCCGCCAAAGATGAAATCTCTCTGGCGGCCAGCGCCGGCGTTTCGACCTGTGAAGATTTCTATATCGATGAAGAGTCCGAGCTTTCTCGCTGCACTTCTACCTACAATATTTCGCTCGGCAACACGGGCAGTAGTCATCAAGAATTGATCTCCATCGAGTTAACTTCCGTACCAGAGAATCATCGGCTGAGCTGGAACTCACTGGATATAGTTGCCACTAACAGAGAGGCGATCCTACCCAGGATTCAGAATCAACATCTCGGCGATACGTTGCAGATTGAGGTACGGGACCTGCAGCCGAACCGCCTGATTGAAATTCGCGTTTCCAGCCAAGGAATCGATGCGGCCAGACAGATGGAGAATATCAGCATCTCGGTATTAGCTGAGGGAACAATAGTGAAGACGAATCCCAGGACGACTGTGTTCTTACGCTTCCTGCGAAACCTGGGCGGAATAATCGGCTTCTGACGAATAGGGGTCAAACGATAGCGAGAAGAGGCGTGAAGCTAGAATCTAAGCAACCGCCCCGTTCCACCAAATTTATTGATTTGTCTAATGACGATTATTGCTCAGCCATTTCCTTCATAGTAGCGAGAGCGCCCTCGAACATTCCACGCCTTCTGGCGATATTTGCATCCTTCGCCGCCTGATCTTCCAGGTTCGATACGTCTAGCATCAACGTGTAGAGTAGCTTGGATCTGTTCGCACCCACGGGCCGAGCCTCGAGGAAGCCGTGGTAATGATCGTAAAAACCCTCTGGCGGTGCTGGCTGTGTATAGCCGTAGGATAATTCGGTCTCGGCAACCAGAATTTCCAGAATTCTACCACCCAGCAGAGAGCGAACTGTGCCAAGGGAACCATCGCCCGACGATATCTCACAGTCGAGGCCTAGCCATTCGCTAATATCGCAGTAGCCGCCTACCTTCGCCCAAACCTCACTGGCGGGCTTGTTGACATCGATCTCCATTTCAATCGCTACGTACTCGGGCTGCGCTAACGCTGTGGTTGCGACGAGGCTGGCCGCCGCGAGGAGTGTCATAATAAAACGCTTCATAGATGTTTCCTTTTTTGTGATTGTTCTTAATGGATTATAGATTGAGAGCAAGAATAATTCTTATCTGGCTTGGGTCGTATAAATTCGATCGTTCGCAAAATCGAATGTCATGAGCAATCCCTCCAGTACCACCTCCCCGATCGACCCTACGGTTAGAAATTCAGCATTTGGTTCAGGCATATCAGGCCTAGGCTCTCTGCCTGCGTAGTGATCGTAAGGAGCGTCCAGACGGGGAACATTCACTTCTACATCGGCCATTTCAAATTCACCGATCTTTAGCGAATTCATAAACTCAACGAAGAAGTCCGATGCCTCCAACAGCGAGTTGTCTCCAAGAAATTCGGCTTCAGTCAGACCCAACTCCTCACTTGTGACCCTATCGAGCACCATAGCATCGGAGAATAGAAAGTCGACTCTCAACCATGCATCAAGCCCATCAATGGTTGCATAGATAGCGAGTTCATCGAGACTGGAATTCAGATACATTGCTGTACTAGCCTGCCCATCAAGGTCGCTGGAATTACGATCGATAATACAGAACAACGCCTCTTCGAAGTCAATTTGTAGCAGTTCGCTGTCATCCGTTTGTGACGCCAAGGCCACGAGAATATCGCCTTGCATGTCATCGTCAGTCGGAAGTGTCAGACAATCACCCTGGGCTGCATAAGCCACTTGGCCGAGAAGCAATATGCAGCCTGTTAGAACTACTAGTATGTTTTTCATAGCGCTAGTTCTTAATACTCTCAGTTTTTTATTTCGAAGGTAGAGACTACAACAGAATCTCGCAAAGCAATAGTTGGGCGGGATGAAAGGAGGCTTTTTTGCTAGGCCATGATCTGCTCTAGTATTGTGCGTAAGCATCCGATTGTGCCCGTTTTTGCCCTGCAAGCTGTGCCAGTTCATCAACGGGCCCCTTTTGCAATCCACGCAGACCATAGCTAGAGCCCTTACCGACACTGGGAAGCAGAGATTCAAGCCTTGCCTGAACCTTCCATGCAGCGCCTCATCAGAAATTGGCATAGGGATTGCTCAACTAAAGAGAGCGAGTAAAGCTGGAGTGAACAGCCTGGCTTCGCGGAAGTAGTAGTATGCCAAACAAGGAATAGATTCCAATGCAAACCCCACATCGAAGTCTGCGTACATTCTGTACAGCGGCCGAGCTGCTTAGTTTCAAGAAGGCGGCGAATGAGCTGTGCCTGACCCCCAGTGCGGTGAGTCATCAGATAAACGACCTCGAGGAAGAGCTAGGTACCAGGCTGTTCAAGCGCCTCACGCGTTCGGTCTCACTAACCCAGGATGGGTCGCACCTCTACACGGAGATAAACCCATATCTCAGAGCTATCGATGAGGCGACCAATAAGATTCGAAAGAAGAAGACCCGCCACCCTTTGCTAGTGCAGATGCCGGAATTCTTCGCCAGCGAATTACTCATGCCACGCATGAGCGGATTCTCCGACACTTACCCCGACATCGACTTACAAATAGAGGGTCAGGGGATTACCGATGATCCGAATCCCGGCGCGGATATCAATATAGTCCTCTCTCGCAAGACGCCGAATGCAATCAAGGTAGAGAAGCTATTTCCCATTAGTTACGTACCGGCCTGCAGCCTCAAGCTAAAGGACCGATGGGAAGGCGAAGGCTTAACGGAATTGGCAGCTATCCAGAAAGCTACGATCCTGCTGCATAAGGCAAGGCCAAACGCATGGAGGCAGTGGGCGACGAATGCGGGGGTCTTGGATCTACAACCCAAGAAAATAATCTATGTGGATAGCATGTTCGCCCTATCCAGGGCTGCCGAGCAGAGTGTGGGAATCGCATTGATGCCACTGCCGGTGAGTCAGGACTGGTTTGATTCAGGGTCGTTGGTAGCACTGCACGATTCGCATCTGGAGACGGAAGATTATTATTGGCTAGTACTCAACGGCAACAGTAATAAGAAGATCGCACTGACCTTCTGGCATTGGCTGATTGAAACATTCAATAAATCGAATTGATAAAGTTAAGTGAAAAATATTCACCCGTTACATTAGGAAGCATACTTTGTAACGATCATGCACGATCCTTACTATAGACACAAATCGAAGGACAGACGGCTTAACAAACTTTCGCTCTCGCACTGAGAATATTAGTAAATGCATTAAGCACAGAATAAATTTCTGCCGTACTGCCCGAGATTCTACAACCTCAATACTTTTTATACGTTCTCAAATACAAGGATCAATCATGAAAACTTCTACGACTTCAAAAGTTGCAGCACTTGCACTTACTCTCGCTTCTACTTTCGCAGCTACTGGCGCGTATGCTGACTACCACCTCACTGCATTTAGCGACACGCATGGTTTCAGAGCGCTACTGGCTGAAGATGTTGCGGCGGCAGAAGCGACCTTCGCTAGTCGCAAGATCGAGAGAATGGATTACTTCGAAGCGAATAACCTGTGCGTCGCGCAGATTCTCATGGAAGAGTTCGATGCGGCCATCTCAAGCTGTAGCACTGCAATAGAAAAAGTAGAGTTCTCCTCAGAACTAGGCTTGATAGACGAGA
>CAXBLN010000192.1:0-7002 GCA_963976555.1 uncultured Gammaproteobacteria bacterium
CTGCCAGGATCAACCTTGGCTTGCATTTAACGGAGCGTCCATATATGTCCCCTTTAATCCAACAAGCCTTTCTTCCGCGCCTTGTGCAAGGCCTCTGCACGACTGGAGCTCTGCAGCTTGCTATAGATCTTCTTAATATGGCTATGAACGGTATTTCTGCTCACAGAGAGCGCCGCAGCAACTTCCTTGTATGACTTTCCCCGGTTTATCTCCAGCAGCACTTTATGTTCCGCTGCTGTGAGATGATTCCTGTCGTCTTGCGCTGGCTCTCGAAATGTACTCATGAGCATACGCGCTATTCTCGGAGACATGGGCGATCCGCCCCCTGCCAGCTCCTGCACAGATTCAACCAGCTCTCGGGGTGATACGCCTTTTTCCAGATAGGAATTGGCGCCTTCCTTTATCGCTGCAAATAATGTGGAGTGGTCGCTGTGTACTGTGTGAACCATTATCTCCGCGTGGTCATACTCTGCTCTGATTCTGCGAATTAATTCAATCCCACTCATTCCAGGCAGGCCGATATCCACGAGAACAACATCCGGCTTCAGCGCCGACAGAGTTTTTAGTGCCGACTCTCCATCGCCGAAGGCGCCCACTACTTGCATCTCACTCTCACCTGTCAGGATAAGTTCTAGCCTGCCTCTTATCTCTTCGTCGTCCTCTACGAGTAGCACACGAATCATTCTCTATCGCCCCCTTCAAGTGGCAACTCTATTCTGATCGACACACCTTGTTCGGAGACGAGCTCGAACGTTCCCTTCAACTTATTGATCCTCTCTCTCATGCCATTGATGCCGCGCGAGTTCGAATTGGCGCTAACCGAAGCGATGCCCGTGCCATTGTCTTCTACCGTCATGACGAGCGTATCTTCCAATACTTCTATTCTGATTTCGACCTTCGTCGCCTTGGCATGGGTAATTATATTCTGCAGAGATTCCTTGAATACCCGAAACAGGTTTAGATGAGTATAAGAGGACACCGACGCCTCATCGAGCTGTCCCGATGCCCGAAAGTCCAATTGAATGCCATGCTGATCGAGCAGGTCAACGCCAAAGCGTCGCATGTCCGCTGCCAAGGCGCTCACTCGCTCGCTGTCTTCATCGAGGCTATACATGAAGCTGCGGATTTCATCCTGCCCCTTAGTCGCCAGCTGCTGAATTTTGTTCAATACATCAGGGTTCTGTTTAGGGTCGGTACTCGCTAGCGCCGAGATATTACTGGTAATTGACCCAATACCATCGTGAAGGTCCGCGATATAGAGTGACTTCTCTCGGATGTTCTCCGCCAGCTTGAGGGCCTGTTGTGAAATCTTACGCTCAGTGGCTGCATATCTGAATGCCAGCACAGCCACAAGGGTTAGTATGAATGTAAATGTACCCCATTGAACCATGGGTGCCTCTAACATGATGATGCCGAGTGCGAATAGCACGTCGACTAATGCCAAGGTCAATGAGACAAGTATGCCTAACAATAAAATCCCCGCTTCGCTGTTACCTTTTCTCCATTGCATAGCAGAACTCACTAAAACCAATGCCAGCGAAGCAACTAGCAAGACGCGGAACGCTGTAGTGAAGACATTTCCCAAAGTTGACCACTGGATATTGGCCACAGCAGCAAGAACCAAAAGCAATGCGATGCCGCTAAAGAGAACATTTATCCTAAGTAAGTGTCTCAATAGCTTCGACGATTTAGGAAATATGTTCAGATAGAAAATCAGAAATGCAGGCATCATAACGCTGAAGGAAATAGACCAGACATAGAACCAGAATGCCGGGTCAGGCTGAATAAACTGCCGGCTCTGTGTATACCTGAGTCCATAGCCTGCCATGGACAGTGCCAACAGGCCTAAGGCCGCGAATGAGATGTCGCGCTTCGCAATGGCCATCACAGCAGCCGCGAGGCTAAGAAATATATAGAAGAAGGTTAGCCCGAGCTTACTCAAGTCCTGGCGGACCATCTGCTCGATGATAACTGCCGCGTCTCCCTGTCTCGGCGGCGCCATGAAACCGATTCGGGAGTAATCGGAATGGACATCGAGCACGATCATTGTCCGAGCACTATTCTGGAAATCTGACAACGGCACGATGTGCCAGGGCGTGCTCATAGAACCAAGAAAATCCTGAAAATCGTAGACTTTACTGCCGTCTGCATAGACCGTGAACAGCATAAATACGCCGGGAAGATAGAGGTCGCCATCCGCCGGGTCCAGCTCAGCCCTCAGCCATAATCGCGTTCTTACATTCCTGTTCCCAGGATCCAGATTAGCGGGTAGTGGAGTCCAGTCCGCAGTATCAAAATCCCGATCATCTTCCGAACTCGGCCAAAAATACTCCCAGGAAGCGATGACCACAGGCTCCGCTGCCTGTACGGCGAAAGACAAGCCCAGCAAACTGGTCACAGCCAGAATAATCAATAAATACCGATGCATAGCTTAAGAAAGTAACCTATATGTTGAATTGGAACCAGCGCATTCGACCCTACAATTCGAATCGAGGGCCCTTGGCGACGAAGAAATAAGTTTCATAATCTCAGAGTTTTTCGTCCTACTGCGAAGGAAATCGGGTGATAGCTACTAGCCCGAATATCAGCAGCTTGGGTAAGGTTTGGGTGATTGTTCAGTCGCTGTGATTGGGCTACTTTAACGAGGTACCAAATTGGCACTGGCCCCTAAAAATGGGTGGCTGCAAAAAGTGTCAAGTCACGCGACGTTCTGCTCTCGCCCGCCGGAGGCCATCTATGAAATTTTCCGCATCAAAGAAAGCTGCAGGTTTGCTTTGCTCCCTGTTATTGGCCGCTCCAGCTGCCAACGCAACACCGCTAAATCCCAGCGACTTCGCATCTCTGGGCGCGTTCTTTGGCGACGTCACTATTGATACCAGTTTGCTGACGGTCAATGGCAGCAGCGGTGTGAGTTACTCACAAGGTGGTTTGATGCCAGATATAGCCGTATTTACTTTTGCCAATGGATCGAGCCTGGGCAACGTAACGGTAACTGGCGATCGCGCTGTCGCCCTGCTATTTCAAGGGTCAGGCACTATAAGCGGCGAGATTAATGTAAGCGGCGGCGATGGACTCGACAATAACGGCTCCGGTATCGGCGTTGCCGCTGGAGCACAGGGCGGACTAGGAGGCCCCTTTAATAGTGGCATCAACCCTGACACGGGAAAAACCTTTGGTGCCGGTGACGGGCTCGGCGGCGGCGTACTCGCCTCCAGTTCTGCCTCAACTTCTGGGGCCGGCAGCGGTTCCGGAGGTGGATTCGGAACGGCCGGTGGTAGCGGAGGTGCTGGAACGACTTTTCGCCCTGGTGGTTTAGCCTACGGCGGCTTTCTCGCGGATGGGCTGTTTGCGGGTAGTGGTGGCGCCGGCGGCGGTGGCTATTGCTGCGGCGGCTTAATTGGCCGCGGTGGCGGAGGTGGCGCCGGTGGCGGCGCTATCGAGATAGGCGCGCTGAATAGCCTCAATATCATCGATGCGCTGATCACAGCGAACGGCGGAGACGGAGGCAATGGTGCTCGTGGGGGCGGTGGAGGAAGTGGCGGAGGTATATTTCTACACGCCTACGACATCAATATAAACGCGGGCACAATGATTAGCGCAAATGGTGGTAAAGGCGGATCTTTGAGCAGCGCAAGAGGCGGCTGCGGTGGTGCGGGCAGGATTTCCTTGCTGCACAATTCTGCCGGGTCATTAAATAACGAAGGTTCAATATCCGCAGTAGCTGGAACAGGAAGCGGTGTTTGCAGCCCCGAGAATATCGTGTCATTCGCAACTGGCGCAGACATAGGATCTCCACCATCCTCTTCCGTACCGGAACCACCGATGCTCTTGTTACTGATGCTTGGACTGGTGGGACTTATCAGAAAAAGCCAGGTCGCCTGAACTTCCAGGTCTGTTGCGTTAATTTCTTAGCTGCCGAGTTGGCGCAGAGGTGAAGCGAGCGTAAGGTTTTTATTTGACTCGAAAAGCCCAGGTCGTGCTGCAGCACTCACTGTTTCAAAGGCAACGTCCCATTGGCCGCTTTTGGTCGTTCATTATTGTAGGATGAGATCAATATCGCATCCAAAAAAAACCAGCAAAAGCCGGTTCCCAAAAATTCCTACTGTAATCCTTCGGGGAACTGCCTACTCCCGATTTTCCTCTTCTTCACCACCGGCTACATCTCCTTCTTTCTCTTTCTGAATGCGCTGATAGATCTCTTCGCGATGCACCGCTACATCTTTAGGTGCATTCACGCCAATCCTTACCTGATTCCCCTTCACTCCAAGAACCGTCACTGTGACTTCGTCTCCGATCATCAATGTTTCGCCAACGCGGCGGGTGAGTATTAACATTGCAATCCTCCTTTAACTTATTCCTTTATGCTTTCCGTACTAACCTTTTATTGATCCGTCAGTGATGTGCGCGGGGCAGCCCACGCGATCTCATCGTCCTAGATTAACTCGCTATGTACCACTAAGCATTGATCGAGATCGCATTAAATCCGGTAAATCCGCGAGAGCTTCGATCGATGCCGCGCATCCCCTGATATTGATGGGCAAGAGTACTCTTAACTACCAGTATCTGCCTTAATTTAGGCGATGCCAACCATTACGGGGAATTTATTGAAGCCTGAAGCCGTAGATCAGGAGCCTGCTTCCTTGCCGTAATCGGGATCGCCCAGTTCGAATGCACTGTGCAGGGAGCGTACAGCCAGTTCCAGGTATTTCTCCTCTATCACAACGGATATCTTGATCTCCGAGGTGGTGATGATCTGAATATTGATGTTTTCATCAGCGAGGGCCTTGAAGGTCTTGCTCGCCACACCCGCGTGAGAACGCATACCGACACCCACCACAGACACCTTGCCGACCTTCTTATCGAGTAAGACTTCGCGGGCACCTAGCGATGCCTGTAGATCATCCAGTATCTTCTTGGCCCTGTCACTCTCGCTACGCTTTACGGTAAACGTAATATCGTTGGTACCGTCTTCTGCGGCATTCTGCACGATCACATCGACCTCGATGCCGGCTGCACTTACGGGGCCGATCACCTTATAGGCTACACCCGGGATATCGGGCACGCCGGCCACTGTTAACTTCGCCTCGTCTCTCTCGAATGCGATACCCGCAATAGTAGGGTCTTCCATCTTCTCATCTCCCTCTAAACTGATTAGGGTACCCGGACCCTCTTCGAAACTTGATAGCACACGCAGGGGCACCTTGTACTTGCCTGCAAATTCGACTGCACGGATCTGTAGCACCTTGGCACCCAGGCTCGCGAGTTCCAGCATCTCCTCGAACGTAATGCTGCTGAGTAGTTTGGCATCTTCCACGACTCTCGGATCGGTCGTGTACACACCCTTCACATCGGTGTAGATCTGACACTCATCTGCGTCCAACGCTGCCGCTAGCGCGACGGCGGTAGTGTCGGAACCGCCCCTACCGAGCGTAGTGATATTGCCGTGCTCATCCACACCCTGAAAACCCGCAACAACGACTACGTTTCCCTGCTCCAGTTGCGCGTGAATTCGCGTCCCATCGATCTCGCGAATTCTGGCCTTGGTATGTGTTTCGCAGGTTAATATTTTTACCTGTCCTCCGGTGAAAGATCGGGCAGAGCAGCCACGCTTCTCCAAGGCCATACTCAACAGCGCTATGGTCACCTGCTCGCCTGTAGATAACAGGACGTCCATCTCACGCGGAGTCGGATAGTCCATGATGTCTTTTGCCAGAGCGGTTAGCCGATTCGTTTCTCCGCTCATCGCCGATACCACAACCACGATATCGTCGCCGCGTTCGCGGAAGGCCATAATTTTTTCCGCCACCGCTTCGATTCGCTCGACAGTGCCAACGGATGTTCCACCAAATTTTTGAACTATCAACGCCATAACTAAACTATTCCACTACCTTGTTATCTCTACTCACGGTGCAAGCCCCATAGCTAATGCAGGGTCTATAACCGCTCTTCCAACCATGGTTTGATACTCGCCGCGGCACTCGGTATGGCCGCGACGTCGCTGCCACCCGCCATCGCCATGTCTGGGCGACCTCCACCCTTACCGCCGACCTGCACGGCTATCATGTTCGCCAGATCGCCTGCCTTGACCTTGCCTATCAGGTCTTTACTGACGCCAGCGACGATGCTTACCTTGTCATTTGCCGCCGTAATTAAGACTACGACGGATGAGCCGAGCTTATTCTTGAGTTGGTCTGCGGTGTCGCGCAGAGTCTTGGGGTTAAAGCCTTCAACCACCGCCGCCAACACATTCACGCCAGCTATCACTTCCGCCTGGGAGGCCAGGTCGCTGCCCGCACTCGACGCCATCTTCGACTTGAGTTGCTCTAGCTGCTTCTCCAGAGATTTTGTATTGCTCGCGAGTTGCTGTACCTTGTCCAGCACATCGTCAGTATTGGACTTCACGATTTCGCAAACCTTTTTGAGCGTGTCTTCCTCGCGCTCGATCAATGCCAGGGCGCCTTTACCGGTCACCGCCTCTATGCGACGAACGCCAGATGATATGCCCGACTCGGAGACTATCTTGAATAGACCGATATCCCCCGTCCGCTGTACATGAGTACCACCGCAGAACTCGATCGAATATTCACCGCCCATGGAAACAACACGTACTTCATCGCCATACTTCTCACCAAAGAGTGCGACCGCACCCTTCTCCTGAGCCTTCTCTATCGGTAGCACTTCCTTACTCACTTCGGAGTTTCGGAGTATCTCTGCATTAACCTGACTCTCGATCTGTCTTAGTTCCTCAGCAGACACCGCAGCTGAATGGGAAAAATCGAATCGAAGCCTGTCGGCGTCTACCAGAGAGCCCTTCTGTAATACATGCTCGCCGAGCACGCTGCGCAGCGCGGCATTCATTAGATGTGTTGCGCTGTGATTCAGAGTGATGGCGGCTCTAGCTTCCTCAGCTACTGTTGCAGACAGTGTATCGCCAACGTGCAGCGCGCCCTTTCGCAAGACACCCCTATGCACGAAGGCATCGCCCTGCTTCTGCGTATCCAA
>CAXBLN010000193.1:0-6919 GCA_963976555.1 uncultured Gammaproteobacteria bacterium
TGTGCTCGTCGGTCAGTGGAATGATACGCGCAGTGTGCACCATTTCATTCAAGATCATCACCGTGTCTTTGGTCTGCACGATCTGCATGTTGTTGTTGTAGGAGCCTGGGATCATTGGCGGTCCGCCGACGAAACCTACGAGGCAGCGATCTACCGTCGTTCTGCCTTCTGGGCCAGCGCTTTCGAAGACCATCTGGCCATATTCAGCGCGTCGCTGTTTACCGATTTCATTAAACTCTGGCACGCGGCCGTTCGGAGGATCGTAGATCAGGGAAGTACGACGATCGGCGATGGTCTCGACGCCGCGCTCGTACCAGAACTCGTTGTAGGAGATGACCCCGGGTGGATAACCGGCACCACCCACGGAATCGATGATGAGGTCGCGATTCTGACGACGACGCTCGAATGCTTCCCACTCTGCAGCCTCTTCAGGAGTCAGTGTGGCCTTGTCGGCGAGCTCTCTCGGGCGGTTAAGCGGGGTAAGCGTCCTGAAGGTATAAGTGCCCTGAAAATCTGGCTGACCGTGCTCGGTACGCGGTATTTCTGCGGACTGTGCAAGCAGTAGCGGAGCGGCTAGCAGGCCGATTATGGCCAGGGATATTCTCGTGAGTGCTCTGTTGTGCATGTGAACCTCCAACAGTATTTTAATTCAAATATAGGATAGCAACGTAATTCACCGAAACTACGCTTGTTTAGGGGAATTTTCAAGGATATTCGGGTGGATGGGTCAGCAATTTAAGGCCGGATATTCGGCTGGAAAGGCCTTAATCCTGTCCTGAGATGTTGTGCGATACTAGGTCAAATAATTCAGCTAGAATTCAGTCTATTATGGCTAAGGTAAGAGTTCTCCCTCGAAATGGGACTGAAAACCAATAATTCGGAGATCGCGAATGAAATATCCCAAACTGATAGTCAGCGCCTTGCTCGCTCTGTCCCTTACTGGCTGCATCGGAGCCGTAGTCGGGGTAGCGGTGGACACCACAGCGGCGGTAATCAAGGCTCCGTTCCAGCTGACGGGAGCGGTTGTAGGTGTTGCCGCGGATACGACGGGCACCGTGATTGCAGCACCATTTCGTATGGCCAATGCAGCCGTAGGAGGGGGCCGCCACGATCACCATGATGATCACCACAGTAAACACCATGATCGGCATCAGGAGCATGAGCATGCAAGCGAGCATTTGGATGAGCGGTCGGAGCACTGACTAGATTCAGGCGAGCTACTCTCTGCGGTATCAGGGGCAAAGGCTTCAGCGCTCTCAAATTGAATTGCTCCAGTAGGTGGTTTATTCTTGCCGTCGACTAATTCTCCCCCTAGAGCAATTTTCGATGGCCATTTCCGCCAGTTCCAGTAACACGAGTCACAGCAATAAGGCCGCGCCTGAGAGGCAGATGAGCTCCGCTTTGGCTGCTTTCAAGGTTCCATTTGCATTTTCCATCGTTCTACTACTCCTCAGCTTCATCCCGCGCGTACAGAGCAGCCCGGTTTTGGTGTGGTCTTTCTGGGGGGCAGCAGCCACTCTGCTAATCTGGCAGGCCTATCTGTTTTTTAGCTCGAAGAGCAAGAACGAAGAACACGTATTCAGCGTCATGCTACGGCCACAGCACTATGTACAGGCTATGGTTCAGTGCAGTGTCTACGCCTACTGGGGATATTACTGGCGGCCAGTTTACGATCATGCCTGGCTGCTGCTAGCTCAGCTGCTGTTTGCCTATACATTCGACATGTTGCTGGCCTGGTCACGGCGGCGCGAATACAGCCTTGGTTTTGGGCCCTTTCCGATAATTTTTAGCATCAATCTGTTTCTGTGGTTCAGAGACGATTGGTTCTATCTGCAGTTCCTAATGATAGCGGTCGGCTTCATGGGGAAAGAGTATGTGCGCTGGAACAGAGACGGTCGTAGTACGCATATATTCAATCCTTCGGCGTTTGCCCTCGGTTTGTTCTCTGTAATCTTGATCGCGACCAACACCACTGGGTTAACCTGGGGGCAGGAGATTGCGTCGACACTGACGCTGGCGCCGAACATCTACACCTTTCTCTTCCTGGCGGGGTTGGTAGTAATGTATTTCTTTTCCATAACACTCGTTGCTGGTATGGCGGCGATCACCCTATTTGCGGGTAGTGCGCTGTATTCGGCAGTTGCTGGCGTCCCCTATTTCCTCGACTCTGATATACCTGCAGCCGTTTTCCTTGGTTTGCATCTGCTAATCACCGACCCCTCCACGTCACCCAGAACGCCGCTGGGTAAAACTATCTTTGGAATACTTTATGGGCTCGGCGTTTTCGGCCTATATAGTTTGTTAGGTAAAATGGGAATCTACACCTTCTACGACAAGCTTCTCTGTGTGCCCTTACTAAACCTCAGCGTGATTGCCATCGATAGGACCGTTCGATCCATCGATTCCGAAGCGTGGCTTAATTTGTGGAAAAAGAACTGGCTGGGTGGTCGCGCCAATCTCGCGCATATGAGCATATGGATCGTAATCTTTGCCTCCATGTATTCTTTGAACAAAATCGACAGCATGCATCAGGGAGACAGCTTACCTTTCTGGGAGCAAGCCTGTGTCAGTGAATTGCCTAACGCTTGTGGGCGCATGCTGCAACTGGAAGCGACTTACTGCAGCGACAATGCGGCGTGGGCATGCAACGAATTGGGTGCACACTATCGAGAAGGCAAAATTACCGAGCACAATGTAGATCTTTCCCTGGCCTACTTTTCACGCGGTTGTGAATTGAAATTTCGAGCCGCCTGCCTGAATCTACTGGATACGGATCTGGTGCTGCGCGAGGTGCCTCATGAATTAGATCTTCGCCTGCTGCTCAGAGAGGGGGGACAGAATCTGATGACCGCCTCCGAGCAGGAGTTGTATGCCAGAGCCTGTGAGCACGACTGGGCATTCGCCTGCGAACGTGCCGGGGCTCGGATATGAGGAAATCCGATCCAAAGGCACAGCCTGCGGACAGCGATGTGACACCGGAGCCCATCCCGGGGCGGGCTATGGGGCTTACGATCATGTGCCTCGTGATCTTGTTTGTAGCCGCCTGGATGACGCTTCAATCTGGCCGACAGGATGTGAACGATGCAGCCTTGCCAATGGATATTGGCAGCCAGACAGGATTTCTCGATTATGAAGAGTATCTGCCAGACGAGATGCTCATGGGCTTCGTATTAATTCCAGCGGGCCCCTTCACAATGGGCAGCAATCCTACATTGGATCGTCTAGCTTACGAGAATGAACGTTGGTCAAACACCAGACGGCAGGGGCTGGTGGATCTCGAAGACTTCTATATAGCTAGGTATGAAGTCACGGCCGCGCAATTTTCTGCGTTTCAACAGGAACGGCCGGAGCTTGTTAGCGCACTCACTACGATCACGCCAAGCGATCTTCCTGTTACAAATATTACCTGGCCTGAGGCGCTGGCCTATACACGCTGGTTGCAACAGAAGTTGGAAGACTCTCCTTACACACCTGATGCTCTAGCCAAGTATCTCGCATCCGGCGGACAGGTAAGCATTCCATCCGAGGCAGAATGGGAGAAGGCCGCACGGGGTAGTGACGGTCGTATCTTTCCATGGGGAAACCAGCCCTCAACAGAGTTCGCAAATTACGGTTCAAGTGCAATACTGCCAGTAGGCTCAAAACTCTGCAGAGAGTGTGCCCATGGCCTGCAAGACATGAGCGGTAATGTTTGGGAGCTAACACGCAGTCCGTTGCAGCCCTATCCTTTTAATCCCGATGACGACGTCGAGGATCTATCTGAGGATGCTTTGTGGGTCATGCGCGGAGGCTCATTTGCCGATGGCGTAGGCAATGTACGTGCCGCCGTGCGCGGAGGCGTCGATCCCAGCGTGCGCAACAGCACCATCGGCTTCAGAGTAGTAATTAGCAAGCCCTAGACTCTGCGCTACGGTGCATCTTGCTGTAAACCAAACTCTTCTCCAAGCGTTCTATTAAGTAAGCGATACGAAAGTGTGCCGCAGAACCACTCAAATTAGGATATTGGAGATACCTTATGAAATTCATTTCTGGCATGAGCATGATCGGATGTGTTTTGGCTTCCACCCTGTTGTTCTCGGCAACGACTGCTGCTGCCGACCCATTGCACAGAAGTCACTACAGGCATGGTGGCCTGCATACGCATCGTGTCGTGAACAAGGTTGTCATAGAGCGACCGGCGCCGGTTAGAACGGTCTCAGCACTTAGCCTGAATCGTCTTCCCATAGGGCATGTTCGTTTTCTTCACGACGACGAGACTTTCTATTACAGCGAGGGGGTTTACTATCAGGAGAGGTCTCACGGTTTCGTTATCGTAAAACCTCGAGCTGGATTTCGTGTCGCTACACTACCGCGTGGCTACAGAGTCGTTCGTGAAAGAGGCGTAACGTTCTATAGTTTCAATAACGTGCGTTACAGAAAGACCGGTGGCTTCTTCGTAGTCGTCTAGTAAACAAAACTATTGAAGAAGCGCATCGGGTTATCTAGGTTATTACTAGTCGGGAAGGGCGAAGACGAGGATTAGATCTCCACCTCTTCGTCCTCTGGAGCCGCCACCCGAAGCCACCGTCACATATTCCTGGCCATCGATGACGTAGACTGAAGGCGATGCGAATACGCCAGCACCGGTGTTGAACTTCCAGAGTTCTTCTCCGGTGTAGGCATCATAGGCATAGAAATATCCGGCGGTGTTGCTTCCCGCACCGACAAACACCACGCCACCGGCAGTCACTACCGACCCTGCCTGACCATAGCCCTCGAAGATCTGCCTCCAGATCAACTCGCCAGTTGTTGGATCGTAGGCGGAAAAATATCCCTTCGGATCGCGCCCGGAATTAAACGGTTGATCGATAGCGTTAATGTATAAATATCCTGTGTCCTTGCCATAGGCAATAGGCGCGTAGTTAGCTCCACCGCCATAACCTGGTGAAAAAATTTGATTTGGGCCGATGGGTGTAAACTGTTCGACAAGTTCGTTGGCCTCCATCTGCTGTGCAGGGATGTCGGTAGGGAATACCGGCGACACAGGTTCCATACGTTCGCCATTCGCCTTATGTGGTATCGGTTGAGTCGGGTAAGGCACCTCCCCTTCAACAGCCGTAACCGTAGATACAGGTGTCTCGATAATGGGATGCACGGGCTCACCGGTTTCTCTATTGAGAATGTACAGCCAACTGTTCTTGCTCGCCTGAGCTAAGGCCTTGACGTCCTGGCCATCAACTTCCATATCAAACAATACTGGTTGGTTTCCCGAGTCATAATCCCAAACGTCATGATGTACTTGCTGGTAGTACCACTCGAGATTTCCTTCCTCCAGCGAGAGCGCGATGATGGAGTCAGAGAAAAGATTCATGCCGTCGCGTTTTGTGCTGTCGCCGAAGGGGTTGCCCACCGCTACGTATACCATTCCCAGTTCAGGATCGATTGCAGGTGTCTCCCAGATGCCGCCGCCGTTACGTTCGCCACCAACCCAGGTCGGCCCTGCAATATCCCAGCCCTGATCGGTTTCGTCCTGCGGAATCGTGTTGAAGTTCCAGATACCTTCACCAGTCTTCGCGTCGACTGCTAATACATAGCCTCCTGCAATATGACTCTCGCTTCGTGTAGTACCGACATAGATAACGCCGTCATAAACCTGAGGAGCAGTGGTGAACCAGTAGCCGACTGAAATCGCCGTTTCAATATCCGGATTTTTTTCATGAAGTACATCGAGGATGACCGGCGCCTGACCGTTGTCGCCAAAACCCTCTAGCGGTTCGCCAGTGATGGCATCGAGCGCGAAAATGAACGAGCCCGCGGCTGAATACACGACACCGTCTTCATAGGCCACGCCCCTGTGTCTAAACACATAGCCCTCGCGGCGACCGCCACCCAGAAGCCGAGTTACGTCATAGGTCCAAAGCAGATGACCATCTTCTGCATTCAGCGCATAGACACTGCCCCGAGAATCGGTGACATACATGATGTCGCCAACTATTACCGGTGTAGTCTGATTGCTGACACCATCGATGACGCCGTGTTGGAATAGCCACTTAGGGGTTAGCTCCGCGACGTTGTCGCGGGTAATCTGATCGCTGGGAGAATAACGCGAGCCGGCGAGGTCCAGGTTATGTAGACGCCAGTCCATATTCTGCACAGACGATACCGGGCGCAGTGCAGAGACAATTTCTACCTGCTCGATTTCCCCGCCGGTACTGCTACTGCTCGTCGCCACCTCTATGGAAGTGGGTCCGCCCTCTGGCGAACAACTAAGGAGTAGCAGTGAGATACCCACTACCAGTAGCGCACTTCTTGTTGCTCTAGTCATCGCGTGCAGCATTGTTTGTGCTCCTTTTATTTTTCCATTCTTGTTTTTGAAAGCGCGGATCAGAGACTGCTCTGAAGCATAAATTCAACGATGGCTCTTAGTTGCTCATCACTGCAAGTCGCGCACAGACCCTTCGGCGGCATGATGCCATTGAGACCGTTGATCGTATTCTGAACGAGTGTGTCCATGCCTTTTTCCATGCGTATCTCCCACTCGAGCTGATCGCCCACCTCGGGTGAGTGGGCGGCTCCGGTGCCGTGACAGGCGAAACATGTTGCCTGATAGGTTTGTTCGGCGTCGAATGCGGGATCCTCAGCAGCGTCGCTGTGCGCTGCAAACAATACCAGCATGCCAGCAGCGGCAAAGTAGTTTTTCGATTTCATCTGTAAGCCCCGTCCTGAGTTAGTACTGCTTACGAACGATATTGAAGAAGTCGACAAACTTCTGCATGTTCTCGCTGTCCTGGGAGATGAGGAGCGAATGATCGCCTCCTGGAATCTCGACGTAGACGTGTTGCATTCCAAGCTCAGACATCTTCGCGACCCAGGCTCGCGTTTGCTCTACTGGCACCGCCGTGTCTTCATCGCCCTGCAGAACGAAGATTGGCAGATGCTG
>CAXBLN010000194.1:0-6859 GCA_963976555.1 uncultured Gammaproteobacteria bacterium
GAGGTGGCGTCTCAGAACCAGCTCAAAATCATTAGCATAGCTGCCACCCCACTTCCTTCGATCTATGAGGTTGAATTAAATACAGGCGAGATTCTCTATAGCGATATCTCGGGCGACTACCTATTTGCTGGGGACATGTATCAGACCAGTAGTGGCGGTCTCTTGAATCTGTCCTCATCCAAGAAGCAGGAGAGGAGCCTTGAAAAGATCGCGGCTATTCCTGAGGAGGAAATGATTATATTCACGCCGGACGTGATTAAAGCCTCCATTACCGTCTTCACAGATGTTGACTGCACCTACTGTCGCAAGCTACACAGCGAGCTTGACGATCTGATGGCGAAGGGAATCGAGGTTCGCTATGTCGCCTATCCCCGTGGTGGTATCGCTGCCGATTCTTTCGAGAAGATGATTTCTGTGTGGTGCTCCGACGACCGTAAGAAGTCCCTCACCCAAGCCAAGAATGGTCAGAACCTTCCGGCCGCTGACTGCGATACGCCCATCATGGCCCACTATGAACTGGGCAATGAGCTAGGTATTTCGGGCACTCCGGCTCTTATTTTCCCCGATGGCAGGGTAATTCCGGGATATATGGATGCGAATCGCCTGGCTGCGATGCTGCAAATCGACTAGCACGCATTAGTTTTTCACCCTCATAGCGCTCAATAATTCCTATTTGGACTCAGAATTCCTGCCGACATTGGATCGCGCGGGACTGCTGGGTTTCTCTGATGTTTCCAGTATAATTCGGCGCTTGAATTAGATAAGTCTGGGGTCTTCTGTGAATTCTGAATCACCTAAATCCATCAAGATAGGCATCTGCGGTTTCGGCACGGTAGGTGGTGGCAGCTATAATTTGTTGCAAAACAACGGCGATGAAATATCCCGTCGCGTCGGCTGTTCAATCGATGTCGTGCGAATCGCATCGCGGAGCCTGAAGGCCGATGATATTGCCACCAAGGCCAGTATCAGCAACGACCCTTTCGATGTCGTCAACGACCCCGAAGTAGATGTAGTCATCGAGACTATCGGTGGCTTCGAGCCCGCATTCGAAGTCGTTCGTCAGGCCCTGGCGAATGGTAAACACGTAGTGACCGCGAATAAGGCGTTAATAGCGGAGCGCGGTAACGAACTGTTCGCGGTTGCCGAGGAAAACTCTGTGACTCTGGCTTTTGAGAGCAGCGTGGCAGGGGGCATACCCATCATCAAGGCGCTGCGAGAAGGTCTGGCCGCCAATAAGATCGAATGGCTCCTTGGCATCATCAACGGCACCGGTAACTTCATCCTTACCGAGATGGCCGAGAAGCAACGTCAATTCGCGGACGTGTTAGTGGAAGCGCAGGCACTTGGCTACGCCGAGGCCGACCCGACATTCGATGTCGAGGGCATCGATGCCGCGCACAAGCTCACAATAATGGCTTCCATCGCCTTCGGCATCCCTCTGCAATTCGAAAAGACCTATACCGAGGGCATCAGCCGCATCACCCCCGAAGACATCGGCTACGCCAAGCAACTCGGATATCGAATCAAACACCTTGGCATAGCGCGCCGCACTGAAACGGGTGTAGAGATGCGTGTTCATCCAACGCTGTTACCGCGCAAGCAATTGTTGGCCAGAGTCAATGGAGTGGGGAACGCTGTGCTTGTACATGGCAATGCCGTGGGTTCCACTCTCTACAATGGGCCCGGCGCCGGCGCAGACGCTACGGCATCGTCTGTCATAGCCGACGTGATCGATATCGCAAGGCAGACCGTGGCGGGGCTAAGCAAGCCGCTGCTTCCCGCGCTCAATTATCTCGAGACCTATGATGACATTGATGTGTTATCAATCGAAGACATCGAGACAGAATATTACCTGCGCATTCCGGTAAAAGATGTCGTCGGTGTGATGGCGAAGATTTCCAGAGTCCTGCAAGACTTCGATATCAGCATAGAAGCGGTCATCCAAAAGGAACTCCATGGCGAGACGGTGCCAATTGTCATTCTTACGAACAAGGCCGTGGAGAAGAAACTCAATGCCGCCATCGCCGCCATCGAGGCGCTGGCTGATATCAGTGGCGAGATCATGCGCATACGAGTCGAATCATTCGATAGCTAATTTGATGACTTAGAGTCACCAGGCGAAGGCCGAAGTGAGCGCAAGAAAAAAAGGAAAGCGAATTGAAATATGTAAGCACCAGGGGCGGTAGCAGCCCGCAGAGTTTCGAGCAGGTACTTTTGACCGGTCTGGCTCCGGATGGCGGCCTGTATGTACCGGCAGAGTTACCACAGTTCTCAGCCGAGGATATAGCGTCCTGGAAGGACCTCAGCTACCCTGAGCTTGCACTTAAGGTTATTGCCCCCTTCATAGGGGATGAAATACCAGCTGCCGATCTACGCAAAATTATCATCGATAGCTACGCCGAGTTCGATCACCCTGAGGTCGCACCCCTTACCGAGCTCGCCCACAACGACTATATGCTAGAGCTGTATCACGGCCCGACGCTGGCGTTCAAAGACTTCGCCCTGCAGGTGCTTGGCCGACTCCTGGACTATGTGCTAGTGAAGAATGATCAGAGAGTCGTCATTCTTGGGGCGACATCGGGGGACACCGGCTCTGCCGCGTTAGAGGGTTGCAGGCACTCCAAGCAGGTCGATATCTTCATCCTGCACCCACATCAACGCGTCTCCGAAGTGCAGCGCAGGCAGATGACTACGGTCACTGGCGATAACGTATTCAATCTGGCGGTAGAGGGAAACTTCGACGACTGCCAACGCATCGTTAAAGCCGCTTTCGCCGATCAATCGTTCCTGCCGGCGCAGAATCAGCTCGTCGCTGTGAACTCTATCAACTGGGCGCGAATACTCATGCAGATCGTGTATTATTTTTCGGCAGCGCTAAAAGTAGGCGCACCGGAGAAAGCCGTTTCCTTCTCAGTACCCACTGGAAATTTCGGCGACATCTACGCGGGCTATCTTGCCAAACGAATTGGTCTGCCCATCGCGCAGCTCGTGGTAGCGACTAACAGCAACGACATTCTGCATCGTTTCATTAGTGGCAATGAGTATTCCACGACTGACTTGAACCACACCTTCTCCCCAAGCATGGATATCCTGGTGTCGAGCAACTTCGAGCGCTACCTGTTCGATCTCTTCGATAGAGATGCGCAAGAGCTAACGGATTTCATGTCCAGGCTCGGCAAGGAATCGCAGCAAGTTTCCCCTGAGAAATGGCAGCAGATGCGCGAGACTTTTGTTAGCTCCAGCGTGGATGACGCCCTTACCTGTGAGACCATCGCTAAAGTGTTTGCGGACACCGGTCAGCTCGTAGACCCTCACACGGCAGTGGGCATAAGGGCGGCCAGAGACTGCAATGCAGACCCCGACACGCCGATGATCACGCTCTCTACTGCGCATCCTGCGAAGTTCAGCGACGCCATTACCGAGGCCGGATTGCATACACCGGATCTTCCTACGCATCTCAAAGACCTGTTCGAGAAGGAGGAACATTACACCGTTCTGGCCAATGATTTGGCGGCAGTGACAGACTTTGTCAAAAGTCACAGCCATAAATAAGCAAGCAGATGACACTCCTTGTTAAACGTAGAATAGCAAACACCCAATTAGACCTACCCGACTCCATGCATCCGCTGCTGCGGCGTGTGTACAGCCAACGTAATATCAAAAGCGCCCTTGAGCTTGAGCTGAGCCTGGAGAATCTCCTGGCTCCCGATCAGCTCAAGGGTATGGACGCTGCAGTGGAGCTATTGCTGGCAGCCCTCAAGCAGCAGCAGAGGGTTCTCATCGTCGCCGACTTCGATGCCGACGGCGCAACCAGCTGCGTTGTGGCGCTAACTGCGCTAAGGCAGTTTGGTTTCCTGCACACGGACTATATCGTTCCGAATCGATTCGACTACGGCTACGGCCTCACTCCCGAAATTGTGGAGTTGGCTCAGACGCGCAATCCTGATTTGATCATTACAGTCGATAATGGGATATCCAGCATCGAGGGTGTTGCGGCAGCCAAAGCGGCTGGGATTAAGACACTGGTAACCGATCATCATCTTCCTGGTGCGCAGGCGCCGGATGCGGACGCGATAGTGAATCCGAATCAAGTCGGATGTGACTTTCCCAGCAAAAGTATCGCCGGAGTAGGGGTTATCTTCTACGTCATGTTAGCTCTGCGCGCGAAGCTGCGTGGCCTGAATTGGTTCGAAGAGAAATCGGTCCCGGAGCCCAGACTGGCAGACTTATTGGACCTCGTTGCTCTCGGAACGGTAGCCGATGTTGTCGCTCTGGATCGTAACAATCGTATTTTGGTTAGTGAAGGCCTGCGCAGGATTCGCGGGGGTCGCACGCGTCCGGGAATTGTAAGTCTACTGGAGCTTGGCAATCGCAGCAGCGCGAGGCTTACCGCATCGGATCTTGGGTTCAGTGTCGGCCCCAGACTGAACGCGGCGGGACGCCTGGACGATATGTCCACAGGCATAGAATGCCTGCTGACAGAACACGAGGGCACGGCCTACAAACTGGCGCTACAGCTCGACGCGATGAATAAGGACCGCAAGCAGATCGAGGGCGACATGCGCGAGCAGGCCTTCAGGTTTCTAAGCGAGTTCTCTTTAAAGGACAGTGAATTGCCTGCCGCGATGTGTATCTATGATGCGCGCTGGCATCAAGGCGTTGTCGGTATCCTCGCTTCAAGGGTAAAGGAGAAGTTCAACCGTCCGGTTATAGCATTCGCCGATGCAAACGATTCGGGAGATGAGATAAAGGGTTCTGCGAGGTCTATCAAAGGCTTCCATATTCGCGATGCGTTGGATGCCGTTGCCAGCAGTAATCCGGGAATGATCAGTAAGTTCGGTGGTCATGCGATGGCGGCGGGCCTGAGCCTGGAAAAAGACAAGCTGCAAGAATTCACTGTGGCCTTTCAAAAACAGGCGGCGAAATTACTGAATGAAGACTTACTACAGGCAAAGATATTAAGCGATGGTCAGATACAACAGAATGAGTTCTCCATGGAGACTGCGGCCGAGCTGATCAAGGCCGGCCCCTGGGGGCAGGAATTCCCCGAGCCGGTCTTTGATGGTAAGTTCAAGGTAATTCAACAACGCAGGGTCGGTGAGAATCACCTGAAATTAGTCTTGGCACCAGAATTCGCTCCCCGGCAGATAATCGATGCCATAGCCTTCAATATCGATGCCGAGGATTGGCCCGACCCGGAAATGTCAGATATAGAGATCGCCTACAGGCTGGATATAAATGAATTCAGGGGGAATCAGACCCTGCAGCTAATGGTGGAACACATCCTCGCCTGGCGCTAGATGACAGGAAGAACGGGATAGTAAATTCGAGTAGGTTTATTCTCAGGGGATTGAATAATCATGAGCGAGGTTGCCACGTATAATCCTACTCGGTTCTTTGTAATAACTTTTGTAGTGACTTGGGTCTGTTGGTTCGCAGCTCCGTATTTTGGAGACCCTTACAACAGCGATGCCACTTTTATTGTTCTCATGCTAGTCGGCTTGCTAACTCCTTTCTTCGTTGCTCTTTACCTAACCCTTAGTTCGAATAACGACGAGCTAAAGCAAGTTTTCTTCAATAAGCTACTTAATATCAGATTGATAAGATGGAGCAGCATCCCGCTCTTCTTAGTGCTTTTTCCCGCAACCATCGTCGTATCCGTGTTGATCTCTACTCTGTTTGGATATTCCCTCGATCAATTTACCATCGCTGAGGAATTTTCGTTTAGCGTTGGAGGTATTCCGACCCTTTTCATTCTCCTGCTTGCTGCATGTTTCGAGGAGCTCGGTTGGCGGGGCTATGCGATCGAAAGTTTGAACGTTAAGTTAAATTACTTCAAAGCGACCGCGGTGTTCGGGGTTCTTTGGTCGCTGTGGCATCTCCCCATGTTTTTCATACCCGACTCCTATCAGGCGGAATTGCTGCAGGAAGACTTCCTGTTAGTGCTTAACTTTTTCGTCAGCATCATCCCTCTGGCCTTTATCATAAGTTGGTTTTGTAAGAAGAACAGCGGGAGCATTTTGGGAGCGATATTAATTCACTCGATAATAAATTTTACTCAGGAATTCTTTCTCGTTTCGCCCTACACGAAGTGCATACAGACCTTGGTCCTCATTGCCATAGCCGCCGCCTTTGTGCTGGCAGACAAGAAACTGTTCTTCGAAGATGACGAGAAAGAAAGTGTGTAATAAAGTCCGTTCTGCACGGTCTTTCAATGACAGAATAGCCCGTTTTTGTTACCTTTTGGCACACAAACATAGGGGCCGCTCGCGTATCATCGTCTGCATGATTTGATGGGAGTCAAAATGCGTATTAAATTACATAACTTTCTGATTTGTATAGGTTTTATATTAGTGACTGGCGGCGCTCAGGCGCAGCTTCATAAAACCGATCAGATCGAGGTTGAGCTAATTTCGGAGACCAGGAACGTAGTCCCCGGTGAAACGCTGTGGCTGGCTATCCGTCTCGACCCGATTGAGCACTGGCATACCTACTGGAAATTCGGTGGCGATAGCGGTGAGGCGACAGAGGCTAATGCCTGGCAATTACCTGCCGGCGCGAGCGCTGGCGACATCGTATGGCCGATCCCGGAATGGACTCCATTCCCCGGCAGCGACCTGGTTACTTTCACCTATGAGCGAGAAGTATTCCTACCTATTCCGGTCACTGTGCCAGCCGATTACAGTGCGGCTAATTTCGATATCCGCACGAATGTCGACTATCAAGTTTGCGATGAGATCTGCATTCCCGGCTCGGCCGAGTTTGCCCTTTCCCTGCCAGTTAGTGACACCTCACGGATCGATGAAAGATGGCAGGCTGGCTTCGCCGAGAGTCGTGCGCTCACGCCGCTCTCGATTCA
>CAXBLN010000195.1:0-6830 GCA_963976555.1 uncultured Gammaproteobacteria bacterium
GATGCTCTGGACAAGCTCTGGCTCATAGGCATAGCCCTGAATCAGTCCAATTCTAACCCTGTTCGTGCCTGGCTTGATCTGATCTGTTAGATTCAAGGAAGCAAATACAAACATTGGTATGAACAGGATTAGATAGAACGTCTTGTTCTGGAATGCAAAAGCCAGATCGTTGCCCAGCAGTAGCAGAATATTTCTGATCATTGGGTTCTCACAACGAGTACAGCTTTTCATGGATAGCGGATCGAAAGTATTGCTGAGGCGGGCCATCGAACACCAAATTGCCTTCGTGTAGCACCATAATGCGTGTCGCCAGGTTTTTTATCTCTTCAGGTCGATGGGACGTAAAAACCAGGGTTTTACCGGCCTCATGCATTGAATTTAGAAGTCTGTAAATCTCTCTGGTCATCTCGAAATCAAGACCCGACGTGGGCTCATCCAGAATCAATAGCTCAGGGTCTGCCAGTAATGCACGTGCGATATTCACGCGTTGCTTCAATCCCTTAGACAAGGTTTGTACTTTGCTGTTTCGGAACGGTATCAGATTGAACTCGTCCAGGATTTGTTCCATCCGTGCGGGAGGGGTCTTGGAAAGTGTAGCGAACAGTTTGAGATTGTATTCAACAGAGAAGAATTCAAAGAGATTCGGGTCTTCGGGAATGAACCCCAATTTTCTGACCACGGCTGTTCGATTCTTCAGATCGATGCCATCAATAGTGGCGGAGCCAGCGTCAGGGACGATCCAGTTGGCCAGCATTTTTAGCAAGGTAGATTTTCCGGCGCCATTGTGGCCGACGATGGCGATGAGTTCGCCTCTGCTTACATCAAAACTGGTCGCCGCAAGTCCTCGCTTTTGATCATAAAGTTTGGCGAGATTCCGCACTGCGAGTTGCATAGATTAGTGCTCGGAAACAATGGAGACTGGCCGGGTACAAGATTGCCGGAGCGGTCAGAGCTTAAAAGGCGGTGCCCTTTCTTTCTTTTGGTCAATTTCAATGGCTTGGGAGCGAGAGCCGACAAGCAGGCAGCTTCGCCCCAATCCAGAAAGCGCATGGATGCTGTTAATAACAACATCACAAACGAGGGTTGCTACGTAAGGACGACTACAAGAATGATAACAAGTAATAGAACGATCATGACTAACTCCTGAGCTAAACGGGCAAGCTGATGAAAGTCCCAAAGTAAAATTCCATTCACTTCTTCGCATCAGAACTGGAGTCTGAACCCCTTGGCCCCAACTCTCTGTGCGCTACCGCACAGAGCTTTTATAGTGACCAAACGGCTGATGTCTCTATTATACAAGCGTGCAGAGGCCGCTTATTTGAGGGTCGCCCAGGTGCTCTAGTGCAAGCGATTGCGTGTAATCTAATCCTTGAAACCCGCAGGTGGTCTGCGGTGCTTCGTTCGTTGCTCATAGGCGTAGGCCAACTCAATGAGTAAGCCTTCTGCATAGGGCCGGCCAACGATCTGCAATCCAACCGGTAGGCCAATCTCCAGAAACCCCATTGGCACTGTTACCGCTGGCAGGCCTGCATCCGGCACTAACTGTTGATTGTTATCGCCCTTGTAGTCTTCGCTAGCTCTGTCTATCCGTGCCGGTGGATTCGACCAGGTGGGAAACACGATGGCATCCACAGAGAAGCTATCCATCGCGGCAATGGTGTTGGCCAGCAATTGATTGCGCTGGGGGTGATTGGGCCATGTAGGGCAGGGCGGATCCCATTGGTCCGGCGGGGTGTCGAGTTGACCCTGGGAAAAATAGTTAAAAGCCGATTCGGATTCCGGCGCATAGTCCCCGGAGGCCAATACCTCGTTCACGTCCACAAAGGGAGGATTCTCCAGGGAGTTCAGGTACTGCCACATATCGTATCTGAATCTGGGACAGCCACTGATCGAATCACTGATTGAAGTAAAATCGTCGATCGAGAATGGGTCGATAATAGTCGCGCCCCCGGCCTGAAGTTCTTCTACGGCTCGAAAAAAAATCGTTTTGATTTCAGGGTCGGCATCGGCGTGATCGATCAGGGAACGAAACACCCCTATGCGCTTGCCCTGTAAACCATCCAAGTTCAAAAAATCCAGGTAGTTATCTTCTCTCCTGTCAGGAACGGAAAGCGCATCAGCTGGATCGTGGCCCGCGACGATATTGAACAGGCGCACGCCGTCTTCTACGGTGCGCGCCATGGGCCCTGCAATATCACGATCGAACGCCAAAGGGATTACGCCATCGCGGCTAGTTAGTCCGATTGTGGAGCGAATGCCAAACAAGGCCAGATGAGAAGAAGGTCCGCGAATTGAATTGCCCGTATCGCTGCCCATGCCCGCTACACCGAAGCTGGCAGCAACGCCGGAGGCCGTTCCCCCAGAAGAACCAGCAGGAACGTAATTACTGTCGTAGGCATTGGCCGTTCGGCCGTAGGAGGATGACACGGTCTCCCTCGGGCTAAACGCCCATTCCGCCATATTGGTTTTAGCCAATACGATGGCTCCCGCTTCGCGCAGTTTTCGAACCATAAAGGCATCGTCGGGGGGTATGCTGTCTTTAAGAGCTATGGAACCGCCGCTCGTGACCATGTCGTGTGTATCGAAGTTGTCTTTGACCAACAGCGGCACACAGAATAACTCCGGCATCGATTCCGACCGGCCTATCGCCTGGTCAATCTCGGCAGCAACAGTCAACGCGCGTGGGTTTATCTCGGCAATCGCATTGATACCGCTGGCCTGATCGAAAGACTCAATGCGCGAAATATAACCGGCGACTACATCTTGGCAGTTTATTTCCTTTGCAAGGATTGCCGATTGAATATCCGCAATGCTTGCCTCTGATAACGTGAATTCTGGTGAGGGTGCACATTGTGTACACAAGAATACCAGGACAGTTAGAAGAAAAAATTTCACGGTCTATCTTTGCCTTTCTATCGAATACCAAGTCTAAACACAGGGCTTATTTGTATTAGGAATATGCTGCTGCGTTTTCGTCTGGCTCCTCTATTGTTCTGCTTCCAGCCGGCGTGCTCCAGCAAGAGTGCCAGGCATGGAGTAATTTCCCTCATGGCACGCATACTCATAGAGTTGGCCATCGATAGCATAGAAACTCAGCTCCGCCGTCCATGGCTGACTATATAAGTCAGAGTCTTCAACGGTAAAGCGGTACACGATTTCAGAATCAGAGTATCGGGTAAAACGCTCGGTGACTTTGCCATTTTTAGTGATAGCTGTGGAGCTCTGCTGCATCTGCAGCGGGTTTACATTAATGGTCTCTACGATAAGCGTATCGTCTTCATACCAGCCGACAGAGTCTCCCATGTATTGCTGCAACACTTCAGGTCGACGATTGGCTCGAGCCTCAATAGCAGAATCGAAGATTGGAATGATACGCGCATCGTGCATCTGTTCTACATTTATCATCACGTAGTCATCAGTCTGAACGAACTCGTAGTTGTTATTATATAGCCCGCTCTGCATCGCCGGACCGGCTTTGCTTTCAGAAAGGATACAACGTTCCGAAAGTGGCAGCGCCTCTGGACCGTCAGCATTACCGATGCCTGTGACATATCGGCTGCCGAAATTGGTGCGCCTAAAATCAGTGGTAGGGTTTTCCAGACGTGGGACCTGCCCGTTCTCGGGATTAATTATGTATGAAGTACGATACTCGCCCTTAACCCGAGCGAGATTGGAACCGGGATCGACCCAGAAATGATTGTATGCTCTGGCGCCGAAGTCATCTCCGCCCGCCTCAGGTGTGTTATTGACACCATCATCCTCGTCAAAGCCACCCTCAATACCGCCTATGGGTATGCGGGCTGCAAGGGCTTGGGCTTCCTCGGGGGTTACCACCAAGGTCTCAACCCCTGCCCTGCGCGTGAGGTTGGTTAGGGATGAATTTGACCAGACGCCTTCTAGATCGGGCCTTGAGGTGTTTTGAGCTTGCGCGATTGAGCATGCAAGAGAGGTGCACAGTAACAGGCTTGTAACTCGGACTGGCTGCTTAAGTAGAGTCGTCATTTGCGGTGTCCTTTGATTTTGTTCGTGAAGGTTTCGGGACAATCACTTTATTGGAGTTAAAGTTACTGTCCTCTTTTTTCACCTAATTTTCAACACTCCTCAGGAGAAAATAAAGAGATAGAACCAGCTCTATCTAGTTGTTCCAAATGGATACAGGCTATAGATGCGAATATCGGCCCAAAAACAAACCCCTTCTCTCCCCCTCAATCTGAGTAGATTTCCATGTCAAAGAATCTTGCCTGAGCCAGTTGAGGAATGGCGCTGCATTTCTTGGCTAAAGGATTTCGAATATAAACACCCTGACTGCCTCGGTTGGGATGACCGTACTATGTATCGTACCCCGCGAGATAAAATGCACGTTAGCCTGAGTATCTGCATCAAACCATACCACCACAGCATCATGGCTATGGTAGTGCTCTGAGCTATCAGGATTGGTAGAGCTGGAGAATCCCACGTTGTATTCCCATGCTCTAATTCGATCGTTTGAGCGGCGATCCAGCGGCGCATCGTTTGGGAATTGAGGGATGAAAGCATCTCTTGCTACGGCGCCTCTGAGCGGACGTTTGATCTGAATAAAAACGGCGCGCAGTGGATCATCGCTAATGCCAGACTCGGTGTGCGTCACGCCGGCAAGTTGAAACGAGATGTTCCACGCTGGAGTGTGTATCTCACGGGACTCACCCTCGGTCGAAATGATCACTCTGTCTCCCGGGCTATAATATACGCCGGTATGGTCATAGCGATGACGATGAATGGGATAAGTCCGTTTCAGCCAGCTAATATCCCAGACGATGACGTGTTCGTTCTCGAGCATCTTGATAGACCCATCGCGAGGATAGGCGGGCGGTGCATCGACTTGTGCCTGCGCCATTGGGATAAGGCAAATAGACAAAATGAGCGCAATTTTCCTCATAAGAGTTCCGAGCAATTCGATATGTGAGAATAGCCTGATTCAGGCAGCCGTTGCATCTACCGGTTTCGCGATAAACTTTTCTATCTCGTCCGCCTGAGTCATAGCGTCTCTATATCCACAGGAAATGAGTTCCCGGCAGTACTCCTTCTCGAACAGTATGTAACTTGCAAGGTTTGACCCACCGCCATTCAAGTTTCCTCCCGTCATGCGCAGAAGCGTGCGCATCGAACGCGGCAGGTATTTAACATATTCGCCAGCTAATTCATCGAATTTCACTGACGGCGATATCATCAGAAGGTCCACCGGCTTTACCGCTAGCTGTTCGAGTTGAACTTCGTTCAGCATATTGGCGAAGGCATTGAAGCGCAACAGCATATCCACGTCCTCGGCGAGAGAGTCGATGAAAGCGCTGTTCACCAACTGACCCATTACTTGTGCGATAGAAGGAGAGTGAGTTACCTGTTTTCTATCCCCTTTCGGATCTGGCCGCCCGGAAACGCCGATCACGAAAAGCTTCGTCGCACCGAGATGCAATGCTGCGCTCATCGGCGCTGTCTGGCGAAGCGAGCCATCTCCAAAGTACTCTCTATTAATTCGCACGGCGGGAAAGATAGTGGGCAGCGCAAGCGATGCAAGAATATGCCTGTATTCGATTTCGCAGCGAACCCCGTGTCGCTTTGCTCCTGCCCACGACTGAATTTCGGAGTTGCCCTGAAAAAAGCACAGGTTCTGTCCCGAAGTATAGCCCAAGGCCGTAATGCATAAGGCATGAAGAGCGCCCGTATTAATGGATTCTTCTAAGCTATTCAGATCTACATGATCTGAGAGTAATTGCTGCAAGGGAGTATTGTCCAGCAGTGAAAGCGGGCGACCTCTGGCTATGCCGCGGTGGAAGAACGAGCCTATTACAGTCGCAACACTCTTTATAAGGTTCGAGTAACCTGTCTTGTGCACATGCTCAGAGCGTAGCTCCGACCATAGCAACTCCAGGGAAAGAACTGCGCCACCGAAATCTTTTGCATCGCAGGCGAGCTTGGCGGCGTTGAGTGCGCCGGACGAAGTGCCACAGATAATGTCAAAGGGATTCTGTGATTTGTCATGGCTAATCTCGCTCACAGCTTTCAGCACTCCTGCCTGATAAGCCGCCCTGGCACCACCGCCTGAGAGAATTAGCGCGCTCTTCATTCCCGATAACCTATCTCACTCTACCCAATCAAGTAGTTTATCGACTGGAGTCTGCCTTTCTTGTTCTTGAAAAGCTTGAAAACTATTTGGCAGTGGATCGCACTCTTTTCTTGGAGCAGCAGATTTAAGTTAGAGCGCTCATTTGAGAAGCTTAAGGTACAGGGCTTGAGGGGAAATAGTTTACTGTGCTTCCCCTGACCAAACCCTTTGAAAGACTAGCTTCGGAATAATTCTTCTACATATGCACGGGAAGAGACTTTCCGATTAAGGTGCCGGTTGCGGTAGTGCATCCGCAATCTTGAAGATCGGTAAATACTTTGGGAATCTTTACACCGACGGCACGGGTCTGGATATTCAGCTTTGCAGCCAGTCAGATCAACGTGCTGACATTGAACTCGGCCTCCTTTCATAGTTTTAGGAAGGGCCTTTGTGTGGCGAGCATTGAGGAATCTTTGGCGCAGGGCTCCTATCATCAAGGCGATTCTTCACCCACTTAGTCGAAGGAGAACTCAATTCCCTGCGCCAGGGGTAAGTCGCGAGAGTAATTCACAGTAGAAGTCGCGCGACGCATATAGGATTTCCACGCATCCGAACCCGATTCACGACCGCCACCGGTTTCTTTTTCGCCACCGAAGGCTCCGCCTATCTCCGCGCCGCTAGTGCCGATGTTTACATTGACGATACCGCAGTCGCTGCCAAGGGCGGAGAGAAAAGTTTCCGCCTCTCTGAT
>CAXBLN010000196.1:0-6811 GCA_963976555.1 uncultured Gammaproteobacteria bacterium
TTGGGCCTCACTTCCAAACTGAAATAATTCAGTTAATTCTGCGGAGTAGTTACTCCCCTAAAAGCTAACTAGGGTGTGACGATTTCTACTCGACGATTCTGCTGGTAAGCATTCTCACTCGTGCCCTGTTGTGCAGGGCGTTCCTCGCCATAGCTTACCACCTCGATCTGGTTGCGGGCAGCACCGTTCACAATTAGGTAGTTTTGAATCGCTTCTGCGCGGCGCTCGCCCAGTGCAAGGTTATATTCTCTTGTACCACGTTCGTCCGCATGACCTTCCAGGCGAATACGCTTGCGAGAATTTGCAGCCAAGTCACGTGCGTGATGCGTCAGTACCGCTCGGTCCGCAGCGCGGAATTCAGATACGTCGAAATCGAAGTAGAAGACCTTGGTGTTGAGGGCCGCTGCGGCTATTCGCGCTTCGGCTGCAGCGGCGCGGGCCCGTGCTTCGGCCTCGAGCTCTTGGGTGCGGCGCGTAGTCGCATCGATACCTGATTCCGCTTGAGCAACCGGCTCTTCGACGACTTCGTCGCTGGTGGAGCTACACGCTGCCAGGCCGAAAAGGGCGATAAAAATTAGGGTAAGTTTGGTGGATTGAAAAAATTTCATATCATCTCCTGAGGAGTATCTAGTGGAATTCTGTTCTTTTAACGATTTTTTCAATTTTCTCTTGAAAAAACAGCGTGTTAAATAGAGGGCGAAGCATACCGTAATTGCCGATTTAAATCCAACGACAGAATAGGATTTAACACAAATATTTATCGAAATTTGAGTTGTATCAAACCGGCTCATGGGGTCTGTGGCTCTCCGAGCAATCGCTCGATTATTGCTTATCAAGTGCCGGCAAAAATGGTAATCTTCGTCCTCTTTTAAATTCTAGCTATACTCGCAGATCTATTTGTCGCCCAGCAATTCAGGTGTGGCCATTGTCGTAGCTTGCTCGGGGCACTTGTTTGTAACAACAGGAGATTTACATTGAACGCTGACTTTACCGCTGAAGAACTGCAATTTGAGATCGAGGTTCGTGAGTTTTTGCAGAACGAGTTTCCAGCCGAATACAGAGAGAAAGTCGATGCCGGCATTCGCCTGAGCAAAGCCGAACTTGTGAACTGGCAGAAGATTCTCTACAAGAAAGGCTGGGCGGCACCAAATTGGCCGGTCGAATACGGCGGCACCGGCTGGACCGCAACCCAGAAACATATTTTCGCGACGGAGATGGGCCTGATCGGCGCACCCGAGCCGGTTCCCTTTGGCATGAAGATGGTAGCACCCGTGATCATGGCCTATGGCTCCGATGAGCAGAAACAGCGATTTTTGCCGGACATTCTGGAAAGCAATGTGTGGTGGTGCCAGGGTTATTCCGAGCCGAACTCAGGCTCCGACCTGGCTTCGCTTAAGACATCGGCGGTTCGAGATGGCGACGAGTATGTGGTCAACGGCAGCAAGACCTGGAACACCTATGGGCAGTTTGCCGATTGGATCTTCTGTCTGGTGCGCACGGACAATAGCGTGAAGAAGCAGGAAGGCATTAGCTTCCTCCTCATCGACATGAAGACGCCGGGCATTACTCTCAAGCCAATCGTGCTGCTAGACGGTCATGCCGAAGTGAACGAGGTGTTCTTCGACGACGTTAGAGTGCCAGCAAACAATCTTATCGGTGAAGAAAACAAAGGATGGACCTACGCCAAGGTCCTGTTAACCCATGAACGCACGAATATCTCAGGTGTGCCTCGCGGCAAGCGTCGCCTCGCAGCCCTGTAGCGAGTCGCGGGCAACACCGACGACGGTTTCGGCGGCACGATGTTAGAAAATTCCGCCTTCAGAACCAGGCTGGCCGAAATCGAGATTGAACTGCAGGCATTGGAATATTCTGAACTGCGCACACTCGCTGCGCTAAGCGTTGGCAAAGCGCCAGGGCCAGAGTCTTCGATCCTGAAGATTGTAGGAACAGAACTCGCTCAACAGATGGACGAGATGTTCGTCGATCTCTCAGCCTACCACTGCCTACCGTTCGTGCCAGAGCAGTTCGAGGATGGCTTTCAGGGTGAGCATATCGGGCCTGGAAGCTCGGCTGCAGCGGCGCTGACTTATTTTAACAATAGGAAGCTAACGATTTTCGGTGGCTCAAATGAAATTCAACGCAATATTATCAGCAAGGCCGTACTGGGCCTGTAGGCGCGACGCGGGTTGCCGGTTAATATTGTTGATAGATTTAAAGAGGAATAATTGTGGATTTTTCGAATACTGAAGAACAGCAAATGCTGCAAGAGAGTGTGCAGAAGTTTGTCCATAAAAGTTACGACTTCGATACGCGCAACAAGATCATGGCCACTGAGAAAGGTTTCAGTGAAGAGAGCTGGGCGTTGTTCGCCGAGTTGGGTTGGCTCACAGTTCCCTACGCTGAGGCTGACGGCGGTTTTGGTGGGTCTGCGGTCGATCTCACTGTGATGATGGAAGAATTTGGCAAGGCAATGCTGGTTGAGCCCTTCGTCGCAACCGCGGTCCTCTCAGGTGGGCTGATCAGTGAGCAGGGCAGCGCTGATCAGAAAGCTGATCTTCTGCCCAAGATTATGGAGGGTACGCTGCAATTGGCTTGCGCCTATGCGGAACCCGGCAGTCGGTTTAATCTGGCAAATATCAAGACGTCCGCGAAAGCGGATGGCGACAGCGTGGTGCTGAATGGCAGCAAGACTGCTGTTCTCAATGGCTCGAATGCCGAGACTCTGCTGGTAGTCGCCCGTGAGACAGGTGCGGCGACGGATAGGGATGGAATTTCTGTGTTCATGGTAGATGCCGCTAGCGAGGGCGTCACGATACAGGCCTTCGCCAATGTCGATGGCAAGAAGTCTGCCGAGATAACATTGAAAGACGTCAGAGTGCCTGGCTCGGCGAGACTGGGCGAGGCGGGTTCAGCCCTCGGCGCTCTGGAGTCGATCATCGATCGCGCGACGCTAGCGGTTAGTGCGGAGGCAGTTGGTGCGATGGAAGCTTTGTTACAGAAGACCGTCGAGTACAGCAAGACTCGGAAACAGTTCGGTACCGCCATTGGAACGTTTCAGGCGCTGCAACATCGTATGGCAGACATGTTTATCGAATGCCAACTGGCACGCTCTATCGTCATCATGGCGGCCATGAAGCTGGATGGTGGCGAAAGTGTTGCCGAGAAGGCGAAGGCTGTGTCCGCCGCGAAGAGTCGCATCGGTAAGGCGATACGTAAGGTGAGCCAGGAAGCGATTCAGATTCACGGCGGCATAGGTATGACTGAGGAGTTAGACGTTGGCCATCTTTTCAAGCTGGTTACCGCTGCCGAAATTATGTTTGGCAACACCGACTACCACACCGAGCGTTTCGCATCTCTCTGAGAAAAGAGCTGATGATCCTCTTTCCTAATCCCCGCAATCTGAGCTCTGTGCTGTGAGCGAACTGATACTGGTTCGCCACGGTCAGGCATCATTCGGTGCCGATTCCTACGACAAGCTAAGCGAGAAGGGTATCGAACAGGTCAAGATACTCGCGCGCCACTGGCGGGAACTCGATGAGCAGTTCGATGCTATCTATAGTGGCACACTTCTGAGGCAGCGAGAGACGGCTAACGAGCTGCTCTCTCTAGTGGGCACGTCGCTGGTAGAGAATCCGGCCTTCAACGAATACAACGGCGATCCCATCATGCGCGTCTATCTTCGCGATCATGCGGCAGATGAAGGCTTCGAGCAGCCAATCGCCTGGCCCATAAAGGATGAGCGTCAATTTCAGACGGTGTTCGAAGCAGCGTGCGCCAAATGGATTCGCGGTGAACTCAACCCTGGCAGCGGCGAAGAAAATTTCGAACACTGGTCAGCCTTCCAGACTCGGGTCTATGAGGCGATCGACGAGATTATGAATAACCATGACAAGGGTGCACGGGTAATTATTTCAACCTCAGGTGGCGTCATCGCCATGATTCTGCAAAGAGTATTACAGTTTCCCGATCACGGTGTGATCACTACGAACTGGATGGTGCGCAATAGTTCCGTGAGCCGTATAAAATACGGCCAAGGAAAGGTATCCTTAACGCAATTCAATAGCTTGCCTCACCTCGAAAGGCCAGGCTTGCAAGAAATGATTACCTACAGGTAAAGCAAAGGATCTCGATTTGACGAATAACGAACTAGTCGATCAAGCCGGCAGTATGCGCGAAGGGGAAGAGTTGGATCTTGACTGCCTTCGACAATATTTAGAACCGGTGCTAGGCAGCGCGGCCGCAGCCATAGAGATAAAACAATTCCCCGGCGGTTTCTCCAATCTCACCTATCTGTTAAGCAGTGGCGAGGAGAAATGGGTGCTGCGCAGACCACCCTTCGGCAGCACCGTGAAATCCGCGCACGACATGTCGAGAGAGTTTAAGATTCTCTCGGCCCTGCAAAAAGTCTTTTCATACGGACCGGTACCCGTACACTTCTGTGACGATCACGATGTCCTCGGCTGCGACTTCTATCTGATGACCTATATCGAGGGTTTGGTTATTCGTAGAGAGTATCCGGCGAGTTTAAATCTGAGCCCCGATGAGATCCGGCAACAGCTATTCAATTTCTTCGACGTCCTGAGTGAGCTGCACTCTGTTGATCTCGTCGCCGCCGGCCTCGATACATTTGGTCGTCCCCAAGGCTATGTGCAGCGACAGGTGACAGGCTGGTGCAAGCGTTGGGCAGATGCGGTGACGCCCGATACCGTAAATTGTGATGCGACTATGCAATGGCTGAACGACAATATGCCAAGCGAGAGCGGCCGAGCCAGTGTCATTCATAATGATTATAAGATGGACAATGTGATCTTCTCTGCAGAAAATCCCCTTCAGGTCATAGGCGTATTGGACTGGGAAATGGCAACGGTCGGAGATCCGCTAATGGATTTGGGCTGTACTCTCGGCTACTGGGTTGAGACGAGCGATCCGGACTTCTTTCGCGAATACAGAAATATGCCTAGCGATGTCGAGGGTGCGCCGACTCGTGCCGAGATCGTAGCGCGATTCCAGGAGAAGACGGGTTTGCCGGTAGATAATTTTCCCTTCTACTTCTGCTTCGGCCTGTTTCGCCTGGCAGTGATCGGCCAGCAGATCTACTACCGCTACTATCAAGGCCTCACCAAGGACAAACGCTTCGCGATGATGGTGAAGAAGACGCATATTCTGCAGCAGATGTGTGAGTTGATAATTGCCGGAAAGATACGCACATAGGATGCCCGTGTCGGCATTCCTGAGATGGAATATTTTTGCACGTAGCTAGGATTAATAATAATGACATTCGATATCAGTGAACTCTTCTCCGTCGCCGGAAAGGTAGCGATAGTGACTGGTGGCTCAAGAGGAATCGGCAAGATGATCGCCGAGGGCTATGTGGCGAATGGTGTAAAGACTTACATCACCGCGCGTAAGGCCGAAGCCTGTGAGGCAACGGCGCAGGAGTTGTCCGCTCTGGGCGAGTGCATAGCTATTCCGGCGGACCTGGCGACAAAGCAAGGTAGAGACTCTTTTGTGGCTGAGATTACAAGGCGCGAGCAGAAGATCGACGTATTGGTCAACAATGCTGGCGCAGCCTGGGGCGCGCCATTCGAAGAGTATCCAGACGAAGGCTACGATAAGGTGATGGATATCAATGTGAAGGCTATCTTCACGCTAACTCGTGACCTGATGCCCTTGCTGTGTTTCGAGGCCAGCCCGGAAGAACCCAGCCGCATAATAAACATTGGTTCGATTGACGGCCTCAGAGTTTCCACGATGGATAACTATGCCTATGGGGCGAGCAAGGCGGCTGTGCATTTCCTGACCAAAAATCTGGCGGTGCGATTGGCGCCAAAGGGAATCACCGTGAACGCGATCGCGCCAGGTGCGTTCGAGAGCCAGATGATGAATCACACACTTAGCAAGTTCCGCGACAAGATCGAAGCGGAGAATCCCCTTGGACGTATAGGCCGACCTGCCGACATGGCAGGCCTCGCGCTCTATCTGGCCGCAAATGCCTCCAAGTACCTAACCGGTCAGATTATCGCCATCGACGGTGGTCGCAACTTAGGTTCCCGCTAAGGGACCTGGGTATCCTTCCGGGCAAGCCTGGATTTCCGGCCTCCTTCGAGGTCGCTGTATTCCAGCACGGCAGGGCACTGATTGTCGCGAAACCCCTTCATTGTCGGTCGCTTCAATGATACTTTTACCGCTCATTGTCAAAACAAGGTTAGCCTAGCCCCGTGAATGCAGTCAGTCTTCCCAAGATAGTCGTAGTTTGTGTCGCCTTCGTCAGTGGTTTTAGCATCATGACGATAGAAATGCTGGGGGCGCGCATCATGGCGCCATATTTTGGTGGCAGCATATCCGTCTGGGGAAGCCTGATAACCGTGTTCATGTTGGCCCTTTCGGTTGGCTACCTGGTTGGTGGTCGCCTGTCGACGCGGAACCCTAATCCGAGAACCTTCGCGTTGTTCTTCATCGCTGCTGCGCTATTTTCCATACCCATCATTGTTTTTGCCGATGCGATCATGCGGCCAATCTTTTTGGCGATAGAAGACCCACGTTATGGGTCCTTGTTCGCTTCTGTTTTTCTGTATTTTATCCCTACAAGTATACTCGGCATGATCTCACCGTATTCGGTGCGGTTGATGGTGGACTCACAGGAACACAGCGGTCATATGGCAGGTTTGTTATTTTTTGTTTCGACACTCGGTAGCGCCGGCGGAACACTCGCGACTAGTTTCTACTTCGTCCTGTGGTTCGACGTGAATCAGATTCTGTGGGGTGCGGTCGCAGTCTTGTTGCTCGCCGGCGCCACTATTCTTCTTATTAG
>CAXBLN010000197.1:0-6764 GCA_963976555.1 uncultured Gammaproteobacteria bacterium
CCGGCGAGACGCTAGCCTGCGGAACTGGGGCCTGTGCGGCAGTCGTTGCCGGTTGCTTACAGGGTCAGTTAGATGATACCGTCAGGGTCAAATTACGAGGCGGTGAACTTAGTATTACATGGCTAGGAATCGACTCTCCCGTCTTAATGACAGGACCGGCCACTACCGTTTACGAAGGGACAATTCAGATATGAACAGTGATCATTCAGCGGCTGAGAAAATAGAGAACGAAAGCGCAGGCGAACTCCGCGCACAAGACGTAGCCGATTATCTGAAGGCCAACCCCGAGTTCTTTGTCGAACAGGAAGACTTGCTAGCAGATCTGTCTCTGCCTCACGAAAGCGGAAAGGCAATCTCTCTTTTAGAACGACAAGTTACTATTCTAAGAGATAGAGGCATGGATGCCCGCCACAAACTCAACAATCTACTTGAGAACGCACGCAACAACGATCAACTCTTCGATACAACTCGAAATCTGGTACTAGCCCTACTCCGTGCCAAAGATGTGACGGAGATCGCTGACGTTACGCAGGATCAATTGTCGAACCACGCCAACATCGATGCCTGCGAAGTTATCATCGTGGCTCAGGAAGGCTTGAACGTTTCGGATTCTATTAGAATAGAAACACACGACAGACTAAAAAAGCAATTCGCCGACGTATTTCGCTTGAAGCGAACTCACTGTGGCGCGATAGACAATGAGCAGACAATGTATCTGTTCTCTACTAATGGTACCAAGATCAAGTCTACCGCTCTCTGCCCTGTAATAAGCAATGGCGAAGTGCTGGCGTTAATCGCGTTTGGAAATAGATCTGAGAACTATTTCAATGTGAATCTGGATACGCTGTTTCTGGATTTCATTGGCCACGTGGTCGGGGCTGTGCTCGATAAACAGCTAGCCGACGCTGCGCACTAAATCTCTCAAATGTCGCGAGGCTTGAGCAGAGGTTGCCTGGATGTCTACTGAAAGCCCAGCCGAGAACCAAGCTCGAGTTTCAATAATCTGCCGCACGCTCGGCCGGCAGCACCTGCAAGAAGCGCTTCAATCCATTGCCGCTCAAGACTACCCCCAGATCGAAATCGTCCTCGTAGACGCGACTGGCGAAAACTCCCTCGACTACCAATCCGCCACCGCTGATAGGCCAGTGAAACTGGTAAGCCTTGGAAAATATCTAGGGCGATCCGAATCGGCGAACGCAGGCCTTGACGCCGCCCGCGGCAAGTATATTCAATTCCTGGACGACGACGATTGGCTCGACGAAAATCATGTTAGTCAGCTGGTTGAGGTATTGGAAAACGATGCTGAATTAGGCGCGGCTTATAGCAGCACCCGGAAGACCAACGCCCAGGGAGACGAACTGGATTTCGTGTTCGAAGAGGATTTCGATCCGATTCTTCTGATGCGCGATAACTATATCCCTATACACGCTATTCTGTTCAATAGCTCATTGCTGCAACATGGCTGCCGCTTCGATGAGGCCTTCGATATCTACGAAGATTGGGATTTCTGGCTGCAGCTAAGTCAACACACTCGTTTTCGACATATCGATTCGATTACCGCTTACTACCGAGCAGGCGGTGGCTCCGATACTGCCGTGGAAGACGTTCGCCTGCGCTACCGGGCTGACAATGATCTTGGCAGAGGCCGCGCCGCGATCTTCAATAAGTGGCTTCCACACTGGACCGGAGAGAAGGTCAACGCGCTGATCGGGCAACTCGATCAATCTGTACTTCTAGTCGAGCAAGATGCGCAGATACATAGGGAGCTCGAGAAGAACGCAGCGCTACAACATGGAATCGAGAAGCGCGATATGCAGATCGCTGAGATCGACCTCCAGCTGAATGACCTTCGGTCCCAACTCGAGCTTCTACAGAAACATAGTGAACAGCAGGCACAACACGTGCTGGATCTGGAGCAAAAACTGAATGAAATCTACAACTCCACAAGCTGGAAGTTAATGGGTCCGGTGCGGAGAGTGTCTCGCGCCTTCGCCTCTGGGAAAACCTCAGGCACGGACCACTCGGAATCGGATCGATAGTCATGGCACTCAATACTGACGGCGGCGTCAAGACCGCTACTCCTCTTTGCTCCCTCATAATTCCCACGAAGGACAAACTGAATTTTCTCAAGCCCTGCATTGAGAGCGTCCTGGCAAACGTACACGACGACGCGATAGAGATCGTCATCGTGGACAACGAGAGCGTCGAGGAAGAGACTAAGCAATATCTACAGACTCTAATAGACGCACCCAATATACGTGTGCTTGAGTGGCATGAGCCCTTTAATTTTTCTGCCATTAATAATTTCGCCGCTGAACAGTGCCAGAGTGATTTCCTCTGCTTCCTAAACAATGACATAGAAATAGAAGATCCAACCTGGCTCAGAAAACTCCTCGAGGTAGCCGCCTTAGAAGAGGTCGGCGCAGTGGGCTGTATATTGTTGTATCCAGATTCCAGCATACAGCATGCAGGCATAGCGCTGGATGAGAAGACTATCGCGCAACACATCGCAGTGGGTGAGAGCGACGAATTCCTTTCCAGCCAGAGCATTACTCTACCCTATGCGGTCGACGCGGTAACTGCTGCCTGTCTAGTCATGCGCAAGGAATTGTTCCTGCGTCTTGGCGGCTTTAATGAGGATCAATTAGCGGTCGCATTCAACGATGTTGATCTGTGTCTGCGCCTGGCCGACAAAGGACTGCCGGTGCTGTGTCATCCGGGTGTGATGCTAACTCACCATGAGTCAGTTTCACGGCAGAGTGATGAATTACCCGCCAATCGCAAGCGCGCATTGAAGGAATACGCATTCATGCAGTTCCGCTGGCGGATTCGGCTCATGAACCGAAGCTCAGGCAGAGGGATTCCCGAACTCATAAAGGCGGCCGCACTAGCCAATGAAGAGTCTGCGGTCCCACTCGATGAAATCGTCAGGAGAGCGGCCGACAGCCTATACCTACAGGACAGCGCATCCCGATCGAGTTCGAAGGAAATGCGTAACATGTATTCTACTGCTACGGCGTTGTCCGAGACTCAGGATTATTTCCGTAACCTGCAGAGCGACTATAAAAATTTGGAGGCACACGCGCAGCGACTGCAACACGCTCACGAGCTCATCGAAAACTCTATCTTCTGGCGTATGACGCTTCCACTGCGTTGGCTAAAGTCAGTCATAAGCCCTGGCGCGGCGAAACAGATGCCTGTAATGGAAACTACTGCTGTGGCTAACTCCGCGCCGTTAGCAGTTCAGAACGAGAGGCAGGCTCAGGAGAAGCAGCGACTCGACAGCTCCGCACAGGCAGCTCTCAATAAGTTTCTGGCGTCTACCGACCGGCTTCAGTTTTCGAAGCCCGAAACGATCAAAATTTCTATTGTGTTGATCTTCTACCAACAGGCCCATCTCAGCTTGCTCTGCCTACAATCCCTACTAGAACATGCAGACGTTAGTTTTGAACTAATCATCATCGACAATAATTCGACTGACGCTACTGATAGGCTCTTGGAAAAGATCGAGAACGCCACGATCATCCGTAACGCAGAGAATCTGGGTTTCGTGAAGGCTGTAAACCAGGGTGCCGAGGCCGCAAACGGGGAATATGTTCTTCTGCTGAATAACGATGCCCTCATCGAAAAAAATACTCTATCCAATGCACTTGCAGTTATCGACAGTGACGAATCCGTGGGGGCAGTGGGAGCCAAGATCAAGCTACTCGACGGTAGCACTCAGGAAGCCGGCAGTATTATCTGGAGCGATGGCGCCTGTTTGGGCTACGGTCGCGGTAGGTCGCCGACCGCTCCTGAATTCATGTATCAGCGAGATGTAGACTACTGCTCCGGCGCGTTCCTACTCTTCAGACGCAGTACATTCATGGCACTCGATGGCTTCGATCTGGCCTACGCACCGGCCTACTACGAAGAGTCAGACTTTTGTATCAGGTTGCAGAAACAGGGTCTGCGCATCGTCTATGTACCTACCGCTGAAATCACTCATTATGAGTTCGCCAGTTCTGGCGGACTGGGGCGAGCCTCTGAATTGCAGGCAAAACATCGGGATGTCTTGTGCAGCAAGCACGGAGATTTTTTAAAGAAGCAGTTCGCAAACGATAAAGACAACGTGCTGCGCGCGCGCACGAAGAATGACTTCCCGAATATCCTGGTTATCGACGATCGCGTACCCTATCCCAGCCTTGGGGCGGGCTATCCGCGATGCTCGAACCTGCTTCATGAACTGAGCAAGATGGATTTCAATATTAGCTTCTATCCATTGCTCTTTCCTGAAGAAAACTGGACCGATGTTTACAAGGCTCTTCCGAATACCATCGAAGTCATTCTGGATAGCGGCCACGATGACCTACAAGAATTTCTCGAAACCCGCAAAGACTACTATCAATATGTGATTGTGAGTCGTGTTCACAACATGGAGTTCTTCAACCATTGTCTGAGTCTCGATCCAGACCTGCTGGGTGATGCAAAGATAATCTATGATGCCGAGGCGGTAACTGCCCCGCGCGAAATACTGCGTTTGGAATTTCTGGGCAAAGCGATGCCCGCCATAGATCAGCAAGAACTCATCGACAAAGAACTAAAACAGTCGAAGCTGGCGGAAAAGATCACCGCTGTATCGCAGAACGAGGCGAACATCTTCGAGCAACATGGCTATAACAATACCGTAGTGCTCGGTCACACGATCGCAAGCACTCCTGGGAGCAATGGCTTCAATGAGCGAGAAGGACTACTTTTTGTTGGAGCACTCAGAGACGAGGGCTCGCCCAACGTCGATTCACTGCTTTGGTTTCTCATTAACGTTTTCCCCCTATTAGAGGAGGCAATCCCCGGTATCAAGCTAAACGTCGTGGGAGATAACTCAGCTCCCTCCCTAGCCACAATAGATAAGACAAGCATCAATTTCACTGGCCGTGTAGACTCCATAGAACAGATGTATAACAGCTGCCGCGTGTTCATCGCACCAACGCGCTTCGCAGCCGGCATTCCCCATAAAATTCACGAAGCCGCTGCCAAGGGCCTACCTTCTGTGACTACCGCCTTACTCGCGAGGCAGCTTGGCTGGAAGGATGGAATGGAACTACTCGTAGCGGACGAACCAGCCCAGTATGCGACGCAGTGCATTCGACTGTATAACGAAGAGCAGCTCTGGCAGCAGGTTCGCGATGCCGGGCTAGCCGCGATAGGCGAAGACTGTTCACAGGAGACATTTCGAAAGAATCTGGCTAGCTTGTTTACCTAGGCCTTGTGTCGAAACTAGAAGCGCCGCGCCAGGCGGTACATAAAGCGCTGCACGAAACCTATCTTCACTCCCATACCTCCACAGATGCGAAGGCTAAGGCGCTGGATAGATGTTAGCTCGGCCGCGTAACGGCGTCGAAACGCCGACGCCTGCACAGCCACCTCGTAAAGATGCTTATTGGGTATACGCACCAGTAGTCTGCGCCACAGTGCGATATTGGTGTTCGATATTTTGGTGAATTCCTTCGCACCAATAGTGTTATTGCCATGTTGTCTGTATCGGACTAGCGGAACATCCAGATAAATTAATTCGCCGAACGCAGTCGCTACCAAAGCCAGCCACCAGTCATGCATAATCGCATTCGATGGTATCGGTAATGCCTTCTCCGCCAAGTCTTCGTTGATTAGCGCAGTGCAACCGGTAACTAGATTACTAATCACGAGATTCGGGAAACGGTTTCGCTCGATCTCCAAGCCCTGGTAGTGAATTAGCGATTTCGCTATTACTGTGTTCTGTTCTGACACTACCTCGAGATCACTGTGAACGAGTAGCGGAATCTGTGAAGTGGCCTGCTCTTCGGCTTTCAACATTGCCGAAATCTGCTTCTCTAACTTTTCTGGAAACCAGGTATCGTCCTGATCACAGAACATCATATAGGCAGACGCGAGTCCCAATTTCACTTTGTTTTTGAGTACGTAGTCGATAAGGAAAGCGAAGCCACCACTGGCACCGAAATTCTTTCCATCGCGAGGCAGGAGATGGATGCGACTTCCTTCCTTCTGCGCATAATTCTCCAGAATCGACACTGTTCCATCTCTAGAGCCATCGTCGCGAACCACCAAGATAAAATCGCTATGAGACTGCGCAAATAGCGAGTCGAGTTGTGGCGCCAGGAACCTCTCACCGTTATAGGTGGATAGCAATATGGCTACTTTGGTTCTTGTGCTCATCTATGATTACGCCAATGTCTTGGCATCTCGAATGCCAGAGCGAATTTTCTTGAAGTACTGCTTTCTCTCGGAAGAAGTAATAAGTAGCCAGCTCGCCTTTAGAGTAAAGCGTACTATGTCACGGAGTTTCCATCCCCACGGTGAGTAAGCAGCACTATAGAGATGAATTCTGTTCCTGCTGGAGTAGTAGGTACGTGAGGGGTTGTGCTGTGCGATCAGCCCTGCCTTGACTAGCGGGTTGGAGCTACGCTCGCCAATTGCATGATAGAGCACTGCAGCATCGGTACCTACCAGATCGAAGCCCAGCGACTTGGCACGGAAGCACCACTCAAGATCGACGTTATCAATAAAGTAACTTTCCTTCATGTCGCCAATTTCTTCAAGCGCACTTAGCATCAATAATGATCCTGACGTAATAAGGAAGTCCGCGATAAAATGCTTCTGTAGTCCGGCGAAGTTTCGATCGGAGCGCCAGAAGACCTTGCTGAATAACTTGAATGGCGTCTGCCGCATCGTCTGCGGATTGATAATTCGAGGCCCCATAGCGGCGACACCTTTCTCACTAAAGCGAC
>CAXBLN010000198.1:0-6736 GCA_963976555.1 uncultured Gammaproteobacteria bacterium
CGGTGAGAAGGATATGACGGCAACCACTCTCCAGCACTTCGTTGGCGCAGGCATCGAGAGTATCGGCGGTGGCGGCGAAGAGGCGGAGCTCGTCCGTGTTGGGTGTGAGCACTGTCGCAAGAGGTAGCAACAGATTGCGAATAGCCTCGATAATATCGATACCGTCTGGGGAAATAGCAACCGGGTTTACGACGACGGGAATGTGAGGGTAGTCCCTAAAAAGTGTGTGTAACACCTCCACGCTCGCGACGCTGCCTAACAGGCCTACCTTGAAACACTTGATCGGAATGTCTTCCAATACGGCGCGAGCCTGCTGCACTAACAGAGTGGCCTCGGTGGCGACGATGCTGGAGGTATTGTGTGTGTTCTGTACCGTGAGCGCGGTTATAACAGGCGTGCAATGGCAGCCGATGCTGAACAGGGTCTCGATGTCGGCCTGAATGCCGGCGCCACCGGTGGGGTCTAGCCCGGAGAAACACATGACAGAGGGTTTGGTTGCGTTCATGCTTCTAACACTTTTTTACAAAACGGGTTTGACGACGATGAGTATGACTATGACTATGAGCAGCAAGACTGGCAGCTCATTGTAGACTCGAAAGTACTTGTGACTGCGAATTGCCGAATTCTCTCTAAGCGCTTTCATAAACCAGTAGCAGTAGAAGTGATAGGCGATTAGCAGAACGACCAGTGCGAGCTTTGCCTTCATCCACCACCAGGCCATAAAATAGCCATGATTGGCGATGAGCAACCAGCTACCAAGGACGACGGCCAGCACTGCAGATGGTGTCATGATGTACCAGAATAGCTTCTTCTCCATGATGACGAAGCGATCCTTACTGATCTGATCTTCACTCATGGAGTGATAGACGAACAGTCGCGGCAGGTAAAAAATCCCGCTAAACCAGCAAACAACGCCAATAATATGGAAGGCCTTTATCCAAAGCATACTGCACTCCTAAAGCTGTGCAGGAGAAGCTATCACAGCTTAATATCGAAGTCTCGATGATAGCAGAGAACGCCGCTAAGCTGTTGATTTTACGTAATGAAATGGCTCTAGATATTGCATTCTAGGCATTGCCGTGTAAGATACTCCGTCCGGCAATTCAGATCGGCTGGAGCACGGATAAGCTGCAACTGATCCGCCTCGCTGTGAATATTTAAACCCCAGACCCTCTACGGAGCCTATTTTGATCAAAGTTGGAATTATAGGAGCTACCGGCTACACCGGTGTCGAACTTCTCAGATTGCTTGCCCCGCGTAGCGACGTGGAGATATCCGTCGTGACCTCGCGAGAATTGGCAGGCGTGCCTGTGTGCAGTCGTTTCCCGAATCTGCGCGGCCACCTGGATCTGGCATTCTCTGCGCCCGACTCGGCGCTGTTGGCAGAATGCGATGTCGTGTTCTATGCGACCCCTCACGCCGTCGCCATGAATACGGTGGCAGGACTGCTGTCGAAAGGCATTAAGGTTATCGACCTGTCGGCGGATTTTCGAATTCAAGACATTCCCCTCTGGGAGCAGTGGTATAAGACTAAGCACGTCTGCCCAGAGCTAGTCGCGGACGCCGTCTATGGCTTGCCAGAAGTGAACAGAGAGAAGATAAAAAGCGCACAGCTCATTGCCGTGCCGGGCTGCTATCCCACGGCGATTCAACTGGGTTTCTTGCCACTGTTGGAAAACTCCTTAATAGAGACAGACCGGCTCATCGCCGATGCGAAGTCCGGTGTGAGTGGCGCAGGCCGCAAGGCAGTCGAAGATTTCCTGCTTTGCGAGGCGACGGAATCCATCAGGGCCTATGGTATCTCCGGACATCGCCATCACCCCGAGATATGCGAGAGTCTCAATCGCTATAGCGAGAGAGCGATACGACTGACATTTATTCCTCACCTGACACCGATGATCAGGGGCATACTGGCGACGCTGTACGCGCCAGTTAAGTCGGGAACTCAGGTTTCGCTAGAGCAGCTTCAGGAAGTCTATGAGCGGCGCTATGCAGACGAGCCCTTCGTGGACGTGTTGCCCCAGGGCGAGGTGCCAGCTACCAGGAATGTGAAGGGGTCGAACAAATGTCAGATAGCAGTAGCCTATTCTAAGGATACCGATACGATCGTGGTTCTCTCGGCAGAAGACAACCTGGTTAAGGGTGCCGCAGGACAGGCCATACAGAACATGAACATCATGTTCGGCCTGGAAGAGACCACGGGATTGCTCAATATCGCCTTATTGCCTTAAGTTCTGGCGGAATGATGCCAGTGCACAGGCTTGGTTGGACTCGGAGAAATCTGGATGCCAAATGTAGTTAAAGGCAGCAAACAAGAGAGGATGGTGGTCGTACCGTATCGGCCCGGCCGTCGCGTTCTGCTTGTTTCGCTTCTCGTGCTTGGCGTCGGCGCCAGCGCGCTGGCTGGCTTTATGTTTGGTTACTCAAACACGTTGCGTGTGCAGCAATCCGAACAGGCCACGCAGCAGGAGCTGAACGAGCAGCTCATCGCAGTCGAGACGGAAAACTCAGAGCTGCGCCGGCAGGTTGCCATCCTGGATAGATCGAGCGTGATGGATCAGCGAGCGACGGAAGAGGTGCAGGGAACGATTCGGGGCCTGCGCGACCGCGTTGCGCAGTTGGAACAGGACATAGTCTACTATCGGCAGGTTGTGTCGGCAGAGACCGAAGACACTGGGCTGATTATTAGCCAGCTGGATATAGATGCGACGCGCGAGGCGAATCGCTATCGCTATAAATTGGTTCTGCGCCAGCAGGATGCCGACGGCGATACCTTTCTTACCGGCCATGTGAATATCAACCTGGTGGGGTCGCAGGGTGAGGAGCAACAGATATTGGCGCTGCGAGATATCTCTGCAGAGCAGGATCAGCTCGATATTCGCCTACGCTTTAAATATTTTCAGAACATCGAAGGCGAGCTCGTCTTGCCGGAGAATTTTGTTCCAGAGCGACTCCAGATTGCCGCGGTTTCCATAGAGCCGGTAGACAAAAGCATTAATCAAAATTTCAGTTGGGTCGTAGAACGTTAGTCGATTACAGCGACAGAATTGTAGATTTTAGCAGCACAGAATTAAAAGGAGAGAATCACTATGTTTAACAAGACAGCACCAGAGAAGACATCCACTGGGCCAGCCCATACCCTGATATCGAGGTCCACAGAAGTCGTCGGCGATATTCATTTCAGCGGAGAGCTCATCATCGAGGGTCGCGTGAAGGGAAACATCTATGCCGAAGACGATTCCAAGGCGCTGATTCGCATCGCAGAGAAGGGTGCTGTCGAAGGGGAAGTCTGTGTGCCATCGGCCATAGTTAACGGATTGGTGCAGGGCGATCTGCGCTCGGCGAATCATCTCGAGTTGGCATCCAAGGCGGTAGTGGTGGGCAATGTTTACTACAATCTGATTGAGATGGTGATGGGCTCGGAAGTGAATGGCAACCTCATGCATATTAGCACCAGCCAGAACGAGAACAAGCGCCTGGCGGCGGACAAGAAGAAGCTGCCCTTCGATGCAAAGGTCATGCAGAATAGCTAGATAGGCGAGGTCGTATCCCGCAGAAAGAAAAGGCTATACTTGACTAAATTACTCGGCTATTGAGATAATCGCCGGTATTGATGCGATTGCTGGGTTTCTACCTGAAGTCCTATCGCGACAAACTGAGAATCGACATGTCAGCAGTACAAACACAAGATCCGATCATCATGTCCTTCACCGACAACGCGGCGGACAAGGTGCACAACCTGATTTCCGAAGAGGGCAATGACAAACTGAAGCTGCGCGTATTTGTAACCGGTGGCGGTTGTTCGGGGTTTCAGTACGGCTTCTCCTTCGACGAGGAGATCAACGAAGACGATACGGTTATCGAAAATAAAGGCGCTAGCCTGCTTATCGACCCCTTGAGTTATCAGTACCTCGTTGGCGCGAAGATCGACTACGTGGAAGGTTTGGAAGGGTCGCGCTTCATCGTGAACAACCCCATGGCCTCAGCCACCTGTGGCTGCGGATCCTCGTTCTCTATCTGAGTATTTCCGAAATGCTTGCCGGAGCGTCCGGCGAGCCAGGCCATCAGGCCTTGTAGACTCCACCCAGCACGATAGCCTGCTTCGCACCAGTGAATGGCGTGGTATCTATGGAGCGCCCTTCCATCGTCTGCTTCGCCATCCAGGCGAATGCAATGCAGTCACGTAGTCTCGCCTGCAGGCCTGCCATAAAAGCGCTGTTATGCGCGCCGCCTCCACAGACATAGACTTCGGTAGGGTTCGCCGTCTTGCGAATCTCCTCCACTACGCTATCGATGGTGAGGCGCAGTAGCGTTGCCTGAACGTCGGCAAGGGCGATTGCCCGCCCATGCTTGTGTAGCTTCGCCTCAAGCCACGGGCCATTGAATAATTCCCGCCCGGTACTTTTTGGCGTTGTTTTAGCGAAATAGGGTTCATCTAGAAGCAGCTTGAGCAGGGGCTGGATGACGTTTCCGCTAGCAGCCCAGTCGCCGTTCTTGTCGAAGTTCTTGTCTTGATGCTTGCCTATCCAATAGTCCATCAGTACATTCGCGGGCCCCGTATCGAAGGCGAGGCAGGTGCCGTCCTTGTTCAGCACGGTGATGTTCGCAATGCCGCCGACATTTAGCACGACGCGGTCGGTACTCGCCGACTGGAAACAGTTTCTATGGAGCAGCGGGGCCAGGGGTGCGCCCTGGCCACCGGCGGCCATGTCCTTCCTGCGAAAATCGGCGACTGTGGTTATGCCAGAAAGTAGTGCAATGCTATTTGGATCGCCGATCTGCAAAGAGAACGGTGTAGTGCCGCTGGGGAAATGATAGACAGTCTGTCCGTGGCTGCCGATTGCGCGGATATCGGACTTCTTCATATCCTCTTGTGTCAGTAGAGCAACTGCCGCCTTCGCAAACAGTTGACCTATGGCTACATCGGTATTGCCGTAAAGTTCCAGGTCGATATCCTTGCCACTGCAGAGCTTGATAATATCCGCTTTGAGTTTAGGGGGTATCGCCTCTGAGTGCGTGGCAACTAACTTTGGCTGGTCCTTTTCAAACTGCACGAGGGCGCAGTCGACTCCGTCGATGCTAGTGCCGGATATCAAACCAATATAGTAGTCGGAGTTGGCCAAGGGGTTCTAAGGTGCTAGTCAGCGCTCGGCTGATTCAGAGTTATTAGACGCGTGCCGTTCATCTCTGAGAAGCGTTTGAGCAGGTCCGCAGTCTGAGTGCGGAAACGATCCATCTCCGCCGGGTTGATTGATTCCGCCTTGGGAAGCTTGTCTAAGATAGTGCGAGGATTCTGATGCACGCCACCCATCAGGAATTCGTAGTGTAGATGTGGCCCGGTTGCGCTGCCAGTCGAGCCGACGTAACCGATGATGTCGCCCTGTCTGACGCGCCGGCCCTTCTTGATACCGTTTCCGTACTTGGAAAGATGTGCGTACTTGGTTTCGAATCCGCCGGCATGCTTCACGATGACTAGATTTCCAAATGAGCCGTTGCGCGAGGCGCGAGTAACCTGACCGTCGCTGGTCGCGCGAATCGGAGTGCCTGTTGGGGCTGCATAGTCCGTGCCCTTGTGTGCACGGATAGTGTTCAGTATCGGATGACGACGGTTAGGGTTGAAGTTGGAGCTGATTCGAAACACGTCGAGCGGGCTGCGCAGGAATGCCTTGCGCATGCTCTCGCCATCGGCGTTGTAGTAACCGACCTCTCCTTCTTCATCTATATAGCGAACTGCCGTAAATGTTTTGCCTTGGTTCGTGTACTGCGTAGCGAGGATGTCGCCTTGACCGATGAACTCGCCATCGAGGTATTTTTCGTCATACAGGATGCTGAAGTCATCGCCAGCACGGGGGTCGAGAATGAAGTCGATAACGCCGCCGAAGATATTCGCCATATCCATGATTGTTATGGCCGGAATCTGTTCACGCTGCCCCGCCATGAACAGGCTGTCGGTAATCGTGCCGACTTTAAATGTAGGTCGCAGCTGCGGAAAATTCAGTATCGACTCGACGTCGTAGTTATTGTTGTTGAGTGTAAAAAGGTAGCCTTCCAGAGGCGACTTCAATAGACGAAGCTGCTCGAGCCCGCCGTCGTCTGGAATCAGGAAGTCCAGCTTGTAGCCAGGATAGACCCGATTCAGTACCTTCGCCTCGTCGCTAGAGTTCAAGACTCGAAATAGGTCCTGATTTGTCAGGCCTACTTTGCTGAATATTGCCGAAATACTGTCGCCGCTTTTTACTTCGATGTTCTGCCAGAGGGATACATCTTCCAGAATGGGCTGCTCAACAGCCGGAGTAGGCCCTGTCGGGGTGGCGATTGTTGGAGTAGCTGTCGATTGTGGAACTACGAAGTCAGATAGTGCCAGGGTATCGGGCAGCTCTTGCTCTGCTGTGGCGCCCAGGTCGATCTCGAGCGCTATTTCGGTTCTCCCTGTGGATTCATCGTTCGCATCGCCACCGGGCAGGACTAGCAATAGTAGGAACAGGCCACATAGCGCGCCGGCTATGGCGAGATGGTCACGGGGATAATGAGACACCACAAGGTATTGCTTGCGGGCAAATTGCTTAATTAAATCAATAAGTTCCATATAGTAAACTACTGCAAAAGTTCCTATAGCGCCTGAGAGCGCGAGTTTATAGCAAATCGCCGAGCATTTCCTAGGCGTTTTTGGGCCTATTGGCGCACAACGGGGCTGTTCTAGTGTAAAATCGCCGCCTTTTTAACATAAACTAAACGC
>CAXBLN010000199.1:0-6631 GCA_963976555.1 uncultured Gammaproteobacteria bacterium
CTTATTATCATTATCACAAGACTTCTATTGGCGACCTGCTGTTGGCAGGGGATGGCGAATACCTCTCGCTGCTAGGTTTTCCAGGCGGAAAGATGCGCAGGCGTCATGAGCAAGACTGGTCCCAGGATGAAGGACCCTTCAAGGAAGTCTGTTTCCAATTGGATGGCTATTTCGCAGCCGACCTTAAGGAGTTTGATCTTCCTCTGATGCCGATAGGTACAGCTTTCCAGGAATCGGTTTGGCGTGCCTTGACTCAGATTCCCTACGGCGAGACTTGGAGTTACGGCCAGCTCGCGGCGCATATCGGGAAACCGAAGGCTTCGAGAGCGGTAGGGGCGGCGAACGGGGTAAACCCTATTCCGATTATCATTCCCTGTCACCGTGTTATCGGTAGTTCGGGAAAGCTCACCGGTTTTGGAGGCGGGATAGAGACAAAACAGTTTCTATTAGGCCTGGAGAGTGAACAGCTTGCTCCAAGTTTAAACTTCGCCTAATCGAACGAGGCGCGCTATTCCAGGAGCTTAGTAGACTAATCTTTGTCTAGATTTGAAGACTAAGAACCTTCTGCGCCAGGCCTGCTTTCCCTGTGCGTGATCCAATATGAGCATTTAGATGGATGCTGTCGATGATATAGCTCTGGGGGAGTTTTCCACGGCGGACCTTTCTGATCTTGTTAGTCGAGACAGCGTCGATGTGCGCAACCAGCAGGAGGAGAAAACCCATCTCGGCATGCGGCTAAGCTTCGCGTTCTCTGCCGGCATCCACCTCCTGCTTGCCTCGACAGTGTACTATTTTCTTGGCAATGATATCGCAACCCAGGAGGGCATCTTCCCCACGAGTCTTCACGTAAATTTCGTTCCCTCCAATCCACAGCAGCCTCAAGCCGATCAATCTATTTCTGAGAGCGTTTCTGAAATCCTCTCCGAGCCAGTGGAAGTCATTTCTTCGCGTGGGCTTGGCGAAGTCATGCCATCGTCGCCAGCCCCCCAGCAGATGCGGATTGAAAGCGCGGAAGTAGAAATTCAGAACACGATTGAAGCTGAGATAGCAGAAGTAGATACTGCCGTTAGGCTCGGTATTGAAACACAAGCAATCAATATCCCCAGTGTTGATTCAGTTCGCAGCGCTATCGTTATTGTCGAGCGCGGCGACAATTCTCAATTTTATGTTTCTGATTGCAATAAGATTGAAGAAGAAAAAGAGTTCCGTAGTTGCGCGCCTGCAGTCGCGCGCGCCTACTCTGCGCTGACTAAGAATCCTGTGTACGAATTCCACAACCCTGAAATAGAAATCAGTCGTTCGAGGCAGAGCGTGACTACTTTGGAGAGACACAGTGATATTGTCGCGGACGCGTTGACCCTTAGCAATCTGCCTGCGGGACTTTCGGTCTATGTGCTAGAGGAGGTGGAGCAGGGTATCGAAACATATTCGAATAACTCTAACCGTGTGGTGGGGCATATGAATTCAATGGTCGACAAGATTTATGCCGGAGAACAGGCTCGTAGATTGTTTGATCATTGGGTTGTGCAACGCTCGGCAATATTAAAGAGTAGGAGGATAGGAAACTGGAGTGATGCTCTATTCGAGAAAAAGTGTAAAAGCTATGAGAAATTTATCCTGGCACCTGCGGAGTTCGCGCGATGCCTATCTCTTGGGGTCAGCCCATTAGAGTTGATCATAGGCCGTTAACACTTTTCAAAAGTCTGGAGCTTCAAAAAAAGCTAGAAATCTAGCCAGAGATAGATTTATAATGCCGACACTTTCTTCAGGAGTTCCATTCATGATAGTAACCACCCTCTTCAGAGCAATGGCCTGATCCATAGATAGTGTGTTCGTCATAGTTGCCGTAACTGCGCACGATAAAGTTTCCACTCTACTCTCCGGCTCATCTTAGAAGCCGAATACCAGCCCGCTGAAAAACCTTCAGTCGTTCCTGGGTCAAGATCAGTCCATTAGCACTCTAATTTCTTTGCAGCAAAAAAATTTTGCTGTGCCGAATACTTAGTCTTGTGGAAATTCAAATGACATTACAGAAAATTAAAAATGGCTGGCTGCTTTTTAAGCAGGCTATGGCGGGTGATAGCGATCTCGACTATACCCAGGGATCGATCGGTCGGGTTACGATAATGCTCGCTATTCCGATGATTCTTGAGATGGCGATGGAGTCGGTGTTTGCAGTTGTGGATATATTCTTCGTCGCTGGCCTGGGTACGGCGGCTGTCGCAACTGTGGGGCTGACCGAGGCGATGATTACGCTGCTGTATGCCGTCGCAATCGGGTTGAGCATGGGAACCACGGCCCTAATCGCGAGACGGATCGGGGAGAAAGACACTGCCGCAGCGTCTCTTGCCGCGGGGCAGGCTGTATGGATGGGTGTCATTGTGTCGGTGTTGGTAGGTCTTATAGGCATATTCTTCGCGCGCAATATCCTCATGCTCATGGGTGCGGATGAGGCAGTGCTAGAGACAGGCGAAACCTATACTCGGATCATGTTCGGCAGTTGTTTTACCATCGTGTTTCTGTTCCTGATCAATGCAATATTTCGTGGAGCAGGTGATGCGAGCCTTGCGATGCGAGCTCTCACCCTCGCTAACTGTATCAATATAGTGCTGGACCCTTGTTTGATCTACGGCTATGGGCCCTTCCCCGAGATGGGTTTGGAAGGAGCGGCTATTGCTACGAATATCGGTCGTGGAGTCGGCGTTGCCTATGGAGCCTATTACCTCTGTGGCGGTGGCGGGAGAATACGATTGCACCTGGCCAATATGCACTTGCAAGTGGGCGTTATCACGTCCTTGATCAGAGTCTCAATCGGGGGTGTGTCCCAGTTTTTGGTGGCTACGGCGAGCTGGGTATTCTTGATGCAGATTGTTTCAGGCTTCGGTAGCGCAGCGGTTGCCGGGTATACGATCGCCGTGCGTATAGTGATGTTTAGCATATTACCGGCATGGGGTCTGAGCAATGCAGCGGCTACTCTGGTGGGTCAGAACCTTGGCGCAGGATTGCCAGGCAGGGCTGAGGATTCTGTATGGCATATTGTGCGATACAACTGCATGTACATGGGTTTCGCCTCTTTGATGATGCTGGCGTTTACCCGTCCTATTGTGGGCCTGTTCACCGATGAACTAGTTGTAGTGGATTATGCGGTGCAATGTCTGACAATCTTCGCCTTGGCTTTCGTGGCATGGGGAGCCGGAATGGCCCTCATTCAGGCCTTTAACGGTGCGGGCGATACTATGACACCAACCTGGATCAATATATTTTGCTTCTGGATTGTCCAAGTGCCGCTCGCCTACTTTCTCGCCCTGACAATGAACTTTGGGCCGGTGGGGGTGTTTTGGGCAGTGTTTGCGTCGGATATCCTCACTGGTATAGTAGGCTACCTTGTCTTCCGGCGCGGCAAGTGGAAGGAACGAATGGTTTAATGGGAGCTGTAGTTCGAGCTCTCCAAAGCCATGGAAAACCAACATAGAACCGATGCAGCTTAAAATTCATGCAAAGTAGTCAACAGCAAATAGTCTCCCACGTCGAAATATGGCTGCAGAACTCTAAACCGGTTTGGCTCTGCACGATCCTGAAGACATGGGGATCCTCACCTCGGCCGATCGGTGCGATGATGGCGTGTACCATGGATGGCGAACTGGTTGGCTCCATCTCTGGTGGTTGCATAGAGGAAGACTTCCTTGAGCAGCTAAGAGACGGGTCTCTGAAGGCTCAATACGATAAGGAATCGAAGCCATTCACTGTAAAGTACGGAGTGACAGCAGAGGAGCAGGCGCGATTGAAGCTACCCTGCGGTGGCCAGCTTCATGTCTTGCTCGAATATATCGATTGTAGTGAATCTAATCGCGATGTTTTTAAGCGCCTCGCGACCGATTTGGAAAATCACACTAAGGTGAGCCGAATCGTTGATTTGGCTAATGGCACGATAACGGCAGAGGCTCAGAGCAGTGAAAAGGCGGTAGTGATCGAGGACGCGCGGATGACGCACAGCCTAAGCCCCATGTATCGACTGTTGATTCTTGGGGCCGGTGATGTGGCGAAGTTTGTAGCCGAAATGGCCATCGCGCTCGAATACGATGTGACCCTTTGCGACCCGCGGCCTAATTATCTGGATAATTGGTTCGTGCCGGGAGTGGAAATGACTGCGCAGTTACCTGACGACTTAGTGCGCGCAAGATTTAGTAATCCCTATAGCGGGATCATCGCTTTAGCTCATGATCCAAGAGTAGATGATATGGCGCTGATGGAGGCGTTAAAGACCGAGGCTTTCTATATCGGTGCTATGGGTTCTGTAAAAACTTCTGCGGCGAGAAGAGAGAGGTTGCCCGAGTTGGGTCTGAGCGAAGAAGAGATAGGCCGACTTCATGCTCCTATAGGTTTTCAGATAAACAGTAAGACTCCGGCGGAGATTGCGATAGCAGTAATGGCGGAAGTGACGTCTGTCAGATATGGGCAGCGCTAAACGTCGATCTGCAATAAGTCGAATGCAATAAAAAAGGTAGCCTCGGCTACCTTTTTTATTGCGATAACTACGAGGCTACTGCTCGATTGCGCGTTCTATGCCTTCTCGTTCCATCGCTTCCAGTCTTCTTGCTCCAGCTAGAATCCCGATAATGCCGTAGTTGCCCTCATGGCAGGCATACTCGTATACGGGTTCGTCCATGCGCGACAAGGGATAAGCTCCAGACCACTGTGCGCTATATACGGTAGGGTCATCTACAGTAAAGCCATAGATAATCTTGTTATTAGCCTCGCGCTTGAATGTTTCGATCACCGTAAGGTTCTCAGTCGGCGCGCCGCGGTAAGTGATCCAGGGATTATAGTTTTTGGTCTCAACGATAAGTGTGTCGCCTTCCCAGCGGCCGATTGAGTCTCCCATCCATTTCTGATGCAGCTCAGACGCAGGATTTCTTTCGTCTGCAATCTTGATAATGCGTGAGTCGTGTGCCATTTCGACGATGATATTCACATAACCCGGTGACTGTACGATCTGCATGTGACTGTTATACATTACCGGAGTCATTACCGGGCCAGATGAGTTGCCGAAAGCCACGAGGCAGCGCTCACCCAGGCCACGGCCTTCAGGGCCATCGTTACTGTCTGGGCGATTGGCTCGCATTTCCTGCATGCGTTCACGGAAACCGGCCACTCGTTCGGGTATTCTGCCGTTTGGAGGATCAATGATGGCGGAGGTGCGAAATTCACCGTCTATAGTCGGGAGGAACATGCCGCGATCTGTCCAGAATAGATCGTAGTTCCCAACCGGAGGCAAAGCGGCCAGAGCGGGAGCAGGGCGATTAGGGTCTAAGGGCTCATTGTCCTCTTCGACAGCCTGCTGCGCGCTTCGTTCGAGTTGCATGGCTTCTTCTTCGGTATAGGCCTGTTTGTTGCCCAGTTCAGTCGGTCGCTCGAAAGGCATTACCGTCGCGTTCTTCCAGTTTCCCTGTAAATCAGGAACGCCCCATTCAGTGAGTGGTGCCTGAAACTCCTGTGCAGAGCTCGCGCTTGCCAGACTCAGTGTGATGGCGGTAGATAGTATCGAAAGTCGCAGGTTCATCCCTTCTCTCCATAATTATGTAAGCTGTGAAGTAAGCTTTATAACGTATTGTTATTTATAAATAAAACTAATTGTCTAAAAAAACTGCTGCTCTAATTATAAATCAGCTTGGGCAACGCTTGCGTCATGAATTGTGACAAGCCGGCTAGCGGCTCGCGTGCACATTTGAGTCGGAATAAATGCCATTGGCAAGGCCTGACCAGGGGGCCGCATTCTCAAGTTGGGCGGCGAGCCTGAGTAGCTTCGTGTCCTGTCCCCAGGCAGCAGTGAACATGGCTCCCACAGGTAGATTCGATTCGGTGGTAAGAATGGGGACTGACATAGAGGGCTGTCCTGTGCCATTGGCGAGGGCGGTAAGCCCGCTATAGGCTTTGAATCTGGCTCCATAGGATTTTAGGTCTGCGCTATTCATATCGAGCCAGCCAAGTTCCGCTGGCACCTTGCTGAGGACGGGCTGAATTATCAGGTCGTAGTCCTGATAGAAGCGCTCAAGTTGACGCTCAGCCATGATCAGACAATCTTTCGCATCCAGAAAGTCGCTCGCGATGACACGAACTCCACGCTTAACCATTGCCATTGTTGATGTCTCTAGGGGGCAGTCATCTAGCTCTAGTTGTAATGCCTTCGCGCGCTTGCTTACCGCTTGATAGGAATAGACGTTGATGAGCCGCGACATGGCCCTAGCGGCAATGCCATGGTCCACAGGATGCGCCACCTCCTCAAGCTGATGACCGAGTGACTCGCATAGTAGAGCCGCCTGCTTCACGGCTCGCAAACAGTCCTGATCGAGGATTTCGCCGCTGGGGTGGTCGTATTGAACGGCGATCCGCAATTTAGCTTCTGCTGCGTCTTTACCTGCCAATGCCTCGAAGAAGGAGCTTGGCTTGCCAGGCAAGGGGTAGAGTTTAGCTTGATCTAATTTGATGAGATCAAGAAATGCCGCGCTATCGCGCACGCTGCGACTGAGCACATGGCCGACACTCATGCCGCCCCAGGACTCACTGGTCGTATCTCCAACCTCAGTGAGTCCGCGACTGGGCTTGAATCCGAACAGGCCGCAACAGGAGGCTG
>CAXBLN010000200.1:0-6580 GCA_963976555.1 uncultured Gammaproteobacteria bacterium
GCTTCTTGAGGACGAGCAGACCGCGCCGGAACTTGAAGCGCTGCCTTGTGTCGTGGTCATTGTCGATGAGCTGGCGGACATGATGATGGTCGTTGGTAAAAAGGTTGAGGAACTCATCGCGCGTATTGCGCAGAAGGCCAGGGCCTCGGGGATTCACCTCGTTCTCGCTACGCAGAGACCATCGGTTGATGTATTAACGGGCTTAATCAAAGCCAACGTACCGACTCGCCTTTCGTTCATGGTGCAATCGAAAGTCGATTCTCGAACGATCTTGGGAGAGGGCGGCGCAGAACAACTCCTCGGCAACGGTGACATGTTATTCCTGCCACCAGGCGGTGGCATTCCTACCCGTGTGCATGGTGCCTTTGTTAGCGATGAGGAAGTCCACCGTGTTGTGGCGGACTGGAAACAACGGGGCGAGCCCGTCTATATCGATTCCATAACTCAGAGCGTCGACGATCTGGACATGGGAGCCATGAATAATTCGGGTGCCGGCGAAGGTGAAGAAGACGATGCGCTCTATGATGAGGCCGTTCAGTTCGTCACTGAATCGCGCAAAGCCTCTATATCTGCCGTGCAGCGGAAACTGCGGATCGGCTACAACCGTGCTGCCAGAATGATAGACTCAATGGAGCTGGCGGGCGTGGTATCGGAGATGGGTAGCAACGGATCCAGAGAAGTAATAGCCCCACCACCCCCTCGCGATTAGCGAGAAATGCAACTTAAGAATTTCAAAATGAACGAACTGTTAAAACAGAAAGTCATTCTACCTATTCTCATACTTCTTTTTGCGGGAAGCGTTTTCGCGCAGGAACTAAGTGAGACCCCGGCGCTGGATCGATTGGATTCTCTGCTTAGTGGCATCGATACACTCAGCTCAGACGTGATTCAGTTAATCGTCGAGTCTGACGGCGGCGTGCTCGAGGAGAGTGAGATCAAGATGCTACTTAAGAAGCCAGATGGATTCTATTGGGAGACACTGGCCCCTTTTCCAGAGCTGATCGTGACTGATGGCAGCACGCTCTGGAACTATCAGCCGGACCTGGAACAGGTTGTAATTGAGGACTGGGATAGTAGCCGATCGGAGCTTGCAGCACAGTTGCTCAGTGGCAACGTCGATTCACTATCCGCAGACTATACGATCCGTAGCGTTACAGATCAGGATAGCGAACATCAGGAATTCGAATTGACGCCGCTGCAATCGGATAATGTCTATCAGCGAATCTCCATTAATTTTATGAGCAGTGAGCTGGAGTCGATCTATCTCAGTAGTCGTAGCGGACAACAGACTGTGTGGCAATTCGAGAACGTGGTGCGTAATCAGGCGATAGCCGATGCGCAGTTCGAGTTCATTTCCCCCGGAAATATAGAGATTATCGAAAATGACTACAGTCAGTAGGCGCCGCAAATTGCGGATCAGGATCTCAATCATAATGAGCGACTCTTAGCTGTGAATACCTATATTGCGATCGCACTCGGAGGTGCTATTGGCGCCGTATCTCGCTTTTGGTTGCATGGAGCTGTACAAAGATTCAACGACAGCAGTTTTCCGCTGGGCACATTCGCTGTGAATGTATTGGGTTCATTCCTTATCGGCGTAATCTTCGTTGTACTGGCTGAGAAGTCGCAGCTTAACGAAACGTGGCGTCCTATAGTGGTTATTGGCTTTCTGGGAGCAATGACTACGTTTTCGACTTTCTCTCTAGATGCGCTTTTGTTATTCGAACAAGGCCAATACAATACTGCTCTTTTTTATATCGTCAGTAGCGTCGCGCTGTGCTTATTCGCCGCGTTTGCAGGTATGCAGCTAAGCCGTGTTGTGCTCTGATTTAACTCCTTCAGGAACAGATACATGTTAGACCCAAAGAATATTCGCAGCGATGCGCGGCAGATAGCACTAGCTCTCAAAAAGAAGAAATTCGAATTAGATGTCACGCGCCTTGCCGAGCTTGAAAGCAAACGTAAGGTATTGCAGACAGAGACTGAAGGACTACAGAGCGAGCGAAATCAGAGATCGAAGTCTATTGGTAAAGCGAAGGCGGCAGGGGAAGATGTGACTGAGATTCTGCAGTCGATGGAGAGTATCAAGTCCGAATTAGAGACAAAGAAGGAGCAGCTCGGTCTTCTACAGAAGGAGCTGAATGACTATTTGCTGAGGGTGCCTAATATCCCTTCTGAATCGGTACCTGCCGGTAATGATGAGAGCGATAATCAGGAAGTCTCACGCTGGGGAACTCCGAAGACATTCGATTTCGATGTTAAAGACCATGCCGAACTCGGCGAAGCCTTAGAGCAGGGACTAGACTTCGAGGCCGCCACTAAGATTACTGGTTCGCGTTTTGCCGTGATGACCGGGCGCACGGCGCAGCTACATCGTGCCTTGATCCAATTTATGCTTGATACGCATACGCGGCAGCACGGTTATACAGAGGTGAACGTGCCGTACCTGGTAAACGCGGAGTCTCTTCTCGGCACAGGGCAGTTGCCTAAATTCGAAGAAGATCTCTTTAAGCTTCGTGGAGAACAGGAATACTATCTCATTCCTACAGCCGAAGTTCCGGTTACTAACCTCGTTCGCGATCAGATTGTAGATGCAGAATCACTGCCATTGAAATTTGCCTGTCACTCACCTTGCTTTAGATCGGAGGCCGGAAGTTACGGCAAAGACACTAAAGGAATGATTAGACAGCATCAGTTTGAGAAGGTGGAGTTAGTTCAGGCGGTCAGACCTCAGGACTCGGAAGCGGCGTTAGAAGAACTAACGATGAACGCAGAGACCATATTGCAATTATTAGAGCTGCCTTACCGGAAGGTAATCCTCTGTGGGGGCGATACCAGTTTCGCCTCTGCAAAGACCTACGACTTGGAAGTATGGCTGCCTTCGCAAAATTGTTATCGCGAGATATCATCATGCAGCAGCTTTACCGATTTTCAGGCCAGGCGCATGCAGGCTCGCTGGCGTAATCCCGAGTCGGGAAAGCCTGAATTATTGCACACCATCAATGGCTCGGGTCTGGCAGTAGGCAGGACGCTTGTTGCGATACTCGAAAATGGTCAGCAGGCAGATGGCAGCATCCAGATTCCAAAAGCCCTGCATTCCTATATGAATGGAATCGAGCTGCTTACCTAATGGACCTGCTACCGATATTTCTCAATATCAGAGATCGGAAGTGTGTACTTGTTGGGGGCGGTGAAGTAGCGCATCGCAAGGCGAGCCTATTGCTGCGTGCCGGTGCCAGTTTGCACGTAGTCGCCATGGATGTGAGCGAGTCGCTGCTAGCGCTATGCGCGGAGAATGACGCCACCGTTCTAAAAAAAGAATTTGAAGAATCTGACCTGATAGGAGCAGCGTTGGCTGTGGCGGCGACCGATGATGTGCAGGTCAATGAGACTGTCAGCATCGCAGCTAACAGGCTACATATCCCCGTCAACGTTGTCGATCAGCCCAAGCTCTGCTCATTCATCATGCCTTCGATAGTAGATCGCTCGCCTATTGTGATCGCGATCTCCAGCGGAGGTGCCTCACCGATTCTCACGCGCAAGCTAAAAGAACTGAACGAGACGATGATTCCCACTCGAATAGACAAGCTTGCTGAGCTGCTCGCTTCATACAGGGGGAGGGTAAAAAAAGAGATTGTCGAATTTGCTGACCGCATTCGGTTCTGGGAGGCGGTGCTGGAGAGTGATATTCCCGAGCTTGTGTATAACGGCCAGGATGCCAAAGCCGTGGCAGCGCTGGAGAAACGCCTACAACATCCTACTGCCGATCAGACTTCCGGCGAAGTATATCTGGTAGGCGCCGGACCAGGTGACCCTGACTTATTGACACTGCGTGCGCTGCGGCTCATGCACAAGGCAGACGTCGTCCTTTATGATCGTCTTGTATCACCGGATATTCTGCTTAAACTCAGGCCGGATGCCGAGAAGATCTATGTTGGTAAGCAAAGTGCCGATCATGCCGTTCCTCAAGAGACCATAAATCAGATGTTAGTGCGTCTGGCGCAGGAAGGAAACAAGGTGCTGCGGCTGAAGGGTGGGGATCCATTTATCTTCGGGCGCGGTGGAGAAGAACTCGAGTCGCTTGCCGCCGCTGGCATTCCGTTTCAGATAGTGCCGGGAATCACAGCGGCCTCGGGATGTGCCAGCTACGCGGGCATACCGCTCACCCATAGAGACTTTTCACAATCCGTTCGGTTTCTTACGGGTCATACGAAAGACGGCAGCGTGCCCCTCGAATGGGAATTGTTGGTAAAGGAACAGCAAACATTGGTGTTCTATATGGGCTTGGCTGGCTTGCCATTTATCTGTGAGCAGCTCCTGGCACATGGAATGAAATCGACAATGCCTGTCGCTGTAGTGCAGCAAGGCACAACCCAAACGCAGCGAGTCTTGGTATCGACACTGGAATTGATCGCAGATTTGACTGTGGCGGAAGAGATTAAGGCGCCGACTATCATAATCGTCGGTGAGGTGGTTAAACTGCAGCGTTCGCTTTCCTGGTTCGGTGGCGGTGACGATGACTCGAGGAAGGGCGCCTAGAGACAGTTCTCTGGCTTTGGCAGACCCGCAATCTTGCTGACCGTCTTGGCGGGTGAGCCCATGAATAGTTTCATCAAGTAGACACTCTTGCCCTTATCCGTCCCCAGATCTCGTTTAACCAGATTGACTAACGCGCGATTAGCAGGAGACATCTGATGTCTGTTATAGAATATGCGCAGAAGGTTGATGACTTCCCAGTGTCCTGGGCCTATTGTGATTCCTTCCTCGAGTGCCAGTGCGGTCGCTACGCTCTCATCCCAATCGGAGAGGTTTACAAGATAGCCTTCCTTGTCGAGTGGAATATCGCGACCGTCTATTCTTAGTTGCAATTCTTCACTCACGCCTAGAACCAACTCACTACTTTGTCATGCTCGCAGCACAGTTCGACAAAGCGAGCGGTATCGATAGCCTCTACCTTGTCATGCATCTTCGAGAGCGTAGCTCGAGCCACAATGTCCTCACGCAAGCCATACACTTTGTTTGATTCGTGAACCCAGCGAATGTGTTCTGCAGACCCACAATGATAGATGCCGTCTTCGATGAAAAGGATCGCGTCACCCTCGCGCATCACCGCCAGGCAGCTCTTTAAAAGGTTGGAGTCAGGGCTCTTATTTAGTGTATGCAGGGTGCTCATAGATTAAACACCTTGTCTGCCTTGCCGATCATGTCGGCAATGTCTGCGTTCTCAATCGTTCGCAGCCCAGGAAGAAGCTCGGATTCATCGATGCCGCGTTTTGCTAAGGACGCTTTCTCGGCGTAGACATTGTCAATTCCGTAAAGGCTGAGTGTCTCCAGGGCGTTGCCTAATGTCTTGCAATCTATAGCAGAGCCAGTTTGGCCTTTTAGCAACTGATAGACACCGTCGTCCATGAACACATAGTTAACTTCTTGCTCGAACACTGCCGCGGCAAGAGCCATGTCCAGGCAGAGCTTCGCCCTGTTCTGGCCATAGGGGGCAGATCGGCTGATAAAGGTTATTTTGCATCTGGCAGATGATTCAATGTCTGTGATTTCTGTCATGACATCTACCCAAAATTAATGATGCGATCTGAGTGCAAGGTAGCATCGATTAGCTGTCCGAGACCGGCAAGCTCCGAGCTGCTATATGCGCTGGCACTGCCGAGGTCATGGCGTTCTGCCTCAGTATCATCGAGTACACCGCGTCGCAGTGCGGAGCTGACACAGATGACAGAGTCTATATCGTGCTGCTGGATCAGTTCATTCCACTGTTGCTGTAGATTGACCTCGTCCTGTGCCACTACGGTAAGCTGGGAGGCATTGTGGACGCCATCACCAAAGAAAAAGAGGCGATAGATTTCATGCCCCTGATCGATAACAGACGTAGCGAATCGCAGGGCAGAGGAGGCCGACTCCGAGGAGTAGGGTGCGGAATAGATAACTATTGAGAATTTCACGCTTCGAGTTTAATCCAGGCGGCCAACTAAAACTAATATTGCCAATAAAAAACCCCAGACTAGCTGGGGTTTGGTGTCAGTTGCTAAGACAGCCTCTTTTCTTATTCCCTGCCAGTGAGCGCACCTAGCAGATGAAGAAGGTGTACGAAGATATTAAAGATACTCAGGTAGAGAGATATCGTAGCCATGATGTAGTTACGCTCCCCACCGTTAACGATGCGGCTGGTGTCGAACAGGATAAAGCCAGACATCAACAGGATTACGGCGGAAGATATCGCCAGGCTAAATGCAGGTATCTGCAAGAAGATGTTGGCGATCATTGCTACGATCACGACCATCATGCCGGTGAAAATAAAGCCACCGAGGAAGTTGAAGTTCTTGCCAGATGTAAGTGCATAGCCTGACAAGGACAAGAATATCAACGCCGTGCCGCCGAGTGCCTGAGCGACGATAGCAGAACCATTTGCGTAGGCCATCATGTAGACAGATATTGTTGGACCCAATGCCGCACCCATCAATCCAGCAAATACGAACACTGAAATGAGACCCTTAGACGAATTCGCCGTCGCTCGCACGACGAAAGTCATGCCGAATCCCCCCAGCAACATGAGCAGGCCAGCACCCTG
>CAXBLN010000201.1:0-6529 GCA_963976555.1 uncultured Gammaproteobacteria bacterium
TATCACTCAAGGCGCTGGAGATTTCGTCGCGGCAAGCGCCACATCCGATCTCGCCGGTTCCGGCACTGTTGCTGCTTCATTGACGCTGACTTCCGGATCAAACGTAGGCGACTTACAGTTTGATGTCGATCTGTTGGCATTGGCCGACCCTACGGTGGCATCTGACACCATTACGATCACAGTTGTACCAACTCCTTAAACCGAGTTAGCTGAATGACAACTGTCCTGGGAAGAAAGCATCGCAATGCGCCGACAGTATTTCTGTCGGCGCTTTTGCTGCTTCTACTAACTAGCACATCCCATGCGCAGGTAGTCTGCGACAACGATGGTATCGCGGTACAGTTCAAAAACAGCACTATCGAATTGAACGACGTTAGAGTTAGAGAGATCACCGGCAATCGTGGAGACGAACTCGAAGTAGCACTGGCCAACCCGGGCCGGCAGTTTGGCAACACTAGCGCCGGGGTATTCACAGTCAATAGTCTTACTATTTCCGCTTTTCCAGATAACGGCATCTCGTTTGCCCAGATTGATCGATCCGAGGGGCGAATCTGGGAAGCAAACTATCCAAAGAATATGTACAGTTTCGCAGACAAGAAGGATCTTGTCCTCGAGTTTCAAGCCAGCGTCAGTGGTGGCGAAGCTTCCCATATCATCGTCGGCCCAGCTTCTTCTGTAGCGATGTCCATCGATGATGCAGGAATCAAAGCGAAGTTTCATGGCGGAAAAATAAAATCACTTAAACAGCTGCAGGGCGATCTGGATTTTCGCATCTACGACCTGTTGAACCTAACTGCGGCTGGCATTCATAGAGCGAATGTCAGCCTTTGCGTTAATGTAAGAGGCAACATATGAACGAAGTAAAAATTACAGGCTATCGAACGAATCGATATTTTCGCAGTATCGAATTAGCCCTCGCAATTGTCTGTCTGTTGGTAGTAGCCACGGCGAATGCGCAGCCGTCACCACGCATGGGGATTTCGCCCGATAGATATCAGATCGTTTTCGACGAGAGAGGCGGTGAGACGCAGTCATTGCTCGTACAAAATCTGAGCGACGAACCACTCTCGTTAAGCCTTTCTGTTAGCAATTGGGAGCTGAATGACGAGAATCAGATTGTCGTTGCCCCACCGACAGAGAGTTCGCTGGACCAGTGGATAGTCATCAATCCACTCAAGGTAACTATTCCCCCAGGTGCCCCCCAGACCATACGTTGGGCCGTGATGCCGAGGATGCAGCCTCAACAGGGAGAGTACCGAGCCATCATTTTTGTCGAGGAGGAGCTGCCACCAAGAGAAAATCCCAATAGCACCGAGATTCGAATGAAGATGCGTTATGGTCTGCCCATATACGGACAAGTCGGTGAGACAATCGAGAGCGCACAGCTCAATGGCGTGAACGTTGCAAAGACCGGCGAGAAGTTACATATCGATTTGAGCAACGACGGCAATAAACATGCGCGCATGAGCGGAAACTATGGCATCTGGCCCACTGCCGAATTCCCCGGGAGCAAAGAAGCATTGAAGCTACTCCGCGCGATCAACCCGGAGAATCAGGCCGAGGCAGAATTCAATTTTGGCATCATGCCTGCTGCTGTCATCTTGCCCGGCATCCGCAGATCCGTTCCGCTAGACCTGAAGCTGCAAGACGCGGGCGAGTACACTATTCAACTGAATGCAGAGTTTGCTCAGCTGAAGATAACCGAAGCAATTAGTTTCACAAACCATGATATCGACAGTGTCGAACCGGAAGACCCATCGATATACCGAGTCGCAGGCCTCCCCTCCGCTGCCAACTTGCTTGGGCTCGCAGACTAATGCCACAGGTTTTTAGCACATCTACTTCAGACTATTCCAGCGACCGGCTTTATGCCGGTTCTGTTTGTCTAAACAGCGGGAAAAATATCAGGCTTCTGTTCCTGTTAGACGCTTGAGATGAGAAAGCTACTAAACAAGATAGCGCTAGTCTGTCTCTTGTCCCTCGCGGTTACTCCAGCTGCGTTGGGTGAAGGTTCATCGATATCTAAAAAGGTTAGCTGGTTAGATCTTTTTGCAATGCCGAAGCAAGCTTCGAATAGTTCCGAAGCGAATGCGACTGGGCAATTGGAGCCTGAACTTACTAGCAAGAGAGTCAATCCGTCATCTCAGGGAAGAGTTTCGCTCGATATCCGTCTATCTCAAATTCCCGAATCAAAAATATTCGTTCCTATCACGAACGAAGACGCACTCATTGAATATCCTGCGATTGACCTTGAGCCATTCAATGCCCTGGACCTGAATATCCCTTCGTCTGTACAACTGCACAGCGCAGTAATTACCCTGCAAAATTCGATAGTTGGCAATCAAGTTAGATTCGCAGCTGTACTAGAAAACCCTGCTCGCAGTAGAATCGTTACTGCCTCGCGCATACCTGACGCATCTATCCCATCTATCAATGCCACACTGGACGAATCATTTGTGGGGAGTCAATTAGCCAGCACGGCGCCGCTGCAAGATAGCTATACAGATATTGCTTCGCGACATCTTCCAGCGATTTCGTCTATGCATCATGTTGATTCACAAGACCCTGCCAAAACGATTCAGAACATCGGAACCTACTCGGGCGATTCAAACCCCAGTATGCGAATTCGGGCGCAGCTCGAACTTTCCGAACCAGGGGAAGGAAATAACAAAGAAGCCATTGATCAGGAAAGCACCGACTCTGTTAAAGACGTAGCTACAGGATTCTCCTTAGAGTTCAGCAAACAACTGTTAGGGCTTTTTATAGACGGTGAAGAGCACCCTGCCCTGATCGCGGCTCACGATGGCAAAGAGTATCTCTTACCATTGGTTACAATACTCGCAAGTGCCGGTGCAAGCTTGGATGTTGATGCAGGAAAGGAAAATTCATCAGAGATAAAGATAAACACACCGGGCGGCCCAGCTGTACTGTTGGAATCCGATCTAAGACTTGTCGATGGACAGCTTATGATCACTCAATCTAGCTTGGCGGAGAAGCTACTGATTGAGACAAGATTTGATCAGTCCAGCTTTGCGCTCTACCTCGCGTTGCCCTGGTCACTTAGTCAGCAGAATGACTATTTGGCATTCGCCGTCCCCGAAGCTGACTTCGCGCCTCCAGCCGCTTCGATTCGTAATATGCGCGCAGATATTTTCTACGTTTCCAACAACGCAGGAAATGCCATGAGTGGAGACTACTTCTTTTCCGGTAATCTAGCAGGCGGCGGATGGAGATTGCGCGCGGAAAAACAGGGCGACAACGAGACTACACCTTCGGAATATTTCTGGGCGAAAGACTGGGGTAAGTCGATGATTCTGGCTGGAAACTCGAACTACTCATTACACCCCCTGCTACCGACAGTCGAGCAGACCGGTGTTCAATATCTCTATAGCACAACCGCCCTTCCTGCCTCTAGTGGCGCGGATATCACAAGCACTAACGGCACTAAGCGTATTGCAAATGGTATTCGCGACATCGCAGGAAGAGCGACCCCTGGGGCTGTCGCCGAATTGCGCATCGATGGGAGGGTAGAGACGCGGACACGTGTTCGGCTGGACGGTAGCTATGACTTCCCTGACGTCGAACTTCCTACTCGCGGCTATTCGGAAATTATCGTCCACCTCCTCGACAACAGTACCGGTGCGCTGATCGAAACACAGGATTTTTCAAGACGTAGCGGAATAGAGCTATTAGCTGGAGGCCAGCAGACCGTGTTCACGGCACTCGGCCAGCAAGGAAACGCTCTTGATAGCCAGCGTGATTCCTTAGGTGCAGCTACGGCCCTGCAGTGGCGTTACGGCTTAAGCGAAGATCTGACCATCGAATTAGGCAGACAGCAGGTCGGAAATCAGATCGGCAATGAGGCGGCTATATCCATGGCCCTTTCGAATCACTGGTTTGGCTCCCTAGCCTTCGCCGATGGTATGAAAAGGAGTTCTCTGGGCCTCGACATCGAGGGGGGCTCGGACAAGTGGAACCTGGACCTCTCTCTGCGAGAGTTCAGCCTGAAAGAGTTGAATGTTCTACCGAGTACAAATGACCAGGATTACACTCTTGGTCTGGTGGGTTCTGCTAATCCTGAACAGGCCGATAATTCTAAGCAGTGGGCGCGTTCAGTAAACTTCCGCTATCAAGTAAATGATAATTTCACCCTCGGCTTGGTGGGTCGCGATACCAACACCAGCTACGAGCAGAATAATTTCGTGTTGCCCACGGCGAGTTGGAGTAATCGAAAGAACCTTTCCATCACTGCGAGGCCGAATAGCGAAGGCGAATACAGAATTGACTCCAGGTATTCTCCTAACGCCAACGGATCTTTGCGCTACGCGTATGAAGATAATAGCCACTTGATTGACTATCGGCACAGAAGCGGATCGGGACGGGAGTATTACGCAAGCTACAGTGCAGATGACGAAAGTTCGGGTCGATTCGAAACGGGTTTTGTCAGCCGTTTTGACAACGAACGACTCGGGACATTGCAGATGGGCCTCGTCAATGGTGAAAGCGGTGTGGGCTATTCGCTGGAATGGGAGGCGACTTTCGTTCCCGGTGTAAGTTCACAGCTTAGACTATCTAAAGGCAGTCGTAACATCACCTTGTCTGACGTCGAAAGTGATCTCTTCCTGCAATGGCATGTGACCTTCGACTTCGCAGTCGCACAAAAGCGCATCGTACCCGCGGACTCCAGTTCTGCAGCAACTCAGAGTGCAGCTTTAACCGGTAATCTCATGTTGGGCGACGCAAAGATACCTGCTAAGTACGACATTGAGCGCATCGATCTACTTATCGATGGTGACTCCCATACTGCGCGAGTTCAGGGTGGACGCTATTACGTCGAAGGCCTGCAACCTGGGATGCATAAAGTAGGAATCGACGCCAGATATCTGCCGATGGAATTGAGTCCGCTGGAGAATCAGAGCTTCTGGGTTAGATTGGAGAAGTCTGCGGCAACCGAAGTGCCACTCGGTCTGGAAGTGAAATACTCCATAGCCGGGCGCGTGCGTGACTCGGATGGCATTAATCTAGCCTACCAGCGCCTGCTGATCATCGACTCCAATCAGCAGCTTGTGGGGGAAGTCTACACCGATCAGTTTGGCCTCTATCGCAGCAATAACCTTGCACCCGGCAGCTACAAGATCCTCGCCGATCGCAACGGAGATGGCGATGCAGAGATAGAGGTAGTCGTCAGCGACTCCTATCTGTTCGAGCAGAATCTCGTGATCCCGGCACCCAATGCCGCTACCGTGAATGAAGGTTAGTTTGATGTTGGAAGCGCCCCCCCCCTGTTCAGTTGACCGCAGGCACTGAAGGTCGTGGTTCAGCTATAGAGTCTGAGTTTGCAACGCGTCGGTTTTGTGGTCTGCGAGCATGGACTCTATTAGCGATTTGATCTGATGGTCGTTTGGGGAAAACTGGAATCCGAAACCTGCAAATTGTCCTTCCGCCGAAGGTACGGGCGTTACCCATACAACTTTGGCGATACAGCAGTGAGCAGCTGGCTCATCGAAGAACTGTAGCAAGAGACACAGCTTGTCATTTAGATGGCAGGAAATTTTGGCTTTTTTCTCGTCAATCAATTGTAGTGTGGAAGGCAAAAAAATACCGCCGTTCTCTATGAAAGGCATATAGGCGCTGTTGAGGGCGTCGATGTCGTGAATACGGACAGAGAGAATAGGATTATTTGTTGTGATGGCTGCTTCCTGAATTGTCAAACCTGCTCTATGTAGTCCGAGTCAGTAAGCGGTTGTGAATTAGTCTATCTTCAACATACTCCACTGCCACAGAATCGATTCCATAATCAGTTGCGGGTTTGGGTTCGTGCTAGAGGCCAATTGCCTTCGGGCTAATTCTATGTCGGAATAAAACATCGCAAGCGCACTAGCAACCGACTGACTATGGGGTTTCTCCTTCGATGTCTCTAATAGAGAATACAATCCACTAATTGCAGGATCGCCTTCACTCTCTCGATCACCAGTAAGGCTGTACTTAGTTAGTTTAGACAAGAATTTCGAGAAGTGCTCGAGAACTTCGGATTCACCTATCTTGGATGCCAGAGCTAGCGCCTGTTGGATAGTCTTGCGGCCCAGCTTCATCTCGCAGAGAGTCTGTAGGAGCTGCTCTGTGGCCTGAAGGGAATTGCCCTCCGCAAGTTCAAGGGCTATTAGCGGTCTGCCGTCGGCAGCCTTAATTAGGGGTTCGACATTACCAGCACCGATACTCTCTTGTAGCCAGGGGATTGCTATCTCAGGGCTCGGTGTTGGGAACGAGAGTTTCTGGCATCTACTGCGAATGGTCGCCACCAGCCGTCCCGGATAATCGGAGACCAGGAAAAGATGGGTATTGTCGTTTGGCTCTTCCAGAGTCTTCAACAAGGCATTCGCAGCATTGCCATTCAATAGGTGCGCCTGCTCTATAATGGCGATCTTCGCGCCACCGGAATGGCTGCTTCGAATCACAAATTCGGATAGCCAACGTATCTGGTCGATCTTGATGTTTTTGCTGCCCTCCTCAAGCTCGATCTTAATAATAT
>CAXBLN010000202.1:0-6523 GCA_963976555.1 uncultured Gammaproteobacteria bacterium
TGAAGGCGTCGCACGGCTGAAATTAAAGTCTCGACCCAAGGAGGTGCGGATGCAACAGGCCGCGGCGGCGGTCGGACAGATGGGGCTGATTCAGGCCTACGAGAGTTGCTTCATGCGACGCGGCGTGCACGCGGCGCAGATACTATTGAGCCACGACGATCTATCGAACCGCACGCGCTACCTCAATGCTAAGGGCACTTTAACCACTCTGCTGGAGATGGGCGTCATACCGGTGGTGAATGAGAACGACACGGTGGCGACGGCCGAGCTCTGCTTCGGTGACAACGACACATTGGCTGCATTGGTGGCAAACCTCATCAGCGCGGATGTGATGTTGATCCTCACCGACCAGGAAGGTCTGTTCGATGCGGACCCGCGTAGCAATACCTCGGCAAAGCTCGTGAGCCATGCCTCTGCCATCGACAGTAGCCTGAAGGCCATGGCGGGCAAGGGCAGCAGTTTGGGACGCGGGGGCATGATGACCAAGGTCTCCGCGGCTAAGCTGGCATCACGCTCGGGAACCAACACGCTGATCGCGAGCGGGCGAGAGCCGCGGGTTATTGAGCGACTGCTCAGCGGCGAGGAGATTGGGACGCTGCTGTATACCGATAGCGAGCCGGTGACCGCGAAGAAGCAATGGCTAGCGAGCCAACTCAGCCTCAAGGGCAGCATCGTCCTGGATGCTGGCGCTGTAAAGGTGTTGAAAGAGTCAGGACGTAGCCTGTTAGCCGTTGGCGTGAAGTTAGCGAATGGGAAGTTTGCCAGAGGAGATGTGGTGGCCTGCATCGATGAGGACGGTTCGGAAATTGCCCGTGGACTCGTGAACTACAGCAGCGACGAGATACAGGAGATAAAGGGTCGAAGCAGTGAAAATATCCGGGAAATACTGGGCTATGCCGGTGAAAATGAAATTATCCATCGAGACAATCTGATTATCTGCGACTAAGTCCGCAGACGACTCTCACCCTCGAGGGCAAAACACGAGTCATAAAAAAACCGGCTGCTGCCGGTTTTTTTATGGGAGTATCGCTGCTTACTTCAGCGTCTTTACTGCCGTATTCAGTCGGCTCTTATGTCGCGCGGCTTTATTCTTGTGAATAATGCCTCGGTCTGCCATGCGATCGATGACTGGCACCGCCGTGTTGTAGGCCTCAACGGCCTTGCCGTGATCACCGGCTGCTATTGCCGCGTCTACTTTCTTGATTTGAGTGCGTACCATGGATCGAAAAGATGCATTGTGACGTCGACGAACTTCACTCTGTCTTGCACGCTTGCGGGCTTGTAGAGAATTAGCCAATTGGAACTCCTTAATTGCACTAGATCTATAATCTAGTCGGTTATTTCGTTTAATTTGGTTGATTAAGGGGGTGCTTCGTCCCCGAATTCAGAGCGCGACACTATGCCGTTTTCACGGCTTTAAGTCAATAGCGCAGATAATAGCGATATTTGTCTAAGCCCTTAACAATACTCAACTTATTGCTGATTGGCTCGGTTCGCGTGATAATCGCTCCTCAGCATTGAAGACACCACCAAGGCTATTTACCCAATGAGTGAAACTCACTCGAGCAACGAACAACAACCCCAGAACGACAAGAACAAGGAATCCAGCCTACTGAGAGCCAGTGGTGTCACTGGTTCGATGACGATGGTCTCGCGTGTCTTGGGTCTGGTGCGAGATGTAGTAATTGCCCGGGTCTTCGGCGTGAGCGAAGGAGCCGACGCTTTTTTTCTCGCAAATAAGATTCCCAATTTCATGCGCAGGCTGTTTGCCGAAGGTGCGTTCAACCAGGCCTTCGTGCCAGTCCTGTCGGAATACAGGTCAACCAAGTCTCACGCCGAAGTACAGACACTTATCAATGCTGTCGCTGGCAGTCTCGGCGGCTTCCTGTTGCTGGTAACGGTAGTTGCGGTTCTTGCCGCGCCATTGATTGCTGTGCCGCTGTCTTTCGGCTCGGTAAATTACCTGCTGTTAGTCGAGATGCTGAGAATAACCTTTCCCTATCTTCTGCTGATTTCGATGACGGCGCTGTGCGGTTCCATATTAAACAGCTATTCGCGGTTCGCTGTGCCGGCGATTACGCCTGCGTTGCTGAATATTTCATTGATAAGTTGCTCCTTTTTTCTCGTGCCTTATATGCGCGTTCCAGAACTCGCGCTGGCCTGGGGAGTCTTGATCGCAGGGGTCGCGCAGTTGTTTTTCCAGTTGCCATTTCTCGCACGCATGCGCTTGATGCCGGTGCCCAAGATCGGGAAGGTGCACGAGGGTGTGACGCGAATTAAGAAGTTAATGGTTCCAGCATTGTTTGGCGTGTCAGTGAGTCAGATCAATCTTTTATTCGACACCTTCATCGCCTCGCTGCTGGTCACTGGCAGCGTCTCATGGCTCTATTTCTCCGACAGGTTGATGGAGCTACCGCTCGGCACCTTCGGTATAGCTATTGCGATAGTGGTGCTGCCTAGCCTCTCTCGCAAGCATGCTCAGGCATCATTGGATGAGTTTTCCGAGACTCTGGATTGGGCCTTTCGTCTGGTAGTGCTCATTGCGATCCCGGCGGCACTCGCCTTGATCGTCATTGCGGAGCCACTGCTGGTAACCTTGTTTCAGAGCGACAATTTTCTTGAGGTCGACGTCGTAAACGCTGCGGGCAGTCTCAAGGCCTATGCACTGGGTCTGATCGCATTCATGGCCATCAAAATTTTCGCGCCGGGTTATTATGCTAGGCAGAACACGTCCACGCCTGTAAAGATTGGCATCGTGGCAATGGCGAGTAATATGATCATGAATCTCGTGTTTTTCATGGGCGGCATGGCCCATGTCGGCCTCGCATTGGCAACGAGCCTCGCTGCATTCATCAACGCTGGTTTGCTGCTGCGTGGCTTGCAGGCAGATGGTGTGTTTAAGTTTCAGCCCGGCTGGGGGGTTTTTTTGCTGCGTGCATTACTGGCCAATGGGTTGATGGTCTATTTCCTAATGAGTTTCTCCGGGGACTGGCAAGACTGGCTAATTTGGTCAATAGCAGACAAGGTGATGCAGTTGGCTGTTCTTGTATTAGGTGGTGTGTTTATCTATGTGGCGATCCTTTATGCGACAGGACTGCGCTGGCGGCATATCTACCGGTAAATATGCCCTTTGTTCTGCGTTTGCTGAAATGCGACTTGAACAACATAATTTTTTTAACAGAATGAGTAACATGAAAAAGGTATATAGCACTGAAATTTTAGCCAATGCCTGGAACATACGGAACGTATTAGAGCAGCACGATATCGAAGCAGAGGTCCGGAACGAGAATCTGTTCTCAGTATCTGGCGAAGTCCCTTTCATCGAGTGCATGCCGGAAGTCTGGGTTAAGTCGCTATATTCCGTTCGCGCCGAGCAGATCATCGCCGAAATAGTCAATTCAATTGAAGTGAAGGGCCCTGATTGGGATTGCCCCGACTGTGGCGAATCCAATACTATAAATTTCGCCGTGTGTTGGAACTGCCAGCATCATGATGCGGAGCCCGTTCACACCGAGTAACCATGTTTAGGAAGATCGCCCTGATTGCCGTAATGCTCATTCTGCCTGTGACTGCAGCGGCGGAATGCGTCGTGCTATTGCATGGTCTGGGTAGGCTGTCCAATTCCATGGGCGAGCTGGAGACCAAGCTAGCCCCGGCGGGCTATAGCGTGGCGAATATCCTTTACCCCTCGCGCAGTCACCCTATAGATGTATTGGCAGAGGATGCAGTCGGGCGCGGACTCGCTCAGTGTAGAGCCTTCGGTGCGGAAAAGATTCACTTCATCACCCACTCCCTGGGCGGAATTCTGTTACGTTACTATGTGCGAGAACACCGTATCGAGGAGCTGGGTAGAGTGGTAATGCTAGGGCCTCCGAATCAGGGCAGCCAGATAGTCGACGGACTGCTCGCTGTGCCAGGCTTTCGATTCATCGGTGGACCCGCAGGCGTCGCTCTCGGTACGGGAGAGAGTAGTATCATCGAGAGTCTCGGCCCGGTTGAGTTCGACCTCGGTGTAATCGCAGGCAGCACGAATATCAATCCGCTTGAATTCCTGTTCATTGCCGGGCCTAGCGACAGTATCGTTTCTATTCAGAGCACCAGAGTGCAGGGCATGAATGCGCATATAGTATTGCCGGTGACCCATACCTTTATGATGAGAAACAACGAAGTGATTGAACAGGCAATCCACTATCTGAAAACCGGTAGCTTTATATCCGATGGTTTAGACGGAGGCAGCGGAGGGTGAACACGGTTCTTCATCCCAATCAGAGTGCAGTGGCGAAGGAGCTCGGTATAGATGTCGCGGAAATGGCATCGGCCGAGGATGCGATTAATGCCATCGAAATGAAGCTTGGTGAGGCGTCTGCCCAGGTGCGAGCTCGTTGGTTTGCAGTTAGTGTGCTGCGTCACCTCAAAAAGGCTAAATGGCATGAGCTGAATGACAGCACAGTCGATGAGAAGCAGCAGCGTAAGCTGGCTAAGGCATGTCTGGCAGTAAAAGGTTTTGCGACGTCACTAGGCACGGTCACCAAGGACAGTCGCAGCAAATTCAGGTTCGTGGGGTTTGCCAGCAGCAAGAACATCGAAAGAGGCATGTTGGCTACCGGCACTAAGGCATACAAGATTGCAGCCGCTGTCGTGGCGGAGGCCGGCTTGATCGAAGAGCATGCCGAAGCATCGAGTAATCTGTTGCAGCCGCAAGCTGAGACTAAACCGAAACCGAAACCGAAATCGAAATCGAAATCGAAGCGGACGCAGTCGAAGGCCGTTGAGAAGTCCGTAGTTGGCCGCCGCGCAAAACGTCGTGCTTATGCCCAGGGCGATACTGAGCAGGCGACAGACACAGCGGATGCGCTAGCGAACAAGAATGAATCCGCAGCAATGAGCAGGGAAGAGTTTGCGAGCTTAGATGCCGCCTTGAGTAAGAGCGATACGGAGATCGTGCAGCAGAATTGGGTTGATCAGCCGAACGAGGATCGCCTGAGTCGAATTCTTGGGATTTTGGCGGGTGTGGGGTTCTTCATATTCATCGCACTGTTATTTCTATAACTGCGCAAGCGAACTTGCGCTAGGCGCGGGACATAAATTTCCCCGTTACCGTGTTCACCTTCACCACCTCTCCTGGCGAAAGATACTCTGGTACCTGAATCTCCAAACCTGTAGATAGCGTCGCCGTCTTACTTCTGTTGGTCGCCGATGACCCGGTTACCGCGGGTGGCGTGTCGATAACTTTCAGATTTACCGATTGTGGGAGCTCTATGCCGAGTAGGCTGCCATCCACGATCAGTGCGATGATATCCTCCTGCTGTTCCACCAGGAATTCTATCTGCCCCTCGAGCTGGTCTGCATCGATCGCATATTGGCTAAAGTCTTCCATGTTCATGAAGTAGTAGGTGTCGCCATCAAGATAGGAGTATTGAACTCCAACGCGAATGCAGTCCGCGTCTTTTAGTATGTCGTCGCCCTTGAACGAGGAGTCGAGTTTCTGATGGGTCTGTAGGTTATTGAAGCGAATCTTATAGAGTGTCGCCGCGCCTCGCGACGATGGACTCTTGCTCTCTGTCTGTTTGACGATGTGTGGAATGCCGTCTATATCGACGATCATCCCTCGTTTCAATTCGCTGGCTTTGGGCACGCTGCTGTATCCTTTTTTCTTGGCTAACTGCTAATCTATTGCTGTTTTTGCCGGGCGACGCCGAGAGTTCCAGGGCAGCCAAGACGTAATAGTTTGGAGAATCTACAGAATAGGCGTGACTCTGTAAACAACTGCGCTCGATCAGAGTCCGATAGCGCATTCGGCAATAGGGCTTTGATTGCAGCTTGAATTCAACCATAATCCCAAATCCGAAAAAGTATCAAGGTACGGTAATGTCAGATCGCAATAACGAAATCGAAAATCTTCACATCATTGGTCACGAGGAGTTGCCCTCACCAGCAGCGCTCAAGGCCGAGCTCGCTCTAGAGGGCCGGGCGTTGGAAACAGTGCAGAATGGCCACCGTTCAGTCAAGGGGGTTCTTGCGCACGACGATCCGCGGTTGATCGTAGTCGTTGGGCCCTGTTCGATTCATAGTCCTGAGGAGGCGCTCGAATACGCCAGGCGTCTGAAAACGCTCGCAGACGATCTGGCGAATGAGTTGGTCATTGTGATGCGTGTATATTTCGAGAAGCCACGCACGGCTATTGGTTGGGAAGGATTGCTCTATGATCCGCATCTCGATGGCACTCACAAGATCGATCATGGGCTGCACATAGGTCGTCGCCTGATGCTGGATATCGCGGAGATAGGCCTGCCAATCGGTATTGAGGCACTTGACCTCATTACCCCACAGTATCTTCAAGACCTGGTTAGCTGGACCGCGATTGGTGCCCGTACGACCGAATCGCCAACTCACAGGAAGCTGGCCAGTGGAATCTCGTCGGCTGTAGGTTTCAAAAATAATGTCGATGGCGGCCTGATGGTTGCTGTGAACGCGATTCGCTCCGCCTCGGCGACGAACAGTTTTATCAGTGTGACAGAGGAGG
>CAXBLN010000203.1:0-6463 GCA_963976555.1 uncultured Gammaproteobacteria bacterium
GAGAATTTAAGTGCGGTTACGGCTTGATATTCAAGACGGTATCTGACCCCATTTATCTCCGTTTATCTACTGTAGCCAGTTGGAGGCAGTTCTAGAATGTAGCGCGAACCTTGAAGGAAAACCGCATGCCGTTCGTCGTACAGAAGCGTTCGATCTCTCTGATATCTCCGTCGCGCAGATAGCCATTGAAGCGGCGTCTTTCTCTGCAGTTTTCGTGATCCAGGAGATTGTCGGCCTCGAATCTAAAGGTAAATGCACCTACGCTGACCTTCTCTGCGAATAGGCTTAGATTGCTGTTTGAGCCGATAAAGATCACATTGTTGATGTCATAAAATGGGCGATTACCGTCGATACCATCGCGATAGTTGAATCCGTAGTTGAAATTCTTGGAGGGCACGTCGTGGCGAAATCCAAAGCGCACGTTACCCCTATCGAAGGGAACTACCTTTCTCTTCTCTTCTATTAATGGCGCATAGATCGAAGAATCTTGCACCAGTAGGCCCGCGGTGATTACCGCCTGGGGAAGGTTCAGGAAGCCCAGCCGAATACTGGCATTCAAATTAAGACCGAGGACCTTGCCATCTCCCACATTGCCATTGGTTGTTGCGAGGTTAGTGGGGCTGGTCGAGATATCGATACGATCGATCGAATTCCCAACATCGAAATAAAACAGTCTCGAATTCAATACACCACTGTCGTTGGGAAGCCTGTAGTCCAGATTGACGTTATAGCGCCAGACCTGTTCCTGCTCCAGCCCTGGATTACCCGCGATCGTATCCTGAGTCTCGTCTCTGTCGTTTGCCGCCGCTGAGAAATCTGAGAATCTCAACTGCGACACATCTAACTCGGCTGACATGCGAAGTTGAAAGGTGCTGCTCATGTTGAATCTGAAATCGACTTTAGGTTTCAGGAAGTCGAAGCTTCGACTCCTGTTCACATCTCCAGATTGCGATATCTCCGAGTCTTCGTAGAGCAGACTGCTTTCGAGAGACATACGCTGATTGATCTGCCAGTTGTGAAAAGCGAAGCCTTCGTAACGAATCTCCTCCACGGTAGCTACTGCATTCGGCTGAGGTATAGGAGTCAGCCCACCGTGGTCGGCAGACGGAATGCCCGGAATTGGCAGGCCAATCTTTAGTGAGGAATCTAGAATGGTCTGCGCTCGCTCGATGCCGAGCTCCAAGTTCTGCCCTTCGACTAAATCCCAGGCATAAGACGTGCGCACGATGCGTTCCCGTTCGCGGCTGCTGGTATCGAGGAACAGATTCTTCGCTTCCGGGCCTCCTAGCCCATCGGAGACGAAGCGTTCTCTGGTTACTGCGTTATTGCTCTCATTGACGATGAACAGGATCTTGTATTTTCCACCACTGTCAAAATTGTATTCGTAATCGCCGCCGAACTCCCAGTTATCCGACGTCGCAGGTAGTTCTTCGCGTTCTACCAAGATGGTTGGTGGCGCGTTTTGAAAATTCGTAATGGTTCGCACTAGATCCGCGGGCGGATCGTTCTCACGGTAGAGGCCATTGAAGGCAATTCTGCTAGCGGGAGAAATCTGATAAGCGATATTCGAATTCAGCGTATAGGTAGTCTGCTCTCGATTACGCTCGATCTCACGTACATCATTCAGACCGAGCCCAGGCGGAATTACACTGATCTCATAACTTTCCAACGCCTCATAGCCGGCCGCGACCTGGGCACTCAAGAGGTAATCGAGCCGACCTGTCTGTCCGCTGAATGAGAACGTGCCTAACGGCTCGACTGAACCGTCGTGAAAGTGGGTCATGCCGACTTCGGTCGATATGCTGGAACTGGACTCGGACTCGAAGAGCACGATGTTAACGAGCTGGCCCGTATTACGCACATCAAGCTCGCCCGAAGTGCCACGAATGATCTCTATGTATTGAACCTGATCGGCGGAAATCCTGTCCAGCTGACTGCTCGCCTCGTTGGCCTTGCCGGCCATTCGCTTGCCATTAATCAGTATCTGCTCGCTGGCGCCGAGGCCGCGGTCCGCACCATTAAAAGAACGTACCTCATTGCTTTCGAGTGCGAGGCTAATGCCGGGGATTACGTTCAGCATGTCATTCACTGACACGGGATTGTATTGAGCGAAGAACGAGGCAGGATAGGTAACCGTTGCCTCGTCTTCGGTTGCGTCCTGCGCCATGGCGGGGACGCCAAATGCTGAGAACAGAGCTATTATTATTGTTATATATCGCACTGTGCGCTCCTTGGCAGAAAAGTCATTATTGGGGCAATGCGCCATAGTAAATAGCGGCCGAGCAAAAATACAGTAGTTCCTTAGGCCATCTCCATCGATTATCCACGTCCGAGTCGATAAAAAGCCAGCTAATGCAGCGCAGGAGCACGAGATCAGAGCCTCTGCGGCGACTACACGCAAAAAGGCCGGATTAATCTCCCAATCCGGCCTTTTAATCGAGCACGAATATTCAGTCTGTATTCTGCGCGGATGCTGACGGTATGAAGGCCCTGAAAACGAATAGGGCCAGGGCAAAGACTCCGAAGGCAAATACTATGTCGCCTGGCACGCGTGCCCACACGAGCCCTTCCATTACCGCGCTGTGCATGAACTCCGGCGATCGAGCCAAGGCGTAGTACTCACTTACGCTGGTATAAGTCTGCCAGAGTCCTTGCGGCAGCAAAGAGAGAAACGTCATCATCGCTAAACCGATATTCAGACTCCAGAAACTGAACTTCAGGTACTGCTGGTTCCAGGCACGAATATCAGTCAGCCCGCGCATGCAGAATAACATTAGCCCAATTCCTAACATTCCATATACACCAAAGAGTGCGGCATGTCCGTGATTCGCCGTGGTGTTAAGCCCTTGCATAAAATACAGGGCGATGGGGGGATTGATAAGAAATCCGAACAGACCCGCGCCAATCATGTTCCAAACCAATACCGCGGAGAAAAACATGAATGGCCAGTGATAGGCCTCCTGCCAGAGCGACTGCCTCTCGACCTTCGAGCGGCTATATATTCTCAAGGCCACCACCATCAGCGGCACCACCTCGAGAGCGGAAAATGTAGCACCAAGAGCGAGAACCGAAATAGGCGTGCCACTGAAGTAAAGATGATGAAAAGTGCCCAGTACGCCGCCACCAAGGAAGATGATAGTAGCGAATAACACAGACACGGTAGCCACCGATGAGCGTAGCAGGCCCATGCGAACGAACAGCGTCGCGATTATCGCGGTTGCGAATACCTCGAAGATTCCCTCGACCCATAGGTGTACTACCCACCAACGCCAGTACTCCATGATGCTGATATGGGTGTTTTGCCCCCACATCAGACCCGCTCCGTAGAGCAGTCCGATAGAGACAGTCGAGACGACCACGAGAAATACCAGTGAACCACTTGTCTTGTCTCGGAGCACTGGCCAGAGTGCACGCAACACCAAGGCGACCCAGAGCAGTAAGCCGATGAACAGATATATCTGCCAGAATCTGCCCAGGTCGACATACTCGTAGCCCTGATGGCCGAACCAGAAATTGAGCGTCATATTGTCGAAGAAACCATGCACCGCCAACCACTGCCCGGCGAATGAGCCGACCACGATAAGCAGTAGAGAGCAGAACAGGAAGTTAACACCGAAGCGCTGTAGTTTCGGCTCGTGACCTGAGAGTAGTGGTGCCACATACAGACCCGTGGCAAGCCACGCGGTTGCTATCCAGAGTACCGATAGCTGAGTATGCCAGGTGCGCGTGATGGAGTATGGCAGATAGTCCACTAGTGGCAGACCGTAGAGACCCTGACCCTCGACTGCATAGTGCGCGGTGACGATGCCAAGCAACATCTGCACGACGAATAGGGCCGTCACAACCCAGAAGTATTTCGCCGTTGCTTTCATAGATGGAGTGTTATGTATCTTGTCGAGCGCATCGTCGTTGGCAAAGCCTTCCAAGGGTTCCATGTCCTCGCGCCAGATATCCCACTGCTTCGCGTAATACCAAACCAAGCCACCAATACCAGCGAGTAACAGCAAAATGGAGATGAAACTCCACATGTAAAGCGAGACTGGTGGCGTGTTTCCGACGAGGGGGTCGTGGGGCCAGTTGCTCGTGTAGCTGATGCTGTCGTCTGGTCGGTTGGTGACGGCGGCCCAGGCAGACCAGAAGTAGAATGCGGTCAGCGCATGAGCCTCATCGGCGTCCAGTACCGAATTCAGTGGGAAGGCATAGTCTCTTCGCAGCTGAGCGGTTTCCTCACCGTTATCCTGATAGAGCGCTCTGTAGTGAGCGGCCACCGTCTGGATGGCCTGAGCCCTCTCATCGCTGACCGTTACTTCATCAGCGTCGGCATCGTAGGTGTTTTCGCGCATCTCGACCCGAAGAGTAACAGCGTGTTGCTCTAATCGGACCGCTTCCGGAGTCGAGGATAGAGCGCCATCGCGGGCGGCGATTAGCTGCAGCAATGTCTCTGCCTCTCTGTGCAGCCAGTCGGCACTCCAGTCCGGTGCAAGATAGCTACCATGTCCCCAGACCGAACCCTGTTGCATGCCGCCAGTGGACTGCCATACATTCTGTCCATGGTTTATGTCAGCAGCGGTGAAAATCACTGCGCCAGATTCCGATAGGATTCGATTCGGTATTGGTGGCGCCTCGTGATAGATCTTGCTTCCGAAATACAACAGCACGGAGAACATGATTAACATACTGAAGGTGAGCAGCACCCAGAGCCGACGAACGGTGAACGTAGTACGGTAGGTTTCCATAACGACCTCGGTTGGAGAAGTTCAGCTTCAAGGAGCAAACATCAAGCAATCTGCGACTAGAACGTCACAAAGCTCTAGATGGAATGAGGTCGGCCCATAGAGGCTAACACTATCCACCACATCAAAGTAGCAAGCTGAGAGGTAGCAGCAATTGATATCTATCAAGGTAAACGGCGATGACTCTCGCTACGTAAGTAGCTCCTAAACATTGGCCTAGCCTCGCGCTGGCGGGTATGATTGAAATCAACTCTCTCAATCGATCGCAAAAGAGGCTCCCATGACAAATAGATCCATCTCCCGACGCAGATTCCTACAGGCCAGCGGCGCTGCCGCTATGGCTATACCCGGCTTTGCCAGTGGCTACACGGCCTCCGAGATGCGCGAATTCTATGCGGGCGGCGAGATGTCGGTAAATGTCTCGAAGTGGGAACTGGACACGCCAGCGCTGTGCGTCGACCTTGACCTGTTAGAGGGAAACCTCGACAAGATGGCTTCGACCATGAGCAGAAACGGAATAGCCAGCCGACCTCATGCAAAGACCCACAAATGCGCGACCATCGCTCAGATGCAGATGGATCGCGGCTCGGTAGGAATCTGTACCGCCAAGGTCAGCGAAGCCGAAGCGATGTTCCAAAACGGCATAGACCAGATACTGAATACCACTGGCAACGTTACACCCACTAAAATTAACCGCGCCATGAACCTGCGCGCCCAGTGCCCGGGATTTATTCAAGCCACAGACTCCCAGGCCAATGCACGGCTTCTGTCCGAAGCGGCAGTCGCAAAGGGGATCGTAGCAGACGTGGTTGTAGACGTTGACCCGGGTATCAGGCGCACCGGCACTCCCTTCGGCCAGCCGGCCCTACAGCTGGCACAGCTGGTGGATCAGCTCCCTGGGCTACGCTTCTGCGGCATGCTCTGTTACGACGCGGCCGCACAGCACGTCGTGGGTTTCGAGGCGAGGAAGTCGCAGACTCTGGAACGCATGGTACAGGCCACCGATACCTTCAACCTGATGCGGGCATCGGGACTGAATACCGAAATATTCAGCGGCGGCGGCACCGGCACTTACAACATCGACCACGACACGGTTGGTATGACCGACGTTCAGGTCGGCAGCTATGTGTTCATGGATGCACAGTATATGGGAATCGGGGGCGAGGAAGACGCAGAAGTGTATTCCGACTTCGGCACATCGCTGACGATCATGACCACGGTCCTGAATGACCAATACGAGGGGCGAGCGACATCGGACGCCGGGGCTAAGGCATGTACGATTAACCAGCCGTGGCCAATCATTAAAGGCGAGACAGGAATGAGCTATCGCTCAGGCTCTGACGAATTCGGCACTATTAGTTACGGCGAGGATCCTTCGCGTCACTACAAGGTCGGCGACAAGCTGGAGGTAATAGTTTCCCACTGCGACCCGGTGGTGAATCTATATGATCAGATGTACGCGATTCGCGGAGATGTCGTAGAGGCGGTATGGCCGATTACCGCCAGAGGCATGTCGGCCTAGAATTTATTTCTAGGCGTTAAATAGAGCCCGCAGATGAGGATTCAGCATTCTCCCCTGCGGATCTAACTCACGCCGCAGCTCCATGAAATCCTCGAAACGTGGATACAGCCGGGTGAGCTCCCGATGGGTGAGGCTGTGCACCTTGCCCCAATGCGGGCGACCTCCGTATTTCCAAACCGAAGGACCCGACCAGTGGCGACCTAATAGT
>CAXBLN010000204.1:0-6448 GCA_963976555.1 uncultured Gammaproteobacteria bacterium
GGGCGCCGAGTTCGATCCGCTAGATACCGAGCAGCGCTTCCTGTATGTTCCCGACGGGACGAACAACAAGGTATGGACTCTGGATAGGGCGACTCTTGAGCCAGTCTACTCCTGGGGAACAGGTGGACGACAGGCAGGCCAATTCGATTGGTTGCACTATATGGCCTTCGATTCCAATGGCAACCTGTATACTGGCGAAGTGCAGACGGGGCATAGAGTACAGAAATTCATTCGCCTGAACGGAAACTAGCGCGTAGATTTGCAGATTTTTTAAGGCGCCGACAAGGCCACAATTAGTTATTCTTTAAGGAACAGCTATGAAACACAACTTTCAACTCAGTCTATTCGTTCTGGGTTCGAGCCTTTGCCTTAGCGCATTGGCCGCAGATAATTACACGCCACCGCGAACCGAGTGGGGGCAACCCGACTTGCAGGGCGTATGGAACTTCTCCTCCAACGTGCCCATGCAGCGCCCCGAACGTTTCGGCGAGCGAGAGTTCATGACCGTCGAAGAAGTGGAGCAGATGCGCGCCCGTCTGGCAGCGAGTGACGCTGCATCCGATCAGGCAGTGGCGCAGACCGAGGGAGGCCCCGGCGGCTACAACGATTTCTGGGTCGAGAGCGCAGGCATAACTGATCAGATTCGTACTTCTCATATTGTCTATCCACCCAATGGCCGTGTTCCTGCGACTGTCGAAGGCGTCACTATCGCTTTCGGTGGTCTGGGTGACGATGTGCCTGGCGAACGCCCAGTGCGTTATACGGTAGGAGGCATCGCGAAGAATGGTCCCGAAGACAGAGGCCTTTCCGAGCGCTGCATCGTCGGTTTTAACTCGGGTCCGCCCTTCGTACCAAGTTTGTACAACAATAACGTGCAAATATTCCAGAGCAAGAACACGGCGGTCATCATTACCGAGATGATCCACGACGCGCGCATAGTTCCTATCGGTGAGCGCCCTCCTCTCGATGAGAATATTGGATTGTGGACAGGTGATTCACGCGGCTACTGGGATGGCGACACGCTAGTAGTTGAAACACGAAACTTCAACGGTCTTACTCAGAGCTATAGCGTGTTCGGCGATTCCTCAGAGAAGCTGCTTATCGAGAAGTTCTACCGTACAGATCCTTACACGGTTAATTACGAGTGGACGCTCGACGATCCATCCACCTTCACCGACAGGATCACCGCCATCGTCCCGATGACGAAAGTCGCCGGACAGCTTTACGAATATGCCTGCCACGAAGGCAATTACGGCATGCAGAATATTCTGCGCGGCGAACGCATGGCCGAGAGAATGGCGCAGGAGTCTGGCGTTAACTAGACAGCCTGTCTTTTTTAAAAAAACGACCCTGCGGGGTCGTTTTTGTTTCCCACGAAGTAATTTTCCTATCCTCTTAGCTCTTTTCCTTTTCTCATTGGCACAGCGACACAGTTGCCGTCTTGCTGTGTTCGTTCTATTTGTAAATATTTCCTGCGTGATTATTTCTATCGAACAGCACCCGTCGCTCTATAAGTAGACTTTTAGGTTTTTTCAAAGTACTGTATATATATACAGTATAAATACTAGCCCGCAATGACCCCAAATAGCCCGATAGCACGCGATCCTGTTTCCCCGAAGGCGGCAGGCGCGACTCCTAGCCGCTGTAATAAAGCGCCCGACGCGGCGGCGTGCCCGGCCGTTGCTCAAGCCTATGCCGAACTGCATTGCATCTCTAATTTTACTTTTCTGCGCGGTGCGTCGTTTCCCGAGGAGTTGGTAGAGCGAGCAGAGCTATTAGGCTACAGCGCCATCGCTATCACTGACGAGTGTTCTCTGTCAGGTGTGGTTAGAGCACATATGGCCGCCAAAGAGCGGCGCATAAAACTAATCATCGGTAGTGAATTCGTGCTGCAAGAAACGATAGCCAAGACTAGGCAAGGAGAACGCGCTAGTAAAAAGCCTCGCAATGAAATAGCGAACGAAAACCCGAACGCTTTCAACAACGGAATGAGAATAGTCTTTCTTGCGCGAAACCGAAAAGGCTATGGAGAGCTTAGCCATCTCATCACCTGTGCGCGACGGCGAGCGGATAAGGGCGAATACCGTATCGATAGCAGCTTGCTAACAGAAAAGATTCCGAATGATTGTATGCTGCTGTGGGTTCCCAATCTTGAACAGACAGACGCCTGTATCGACGCGCAGGCAAGTTACCTGCGCGCCATAACAACAAACGATCTATGGATTGCGGCCGAGCTTCTACTGCGAGGCTGCGATCGACAGCAGCTAGGTCGCCTGCAGAAACTAGGTGAACGCTTTGGCATTCCCGTTTGTGCAGCGGGCGGCGTCTATATGCACGAAGCAGAACGTCGCATCGTGCAAGATACCGTAACGGCGATACGCTTAGTCAAGCCATTAACGGAGGTTGGCTTCGAGGCGGAATCAAACTCTCAGAGGCATCTGCGCTCGATAGAGCAACTCAGAAAACTCTATCCGACTCAACTCCTTGAAGAAACGCTTCTCATCGCTAACAGCTGCAAGTTCTCTCTGGACGAACTGCGCTATGAATACCCTGCCGAACTGGTGCCTAAGGAGCACACGGCGCACTCCTGGCTGTGGCAGTTAACAGAAGAAGGTATTAAGCAGCGCTGGCCACAAGGTATCTCACAGAAGAATAGAGATCTGATCGAGCACGAGATGGTGCTGATCAAGAAACTTTCCTATGAACACTTCTTCTTAACCGTTCACGAAATAGTTCGTTTCGCCAAGAACGAGAACATCTACTGCCAAGGTCGAGGCTCTGCCGCGAATTCCGTAGTGTGTTACTGCCTGGGCATTACAGAAGTGAGCCCCGACCACACGGAAATGCTATTCGAACGTTTCCTCTCCCCTGAGCGATCCGAGCCACCTGATATCGATGTGGACTTCGAAAATAGTCGCCGCGAAGAAGTGATCCAACACATCTATGAGAAATACGGGCGTCATCGCACTGCTCTCGCGGCCACGGTAGTTACCTATCGGTCTCGCAGCGCCGTGCGTGATGTCGGCAAGGCACTGGGGCTCGATGATGAGCTGATCGATCGTCTCGCCAAGTCTGTGTTCTGGTGGGGCAGCGATCTCGAGGAGCAGCTATCGGATTCGGGCGTCGACTATGAGAACCCGAAGATCAAGACGCTGCTATTCCTTGCCCAGTCTCTGATGGGGTTCCCACGCCACCTGTCTCAACACGTCGGCGGCTTCGTTATTAGTCAGGGAGATCTGTCTCATCTAGTGCCCATCGAGAATGCGGCCATGGCTGATCGAACCATTATCCAATGGGATAAAGACGACTTGGAATCATTAGGCTTGCTCAAAGTCGATGTGCTCGCACTGGGTATGTTGAGTGCGATTCACAAGGCGATAGACCTTGTGAATGCTTACAGCAGCATCGAGGTAGGCATGGATAGTATTTCACTAGAGGAAGACGCGAAGGTTTACGACATGATCTGCGAGGCCGACACCGTCGGCGTCTTTCAGATCGAGTCACGGGCACAGATGAGCATGTTGCCCAGGTTAAAACCGCGTTGTTATTACGACTTAGTCATTCAGATTGCGATCGTCAGGCCGGGGCCGATTCAGGGCGACATGGTGCACCCCTATCTTGAACGGCGTAAGAACCCCCGCAAGATAAAATACGAGAGCGAAGCAGTGAGAGAAACTCTGGAGCGTACGCTGGGAGTACCTATATTCCAGGAACAGATCATGAAGCTCGCCATGGTCGCCGCTGGATTCTCTGCCGGCGAGGCCGATCAGCTGCGACGAGCCATGGCCGCCTGGAAGAAGAAAGGCGGCCTCGAGCCATTTCGAGATAGATTAGTCTCCGGCATGGGAGTCCGGGGCTACAGCGAAGAGTTTGCATTGCGAATCTACAGCCAGATCAAAGGCTTTGGCGACTACGGCTTCCCAGAGTCGCATTCGGCTAGCTTTGCACTTCTTGCCTATGTCTCGTCTTGGTTGAAGTGCCATCACCCCGCGGCGTTCTGCTGCGCGTTACTTAACAGCCAACCTATGGGTTTCTATCTCCCGGCACAGCTAATACAGGATGCCGTGCGTCATGGCGTTGTGATTCTACCCGTCGACGTGAATGAGAGTTGCTATGACTCGACTCTAGAGTTCGATGAGAACGAACCTGCTCTGCGTCTTGGCCTTAGTTTAGTAAAAGGCTTGTCTGTTGCCGGAGCCGAGTCCATTTGTTTGGCGCGAAGCTTAGGTTCTTTCGCGTCAGTGCAAGACTTGCTGACCAGGTCTGGGCTGAACAAGAAAGACAGCGAGAGCCTAGCGGCAGCCGATGCCTTGAAGAAGTTGAGTGGCGATAGACACAGGGCCTTCTGGACTGTGGCTGGCGCGGATAAGCCGCTGCCTCTGTCAGGCAATCACGGGGGTAGTCAGGCGCTCGCTATAGAGGATCGTGATTTTGGGGTAGATGTATTATTGCCTGTGCCTTCGGAGGCGAACAATATCATGGCTGACTATGCCAGTACTGGTCTCACCCTGCGTAGGCACCCTGTGGCCCTGTTACGCCCGCACCTCGATCTGTACAGCGTAACGAGTGCTGACAGCCTCTCACAAACACGCAACGAGAGTACTATAAAAGCCGTAGGCATCGTCACCAGCAGGCAGCGTCCACAGACGGCGGCAGGGGTTACATTCTTAACCCTGGAAGACGAGAGCGGATTTCTTAACGTGGTAGTCTGGCCGAGCTTGGGCGAGAAGCAGCGCCCCATCGTAAGGCGAGCAGTGCTGATAGGCGTGGTGGGTCAAGTGCAGAAGAGCGATGGCGTGATTCACCTCATCGCCAGGGAGTTGGTTGATCTTAGCCATTGGCTAGGCGCTATGAATTTATCGTCAAGGGATTTCACCTAAGGGTTTGACGCACTGTCAAATATCGAAGAAAAGCATCTCCAGGTTTAGCATGAGCGTCGGCTGCGGCCGCCAGTTCTCATCTCGTGAAACGACGAGCCTAGGGGTCACTTCAAGGAATAGCCACTGTCTCCTAATCGCCCGCCGGTATTGCGTGCCTACATAGTAGTCGCTTATGCGCACATTGGGTGAGTTCACCCCAAGTATCCCCACCTCGTAGCTAATGGTTTCGAATTCTTTGAGAGGGTCATGAAGGGCAATGGTTTGACTAAATTCTGTTAGCTTACGCGCTTGTTGATATCGTACTTCTGAAGAAACACGCAATATTTTCTCCTGATCAATCTTTCGATTGAAGGAAATATCAGTGTTGTAACCCCAGCCCTGACTCCGGTAGTGCCATATTTTTTGACGATAGCCGACAGACCAGTTGTCATTTACACGATGCTCGTACTGCGCCTTGAAGCGATAGTACCCATCTGCCGGCAGCCTGGAGCGAAAACCAATCGAATGACTCAACTGCCAAGGGCCGTCAGTGCTCTGTTGGTAGCTGATTCCTCCCATGGATTCGGCGGAACTTTCATTGTCCAGCATATTGCCTTCCAGGGAGTTCAGTTCGTTAGCGTCTGATTCGAAGACTAACTTCCAGCGTTTCGATGTTCTAGGCAGGTCTAGACTGCCATCGATTTTTACTCGTGAATGGTAGCCGTCGAACGAAGCGGCCTGTTGATTAAGGCGAATGCGTAAGTAGGTCTCGTTTGAGTTGTCGCCAATGCTTTCGCCGGATAGCCATGCGTCAAGGTTGCGACCTAAGGCTGTAACGTTCTGAGAAATCTCGCTTCTTCCCCGCTCTAACCACTGCCATGAATCGGCTTGTGGGACTGTTTCAGTCTCGGCGGCATTTACCAAACAGCCTAAAGAAAGTGCGGCGAATGAAATGCACATGCGCTTCATGCACCCGCTGGCCAGAATTACTGTCCAACGTAATGCAGTCATTCTGGAGCTGCTCTACCAGGGTTAAAGAATCTTGTCATCACAGTATCAGTCTGTAACGAAAATTCCTTTCGCACATTAATCTAGATCATGAGATGGTGTTTAAATTCTAAACTTTGAGGCAGGCTAAGAAAATATACCGTGCAAGTACCATTTCCCCGCGCCGTCTCTCTCTTTGTAGATCCATAGCTTTCCGCCTCTATGCTCTCTGGCGATGTAGTAATCGCGACGGACATCGCTCCCTGACCACCAGTGGCTCTCTATTCTTTCGGGGCCACTGACGATAGCGATAGGCCTGCGATAGAAAAGCCTGCCCTTGTTGATGTTAAGTTGTTTGGGCTCCTGCAGTAACCATAGCGGTCTGGGATTGTGGGAAACTTCTGTAAGCGTGTCTCGTCTTCCTGTTCCTGTTCTATTGGGTTTCTCTGAATAGTCGATCTGTATGCTCGCGTGTTCCGGGCAGTGTTGTGCCGCATTACTAACACTTTTTATGTGATTATCGCCGAGTCGTGCCTGTAGCTGTTCCATGAACTGCATAAGATTGCTGTCACTATAGTGCGCTGGTGTTTCTTCTATTAACA
>CAXBLN010000205.1:0-6395 GCA_963976555.1 uncultured Gammaproteobacteria bacterium
GAAAAGGAAGGTAACCATTAGCACTTCCGGTGTCGTCCCGGCGATCGATAAGTTGAAGGACTACACCGATGCCTCATTGGCTGTCTCATTGCACGCTCCCAACGATGAGTTGCGCAGCCAGATTGTTCCCATCAATAAAAAGTATCCTATCAAAGAGCTGCTACGCTCCGTGCAGTCCTATATGGATAGCCTTTCGGACAAGCGTGTTCCGGTAATCGAATATACTCTAATTGCCGGGGTAAACGACCACCGTCAGCACGCTCGCGACTTGGCGGTATTGTTGAAAGAATTTCCATGTAAAATTAACCTGATACCCTTCAACCCATTCTCGCTCAGTGATTACCGTCAGCCTAGCTCGTCATCCGTAAGCAATTTCCGACAGATATTGCAGAAGGCCGGTTATACGGTAACGGTTCGAACTACGCGGGGGGATGATATCGGCGCGGCCTGTGGCCAGTTGGTTGGAGACGTCGCAGATCAGACGAGCCGCAGCGATAGGCACAGGCGCCGTCATGCCGAGAACGAGTCGTCTAAAAAAGATAGCGTAAAAGTGTTCGGTAGTACTGATAATCTAGCTGTAACTGCCGACAGACTATAAAGCCCTGAATAACTCTTTCGCCCTGAATACACAGGTACTTGGTAGCAATACATGATGTTTCTCGAGTTCCCAGCAGGAGAATTACTGACCAGAAAGTCGATTTCGGTGCTCGCGATCGGGCTGATTTCCCTCATGCTGACAGCCTGTGTAACCACTACCACTGGTGGTTTCAGGGTAGACGCCTCCGACGATCAGGCTGCAGCCGACTATGTGCAACTGGCGCTAGCTTACTTCGACAATAATGACATGCCCGGCGCGCGACGCCACATTAACAATGCGCTGAATATCAGCGACCGAACCTCAGATGCCTTCATGGTATTGGCGATGATCTTTGAGCGCGAAGGAGATCTCGAGCTGGCTGATGAGAATTTTCGAAAAGCCATAAGCCTGGATCGGGAAAATTCCAGAGCGCGAAATAACTATGCGGCGATGCTTTTTTCACATGGGCGCTTTCAAGATTCCTATGAGCAGTTAGAAGTCGTGGCGGACGACACGAGTTACGAAGGTAGAGCGCTGGCATTCGAAGGACTTGGAAGAAGTGCTATTCGCCTGGGCCGGCAAGAAGAAGCTCGCGATGCGTTTTTACGTGCCTTACAACTAAACAGCAATCTGCATATTTCGGCTCTCGAATTAGCATTGCTCTATTTCGAGCAGCAAGACTATGTTCGCGCCCTGCAATACTATCGTAGCTATCTAACCATCGTTGAGTTTGCGCAGTTACCGCATACGCCACGAGCGTTGTTGGCAGGCATTGAGATAGAAGGCCATTTTCAGAACGAAGAATTAGTAGAGAACTTTACCCGGGTGCTCACTACTCTCTATCCAAGTTCGCCTGAGCATCAGGTGTTCAAAGAGTTGAACGATGCAAACTGAGCCTCTTGCCGAGCTTGAGTCAGACGCCGTCAGTGACCTGGATGCGGTCGACTCGCGTACGGCTGGCGATATCCTTGCTCAAGAGAGGCAGCGCCTGGGATTAAATGAGAAGGAAGTCGCCGACCAACTCCATATCACGATGCACTATGTAAAGGCGTTGGAATCGAACAACTATGAAAAGCTACCTGGCGCCGTATTCGCGAAAGGCTACCTAAAAAGCTATGCCATACTTCTTGGTCTGGACGTCGAGGATCTGCTCTCTCGCTATGATGTGATTAACGATCGTCAGCAAGCTGATATCCAGGAAGCGAGTCGGCAGGTTAAGGCGCGTAAAAAGAAAGATAGGAATAAACCTCTTGTCATAGTCTCACTGTTTGTATTCGTTGGTGGATTTCTGGGCCTGTGGGTGGCAAATAGCTTCTTCGGCACGGATGTGGAGTCTGGAGCGCCGGCTACGGTAGAGGTGAACGATAATGCAGAATCAAACCGACCAGCATCGTCACAGCAACTAGCTAGCCAACCTCGACTTACATTGCAGGCCGCACCCGATGAGATTGAGCAAGCTACCGTTGAATCTCCACTGCCTCCAGTAATAGAGTCGCAGATACAGGCAGGCCAATCCGATTCGGCCCTGTCTAGTGAGATTCCATTGATCGAAATCGAGACTGTGAGAGCAGTCGCTGCCGCTGACCTGGACCTTCAGGATATAGCGGCCGTATTGCAGGCGAAAGAGCCAGAGTCAATCGCGACTGCGGCTAGCACCGCTGTCAGTGAGCCGCGCGTTATAACGATCGAGGCTCTGGGTGACGACGTGCTGCGTATGAGTTTTAGCGGAGAAAGCTGGGTCGAAGTGAACGACAGTGAATCTCAGCAGATATATCGCGATATTCGCGAGGCAGGTGATGTGCTCGAAATAACCGGTAGTGCCCCATTCAACATACTCCTTGGCGATGCGCCCTTCACGCGGATGAGCCTCAACGGTGATGAGATCGACCTCTCTTCTGATATTCGAATCGACAACTCGGCACGCCTCACTGTAGGCTTATAACCCATGAATACTCACTCCTCGATTAATCGTCGCAAGACACGTCAAATTATGGTCGGCAATGTTCCCGTCGGTGGTGATGCGCCTATCAGCGTCCAGACCATGACCAACACGGAAACTTGCGACGTAGAAGCCACTCTCGATCAGATTTCCCGCATGGTCACTGCAGGCGTAGACATAGTGCGAGTGTCAGTGCCTAGCATGGATGCGGCGGAAGCCTTTAAGAAGATTAGAGCAAACGTGAATGTCCCCCTCGTCGCAGACATTCACTTCGACCACCGGATCGCCCTAAAAGTGTTGGAGTACGGAGTAGATTGCCTGCGCATCAATCCCGGCAATATTGGCAGCGAGGAGCGTATACGAGCCGTTGTCGACAGCGCTAAAGATAAAAACATCCCGCTGCGAATCGGTGTGAATGCAGGGTCTCTCGGCAAGAATTTGCTTCGCAAGTACAAGGAACCTAACGCCGAGGCAATGGTAGAGTCTGCGCTAATCCAGATCGATATATTGGATAAGATGGACTTCCATAACTTTAAGATTAGCCTGAAAGCGTCAGAAATATTCATGACGCTGGCAGCTTATCGAAGCCTCGCCACCCAGATAGATCAGCCTTTTCACCTCGGAATCACTGAGGCAGGTGGCCTGCGCTCTGGCACGGTCAAGTCTGCCATCGGGCTAGGCTCCCTGTTGATGGAAGGCATCGGCGACACAATTCGGATCTCTCTGGCGGCGGACCCGGTCGAAGAGGTGAAGGTAGGGTTCGATATATTGAAGAGCCTCGGGCTGCGCCATAAGGGCGTCAATCTGGTCGCCTGCCCAAGTTGCTCCAGGCAGAATTTCGATGTTATCTCAGTAGTGAACGAACTCGAAAGCCGATTAGAAGACATCACGACGCCGATCGATGTCGCCGTGATCGGATGTATTGTGAACGGTCCCGGGGAGGCGAAGGTCGCCGAGATAGGATTGACAGGCGCGTCCCCAAGCAATCTCGTCTATAAAGAAGGCGTGCCCGATCACAAGATAAATAACGAAAACCTCGTGAATGAATTAGAGGCGATGGTGCGCAAGCGCGTTGCTGAAAAGCAGCAAATGGAAGAGAACCTAATCGCCTCTAGCTAGCGATTAGTTAAACACCTATGGCGAAACTACAAGCAATTCGAGGTATGAATGACATACTTCCCGAACAAACTCCTAATTGGCAATATGTTGAAAAGTGTTTTCAGCAGGTAGTTCGCCGCTTTGGTTACCGCGAAATCCGTTTCCCTGTTCTTGAGCAGACGCAACTATTCAAGCGCTCTATCGGCGAGGTCACCGACATCGTCGAGAAAGAGATGTACAGCTTCGATGATCGCAATGGAGATAATCTGAGCCTCAGACCCGAAGGAACGGCGGGTTGTGTGCGCGCGGCTGATCAGCATGGGCTATTGTTTAATCAGCAACAGCGACTCTGGTATCAAGGGCCAATGTTTCGTCACGAGCGCCCGCAGAAAGGGCGCTATCGACAGTTTCAACAATTCGGAGTCGAGGCCTTTGGCATGGCCGGGCCGGACATAGATGCTGAGCTTATTCAGCTATCGGCGAGCCTTTGGCAGGACCTGCAGCTAGAGGAATACCTTACCTTACAGATTAACAATATCGGAGCGGCCGCCGACAGGAAGCGCTATGCCGCCGCACTGACAGCCTTTATGGTTTCACATGCCGATGAGTTGGACGATGATGCACGTAATCGTATGCACAGCAATCCAATGCGTGTGCTCGACAGCAAGAATCCTGCAGTTCAAGACGCATTGAAGGGCGCACCGGCCCTCGCTGACTATGTGAGTGATGACAGCAGTGAGCATTACAGTGTGCTAAAGAGCCTGCTTTCTCAGCTTGGCATTGCCTTTGTAGAGAATCCGCGTCTGGTTCGCGGACTAGACTATTACAACAATTGCGTATTCGAGTGGACAACGGATTCCTTGGGCGCGCAGGGTACAGTCTGTGGCGGTGGTCGTTACGACGGTCTCGTCGAACAACTCGGTGGCAAGCCGACAGTCGCCGCGGGATTCGCCATGGGAGTAGAGCGCCTCGTATTGATGTTAGATGAGCTGGGTAAGATCCCGGACTCTATATCCAGGGTCATCGATATCTACATGGTTGTGGCAGGGAGCGATTTGGCGGGTCAAGCGCAATTGCTGGCCCAACAGCTGCGGCAGCGATTTCCCAGTATTGGCCTCATAGCCCATTGCGGCGGCGGTAAATACAATAATCAGATGAAGCGCGCATTCAACAGTGGCGCCCGACTTGCCATCGTGTTGGAAACAGACACGGATCAGCCCCTTACTGCGGTGAAAATCCGGCATCTGGATGATTCCGGCGAGACTGTGAGCGTAGAGATATCCGCATGCGGCGACAAACTAGCCGAAATTCTTAGTATTTCAGAGTGAGAGCAGCATTGATTCGTGTCAGCCGTGCCGTAAACAGGTAGAATTAGCGGTTGGTCGGGGATAGTTTGCCTAATGTAGTGGTCTGATGTTTCGGACAGTGGTGAGATGTCAGTAAAATTGAATTTAGAAGGAGTAAGTCGTGGCGATTAACGCGGCAGAAGAAGAAACAATAGAAACACTGAAGCAGTGGTGGAATGACAACGGAAGGCAGTTGGTTCTTATCGTGGTCGTGGGCTTCGCCGCATTTACCGCTTGGCTGCTCTGGACGAATTCCCGCAATGCGGACATTGATAACGCCTCCGATTTGTACGAGGAAATTCTTAGTCTCGCAATCAGCGAAACAGGTCAGCCAGGCATGTTGCTTCTTCCGCAGGACTCTTCACGGATTATCGAGTTGGGCGAGCAACTGCGCAGTGAGTACAGCGCCTCATCCTACGCAAAAATGGGTTCGCTATTTTCAGCTCAACAGTCAGTTCAGACAGGTGATTTAGCTGCCGCCGAAGCTTCCTTGCAGTGGATTCTCGACAATGAGAATGGTGGGCTATTCAGTGAGGCCGATGAAGGCATGATTCTCACTACCAATCTGCGTCTAGGCCGAGTCATCCTCGCCCGCGGCGAACCCGAGCGCGCGTTGTCTCTAATCAACAGTATCGACCCAAAGACTTTCGAGGCGGGCTATTCTGAACTGCGCGGTGATATCTATATGGCGATGGGCCGTTCGGTGGACGCCCGTGATGCCTATATCGCAGCACAGCAGGCAGGCTCTAACAGCGACGCTCTGCGTATGAAACTCGACGAACTCGCGAACGAAAGCTAGATCATAGGGTAGTCAAAAATAATCAATGATGATTTCCAATCGCAGTAAATTAGAGAGAAAGTGCGTGACCTCTGGGTTTCGCCATTTCATTCTAGTTACTTTCGTATTAACGCTTACAGCCTGCGCCAGTATAAGTAGCTGGACTCTGAATCCCCTGACCTGGTTCTCAGATGACGAGGTCAATCCCCCGACACCGCTGGTTGATATTACGAGTGAAGCGACATTGCGTCGCCTGTGGAACGTAAATATCGGCAACGGACAGGGTGGCAATTACACCGAGATCACGCCTGCTATCGACAGTGGAATCATCTATGCCGCCAGCGAAAACGGCAACGTCTATGCCGTAGACATGGATTCAGGAAATACGATCTGGAGAGTGAGTATAGATGGGGTAGTAACCGGCGGAGTTGGAGCTGGCCGAGGTGTGGTCATGATTGCTACGGAAAGCGCCGAACTTATCGTTCTCGAGCAAAGTACTGGAGTCATCAAATGGCGTCATGGCGTTTCCAGCGAAGTCTTGTCTGCTCCGCAAACCAATGGCGACATCATCGTTGCACAGACGGTAGATGACAAGCTCGTGGCGCTCAATTTCGAAGATGGTGAGCAGCGTTGGATCTATGAGACTACACAGCCAGC
>CAXBLN010000206.1:0-6373 GCA_963976555.1 uncultured Gammaproteobacteria bacterium
GTAGCGACGGTGAACGCAGAGCCTTCCTTCGAGCCTATGATAAAACTACTGGAAATGAGCTCGCTGCTTTAAAGCTGCCAGCACCTCAGAGCGGATCTCCAATGACCTATATGCTCGATGGAGAGCAGTATCTTGTTTTGGCGGTGAGTGGCTCCGGTTATTCTGGCGAGTTACTGGCGTTTAAATTATAGAGCAGCGGTTTCCCACGCTTGCGGACAATCAACCTCTGGAAATCGAAATTGAACTCCTCTGCCTGCACGTTCTTTTATCTGAAACTCAGGCTGCTGCATTGTGGTGGGGCTTTTCTCTCGTCTACCCTCGGTTCTTGTTTGCTCAATCAATCCTGCAACTTTTCCTGCACCGGCGACGCATAAACGAGTTGAAACTTTGTGTGTCAGTTTCTTATCGCCAAGCCTAGTGATTGCTAGAATCCGCCGCTCGTTTTAGCCCACAAGTAGTATGAGGTTACCCGTTTTGCCAAATCATTCGTCCTGTCCTGCGCGCCCCTGCCGAGAAAGATACTTTTTTATAGCCGCCATCATGTCATTCCTTATGAGTGCGACCCACCTCTTCGCACAAGAAGCCGTCCAGCAGCGTCAGGTGGAAGCCAAAAGCTTTCGAGCGGTGAGAGTGAATACCGCCCCAGTCCTCGATGGCAAACTGGATGATCCAGTGTGGCAAGAAGCAGAAGTGGTCACCGATTTTCATCAAAATCGACCGGGGGATCACACTGTACCTTCGGAGACAACGGAAATGTATGTCGTGTATACAGCCGACGCGCTCTATGTGGGCGCGCGTATGTACGACAGTGAACCGAGTCTAATTGCCGCGCCTACATTACGTCATGGTCAGGGACTGCCATTCGATGATCGACTGGTAATCATTCTCGACCCCTTCAATCAAGGTCGAGCTGGCTATCGTTTCGAAACAAATCTCAATGGCGTGCGTCACGATGCGCTCTATACATCGCCCACCTCGTTTAGCTTGGATTGGAACACCATCTGGGATACGGCGACCAGCGTGGACGGCAATAGCTGGGTTGCAGAGGTAGAGATTCCTTTTAAGTCACTACCCTTCGATCCAACACTGGATACCTGGGGGTTTAACTTCGGTCGAGGCATTCGCCGTCGCAATGAGGAGATGGCCTGGGTCTCTTTGGATCGCTCCTACAACCCAACTATTATGGGTGAAATGTCTGGCATGGAAGGCATGGACCAGGGCGTTGGCCTGGATATTGTGCCAAGCTTTGCAGCGATTCGTCAGCGCCAGTTCAATCCATCAGGAAGCGAAGAAAATTTCGAGCCATCCTTGGACGCCTTCTACCGACTCACGCCTTCGCTAAATGCAGCCGTGACAATCAACACCGATTTCTCCGCCACCGAAGTGGATAATCGACAAGTAAACCTGGGACGATTCAATCTATTCTTTCCGGAAAAGCGGGATTTCTTTAACAACGACTCGGACCTTTTCCAGTTTGGCAACATCAGCGGTATGGCCGGAGGCAATAGCGCCTCGACAGGCGGCAGTCGCGAAAACGCGAGACCGTATTTTTCACGTAAGCTAGGTCTGGCTGCGGATGGTGCACCGGTTGATCTCAACTACGGTGGCCGAATTAGCGGGCGCGTTGGGCGCTTCAACATTGGCGCCCTTGCCATTCGACAGGACGAGAACGCAGGAACCGATTCATCGGATCTGCTGGTAACCCGTGTATCAGCCAACGTCCTTGACGACTCCCGAATCGGTTTTATCTACACCGACGGTGACCCGACATCGGATGTGGAGAACAGCGTAGCTGGCGTCGATTTTCAATACATTAATAATCGACTGAGCAATGGCCGCCGCTTGCAAGGCAACGTCTTCTTTCAACAATCAGATACAGCAGGGCTGGACGGTGACGACGCTTCCTATGGTTTTGGTTTGGCGTATCCCGCTAGCGAAGGTTTTCGTACACGTTTTGGCTACAAGGTTGTAGAGGAAAACTTTAACCCGGCCATGGGTTTCGTAAACCGGTCTAACATTGAGGACTTTACTACTGACATCGGATACACCCACTTCTTCGACAGCGGGCCCTTCCAAACAGCTTTCGCGGGAATCGATTTCCAGCGTGTCAATCTGATCGATGGCGGGCTGCAAACCGAAGTTATAGCGTTGCGCCTCCTGGAGCTGGAAACAACTTCGCGGGATGGGATAACGCTTAATCGTTTCGAGAGCAAGGAAGTGGTACTCAATGCCTTTCCAATCTTCCGTCAGACAGGCAACGAGGTATTTATTCAGCCGGGTAGCTACGACTTCGGCGAAACTGAAATTGGCTTAAGAAGCGCAGGCCAGCGCGAATTTTCTGGCAGCGTGAATTACCGTACCGGCGACTTCTTTAATGGTGAGCGCGTCAACATAAACGGCAGTTTCACCTGGAACCAGTCTCGATACTTTTCAATGTCGCTTAGATACGACTGGAATGATATTGAACTACCACAAGGTGATTTCACTACTAGATTAAGCAGCATCAATTCTCAAGTCGCATTCTCTCCTACGCTGTATTGGATCAGCCTGGTGCAGTACGACAATATTTCCGAAGAAATAGGCATCAATACACGATTGCAGTGGGTACCACGTGCCGGACAGGAAGCTTTCATCGTACTGAACCACAATGTGCAAGACTTAGATCAAGACAATAGGTTCAACACCGCGTTCTCGGACCTCAGTCTTAAATTTCGTTATACATTCCGATTCTAGAATATCGACTGAATGGGTTTAGTGTAGTTTTCGTCTGGTGAATGCTTGCTAGAACGATACTCAGAAAGCCCATTGATCGACTCAGTTCTATAGAGCAGCGTTGCTTGCTAAGAATCCAAGCATCCAGGCTTCGATCGATTCAGCTAGTCCGGGCACGAAGAGTATCGACAGGCAAACAACGAGAGAAACTAAGCAAAGAACCACCAGATAGGGTTTCAGCTTCATGACTGAAAGCCTCCCCGCGGCGCTAATTCAAATACCCAGGTCTCACCCGACTCGATCGCCTCCCGGGTGATTCTGGACCGGTACTTCTCGATCTTTTTCGCGATCACGCCTTCGAGCACCGGACTGTAGAAAACCCTGATGAGTTTTCGCTCATAGCGAATGCCATTGATACGAACAACTGCCAGCCCGTCTCCCTCATATGCCTGAACCGCCCAGTGTTTCCACAACCGCCCCAGCCAGGTTCCCATGTAGTCTGAGGTGATGTAGATCTTACCGGCGCTCTCCTCTATCCAGGTCAGTCTCGAACTTAGAGGATCGTCCAGCTGTAAATGAACGGTGTTGACTTCGTCGGTAAAGCGCCAGTCGGGTTCTGGCCCGGTGTACAGTTCGCCGGACAGCAATGCGCCGCCGGGAAAGATGATGGAGGGGCCATCATTGTTGCGGTTCTCGAAACTGAGGGTCGCCAAGGCCACAGCGGGGATCGTCACCAGCGCTACGATGAGTTGCACTATCACGATCAGGAATTTCTTTGCCACTGACTAGCCCCTCGCTCGATGGGAATGCTGTTTCCAACCTTAGCGCATTTTCTAACGAGTTGTCTGCGATTAAGCCTTCGCAGAATAGTGTATCTGCGACGGAAAACTCAGCCAGTCTCGTATAAGCCTGTATTGCTAGGCAGATTGTTACTCGGTACAGTAGCGCTTCTGATTGCCGGCGATGTGCCGCCCAATTGATTAACACTTTCGGAGTTCCCGCATGAAAAAGATGTCGCTCTTCGCTTCATTACTTTGCCTGACCGCTCTCTCTCAATCAGCCACTGCGCAGACTCTACCCGAGGGCCCTGGCAAGGCACTCGTAGAAGACCTCTGCTCCAGTTGTCACAGTGTGGCCACCATCACCAGGGCCGCAGGCTTTAGCACAGCCGAGCAGTGGCATGACTTGTTCGCAACCATGATCGAGTTACCTGCCGCACAGGCGAACACCATCGCCAGTTATCTCGCGCAAAACTTCCCAGAAGATACTTCCCGTCGCCCGAACCTGATAGCCGGCGATACCGAGATAGAAATTATTGAATGGACTGTCCCAACTTTGGGGCAGCGCGCTCGCGACCCGATTGAGGCGCCGGATGGCTCGATCTGGTGGACAGGCATGTGGGCGAGCCTCACCGGTCGCCTGGACCCCGATACTGGATTCATGGAGGAGTATCGTCTGCCTCCTACCTCCAGGCCCCACACTATCGTGCCCGATGCCGACGGCAATATCTGGTACACGGGAAACAGCAATGCCACGATAGGTAAGCTCGATCCGAAAAGCGGCATCGTCACCGAATTCAAGACCCAGGCTCGCGATCCCCATTCCGCGACATTCCACCCTAACGGGAATCTGTATTTCACCGCTCAGGGTGCTGGCATGCTCGGTCGTTTGAATCCGGCTACCGGAGACATCAAGGAGATCGATAGCGAGCCGCGGCCCTACGGCATCAAAGCGGCTGCCGATGGCACGCTTTGGATAGCCTTCAACGGCACCAACAAGATCGGAGCGATGCATCCCGATACAATGAAAGTGAGGTATTACGATATCCCGAACGAGCGGACTCGCGTTCGTCGACTCGATCTGGATAGCAAGGGAATGGTCTGGTTTGTAAATTCGACACAGGGCAAGATCGGCCGCCTCGATCCAGCGACTGGCGAGATCAAACAATGGGATTCACCCAGCGGCGCCTCGTCGCATCCCTATGCGCTCGCCGTTATAGACGATGTCATATGGTATAACGAATCAGGCGTGAGACCGGACGCACTGGTGCGCTTTAACCCCAACTCTGAGTCTTTTCAGAGCTGGGCGATTCCCTCCGGCGCCGGCATCGTGCGCAACGTGTGGAAGACGGAAGCGGGCAACCTTTTGATTCATCAGAGCAGCTCTAATCGAGTAGGCCTGGTGAAGATCAACTAGCAGTAGCAGAGCATGTTTTTCAACTCGGGTTTGCTCAACATCGCGTTGAGCAAACCAGGCCTAAGCCTCGGCGGACTGCAAGTCCGGCGCGTCAGATTCTGGGGCTGAGCTGCGACTGAGTAGCACTCCCACAATCGCCATCACGCCGCCGCTGACAATAAGCGTCGCGTCGCCCACATTGATGCCAATGACCTCGGTCGTTGGCAGTGCGATCAGCCCGCCACCGACCAGAATCACCGCGCGGCCAGCCACGCCGATCGGTCCACGGCGATCCAGAAAGCCAACTCCCAACAAATAACGCTGCAGAGTTCCTGCGATAAGCACTATGCCTACTCCTACCTTGAGCGTGGCGAATAGAGTCTCGTACCAAGCCCCAGACATGATCAGCGCCGGCTCTAGCACGAAGAAAAACGGTATGAAGTAGATAACGCTGCCAAGCCGCATGGCCTTGAAGCCAGTGGACAGAGCAGAAGCCCCGGCAATACTGGCCGCCGCGAAGGCACCCAGCGCAACAGGAGGCGTGATGAAGGACAACATTCCCCAGTACAAAATAAATAGATGCACGCTCATCGGGTCCAGGCCACCCTGTATCAGCGCCGGGGCCAGCACGATGGCGAGGAACACATAGGCAGCTGTCACTGTCATGCCAATGCCGAGGAAGAAGCTGGTGAACGCTCCCATCAATAACAGCAGCAGGGTGGAGTCGCCAGCCAGATAGAGCAAATCATTGACCAGCGTTCCTGATAGGCCAGTCACCGACAATGCACCGACAATCAGTCCGACGCCTGCCATAATGGTCAGCAACTCCATGAGTAGCTTTCCTGTCGCCACGAGAAAATCACCGGTTTCTTTCAGGTTCCAGCGGTGGCTGGGGAAGAGCTGATTCAACACGAGCAACATGCCTGTCGCATAGAATGGGGCGACCGCTTCGCGCTGCAGATAGACCAGCAGAAAAATCAGCACGGCGAATGCCGCGATGTAGAACCAGCCTTGCTTCATGGTCTCAGACACACTGGGTAGTTCTTCCCGCGGTGTTCCAACCAGTCCTTTCCTGGCTGCGTAGGCATCTACCTGAACGAACAGGCCAAAGAAATACAACAACGCCGGAATAGCTGCGGCGAGTGCTACGGTGGTATACGCAACATTGAGAAAGGTCGCCATGATGAAGGCAGTCGAACCCATGATAGGCGGCAATAACACGCCTCCGGTCGAGGCACAGGCTTCGACTCCCGCGGCGTACTCCTTCTCCATGCCATTCTTCTTCATGGCTGGAATCGTCATCTGCCCCGTTGTCAGCACATTGGTAATCACGCTACCGCTCATCGAGCCCATCAACCCGCTGGAGACGATCGCCACTTTGGCAGAGCCGCCGCGCACGTGACCGAATAGCGCGAAGGCCAGGTTGATAAAGAAGCGACCTCCACCGGTGTGTTGCAACGCGATGCCGAAGATTAGGAAGCCAATG
>CAXBLN010000207.1:0-6321 GCA_963976555.1 uncultured Gammaproteobacteria bacterium
TTGCCTATTTGAATCAATTTGGGTCTTGGGGCTAACTTTTTCTAATTGTTGCATCGATAGTGATCAGCGACGCCCGATGGTGCTAGAATACGCGTCCTTTTTCGCACTAGAGCTCGTAGTCTTCACTCTGAGTGCATTTACAGTCTGTGGTTCACACTTTAGCGCAGCTTTGGATTGCTCTGCTATTTGAGCAGTCAAAGGGTGTGGCCTGAATCGCTTGGGTTTGGAGTTTTTCTATGTCAGATATAAAAAAAGTAGTTCTAGCTTACTCCGGAGGTCTTGATACCTCGGTAATCGCGAAATGGTTACAGCAGACCTATGATTGTGAGGTCGTAACCTTCACTGCCGACATCGGCCAGGGAGCAGAAGTAGCGCCCGCGCGAGCCAAAGCTGAGGCCATGGGCATAAAGGAAATCTACATAGAAGACCTGCGCGAAGAATTTGTCCGCGACTATGTTAATCCGATGTTTCGGGCTAACGCCCTATATGAGGGAGAATATCTCTTGGGGACTTCTATAGCACGTCCTCTTATCGCAAAGCGCCTCATAGAAATCGCAGCCCAGACTGGGGCCGATGCTATCTCCCACGGAGCGACAGGTAAGGGTAACGATCAGGTCCGGTTCGAACTGGGCGCCTATGCGCTAAGTCCCGGCATCAAGGTTATCGCCCCATGGCGCGACTGGGATCTCAATTCCAGAGACAAACTACTGGCCTACTGCGCCGACAATGACATTCCTGTAGAGAAGAAGCGTGGCACTAAGTCGCCGTATTCGATGGATGCCAATTTATTACACATCTCCTACGAGGGAGACATATTGGAAGATCCTGGCGCTGAGCCCGAAGACGCGATGTGGCTTTGGTCTGTATCCCCGGAAGCGGCGCCGGACGTCGCCACCTACATCGAATTGGAATATGAGCGCGGAGATATAGTCGCTATTGACGGTGAGAAGTTGTCACCTGCTACTGTATTAGAGCAACTTAATCGCGTCGCCGGTGCAAACGGAATAGGCAGGGCGGATATTGTCGAGAATCGCTATGTGGGTATGAAGTCCCGCGGCTGCTATGAGACGCCTGGTGGCACAGTGATGCTGAAGGGGCACCGCGCCATCGAATCACTAACACTCGATCGGGAACTGGCACATCTAAAGGATGAGCTGATGCCGCGTTACGCCAGCCTGGTATACAACGGCTATTGGTTCTCTCCCGAGAGACTGGCACTGCAGACACTCATCGATGAATCGCAGAAATTCGTTAGCGGCAAGGTGAGGCTCAAGCTGTATAAGGGTAACGTTATCGTCGTCGGGAGAGAATCCGAAAACTCGCTCTTCGATGAAGACATCGCCACGTTCGAAGACGACGATGGAGCCTACAACCAGAAAGACGCAGAGGGCTTTATCAAGCTGAATGCCTTGCGTCTTCGAATCGCCGCGCAGAAGGGACGATTGTAGGCAGCAGCGGATTTACTTGCCCGGTCGGTCTATTCGTAGACTTTCTTGCGAAATTCGCAGAGATCTTCGATGACGCAGGCTCCGCAGCGGGGCTTGCGTGCCAGGCAGACATATCGGCCATGCAGTATCAGCCAGTGGTGAGCGTCTAACAGGAATTCTTCTGGCACTAGCTTGATGAGTCGGCGCTCCACCTCCAGTACATTCTTACCCGGCGCGATGCCTGTTCGATTCGAGACTCTAAAGATGTGCGTGTCTACCGCCATCGCTATCTGCCGAAAGGCCGTGTTAAGTACTACGTTCGCCGTCTTCCGGCCTACGCCGGGCAAGGCTTCTAGAAGCTCTCGCTGGTCAGGAACCTGAGAATCGTGTTGTTTTACCAGTAGCTCGCAAGTCTTGATGACATTCACGGCCTTGGTATTGAATAGGCCAATAGTCTTAATATATTTCTTCAGTCCGGATACCCCGAGTGCGTGAATCTGTTCGGGTGTGTTTGCCACAGCGTAGAGCTTTTCCGTAGCCTTGTTGACACTGACATCCGTAGCCTGTGCTGAAAGGATCACAGAGATCAACAGTTCGAACGTGCTGTTGTATTTTAGCTCGGTCTTGGGGTCTGGGTTCTCATTTCGCAGGCGTGTAAATATCTCTGTTCTTTTCTCTCTATTCATTTCTCGCTAAGTTCCTTGCCGTCTTCCGGGATTAGTCGACCGGTCACCCTGGCTCGCTTTGCAGGCGCAATAGGGTCTTGTCTTTTTCCCGCAGAGTCGCGCGCGAAAGCAGATGCGAGATTGCTAAGCGCGACTACTAAACCTAAGAGTATGAACGCACCGGCTTGGGTTTCGGCGAAGCGGAAGAAACTTCCTCTGTATGCGTTGCTCAAAGCACTGTAGGCCTCATTCGAGGGTAGTAATATCTGCCAATTTGAGAGCAATGATCCAGTGATCAATATCTCTCGACAGGCAGAGAATAGAACGAGGGCAAGAAGGAATCCGACGCCTACCTTGATAGCATCGAGAGTAGTTTGCAAGTAATTGCTATGTGCTGCGACAGTCTCCATGCGGACCAGGATGGCGGCGTTGCAACAGATCAATGGCACGTAGATGCCGAGTCTGAGATAGAGGGGATAGAAATAAAGCTGCGCTAAGGTGTCAACGACTGTGGTGTAACTGGCTAATATCACCATATACCAAACCAGGCGCCATCTTTGGGATATGAATGGTTTAACTACTGAGGTCGTAAGACAGGAGAACACGCAGACGCAGAGCGTAGCCATCCCTAGTCCTATGCCATAGGCGAGTGTGGAAGAGACGGCGAGTAGTGGACTCAGGCCCAATAACTGAATCAATGCGGGATTATTCGCCCAAATATGGCTTGGTTTCCGCGCGTGGATTTCCAAATCGTTCATGGCTTCCCTAACTGTCTTTGAGTGTTGCCAGATCCGTCCTGAGCTTGCAAGCCGTGCCCGAATACTCTTGGTCTGCAATAGTGATCCAGGACAGGCGCACAGAAATTTCCAAACAGCACGGCGAAGGCGATGGAGTCGAGGTAGCTGCCCCACACCCGTATGGAATAGATCGCAATGCCGATGATGACTCCATAGACTATTTTACCGGGCCGAGTGGTGGCGGCGCTAACTGGATCGGTCGCAATAAAGAATGCACCGATCATCGTAGCGCTGCCAAAAAGATGGAGATAGGGCGTACCGTAAATCGCCACGCTACCAGGAGCATAAAATAATGCGGACATAGCCAGTATCGAGGCGATTATCGATAGGGGTATGTGCCAGCTGATAATGCGTCTGTAAAGGAGGAAGAGCCCGCCAAGAAGGTAGCAGATGTTAATGATTTCCCATGCTGTCTCTGATTCGCGCGCGAATAGAGAGGCGCCAGACTCCCTGGCTGCCAGTAGAGCGCTGTGGCTTGCCATCTTAAATTCTATCAATGGCGTCGCTAGCGCGAGCCCGTCGATGAAATCATTCAGATTGATGTCGCTCGATGCTGCGAAGGGGAATGCCAGTAGCAGCGATTGTTTAAGTCCCTGCCAGCCAAGCGGGCTAATAAATTCGAGTTCGGATGTCGCTATTGGAGTACCAAGGCTGTCGACAGCAAGGGGCCCACTGAGAACTACGTTTGGGATGTGCCAGCTGGTCATTTCAAGAGGGAAGGCGAGTAGCAGCATCGCGTACCCACACATGGCGGGGTTGAAGGGATTCTGCCCTAAACCACCATAGACATGCTTCGCAATAAGCACAGCAAAAACGATGCCTGTAGCAGGCAGCCACCAGGGTGATCCCGGCGGTATGGCTATAGCGAAAAGTACCGCTGTCACCAACACACTTCTGTCAGAGAGATGTTGGCTTATTTGCTTTCCACGCAATTGCAGCGCGGAGGCCTCTGCGACCACGGCGAAAAACGTCGCTGTGACGATGTTGATAAGGATTCCATAGCCAAAGAACCAGAGTGAGGCGAGAACTCCCGGTAACAGTGCATAGATGAGAGTCTGCATAAGCTCTGCAACATTGTTACCGCCATGTTGAAAGGGCGCGTTGGCCATCGCTGTTTTCATTCAGGCGGCTTGTCCTTGAGCGCTTTGCTGCCGCCGGGAGCATTCTCGCTTCTACGAGCCTTTACGCGAGCGACGGCTGCGGCGATTTCTCTGCTCGCCTTATCTTTAGAGAAAAATTCTTGTTTGAGCTGTATCGATTTCGATGGCTCGGGCGCTTCGGTTTTGGTTTCAGACTTTTTACTGTTGGCTTTTCTTGCGAGTGACTGGTCTTTGTCTTTCTTTAGGCGAAATTGATGCTGCTGGAATCGCAGCTGCCAATGCTCGCTGCAATCTGCGTCTTGCCTGCGCGCCATTAGAGAGTTTTTGCTTTCTTTGTAGATGCTAACTAATGGTATGTGGCTGGGGCAGACGTAGTCGCAGGCACCACATTCGATGCAGTCAAGCAGGCCATGATCGAGCAGTGCGCTGTGGCTTCTCGTTTTGCTAAACGCCAATAGCTGCTGCGGCAACAGCTTAACCGGACAAGCATCTGCGCAGTACCCGCAGCGAATGCAGGCCTGTTCTTGAGTGGGTGCGGGAAAATCTCCAGGGCCCGCTGCTATCAGGCAGTTAGTTGTTTTACACACTGCGGCTTCATCATTGGGTAGTTCACGACCCATGAGCGAGCCGCCAACAACACTGCGATGTGTGAGTGCTTTTTCAATGCCGCAGAGATCGAACAGGAAGCTGACGGGAGTGCCAATGAGAACTTCGAAGTTTTTCGGGGTCTGCAGAGTCTCGCCGCACAGCGTCGTTATCCTACTGACGCAGGGTTTGCCCTCGACTATCGCCTCATAGACGGCATAGGCGCTGCCTATATTCTGCACCAATATGCCGCTCTGCACAGGAAACTGACCGCTAGGTATTTCGATTCCGCTAACGCAGTGAATGAGTTGCTTCTCCGAGCCTGCCGGATACTTACTGGGAACCAGAACAATCGTACAATCGATTGCAATGGACCCTCTGGAAGCCAGTGTGTCCCTAAGCGCTTCGATTGCGTCCGGTTTGGAGTCCTCGATGGTGATAATTACCCGTGACGCCGAACAGGCGCGTCTAAGAATCTCGGCGCCTAATAGCGTCTGCGCAGCACGTTCTCTAATCAGCGCCTCATCAGCGCTGATGTAGGGCTCACACTCTGCGGCGTTTATTATGAGCAGGTCGATATCGAAATTCTCGGCGGAGCTTAACTTGTCGGCAGTAGGAAAGCCGGCGCCGCCCATGCCGATAATTCCTGCATCTCGAATTTTCGTGGTGATCTGAGCAGGGCTTAAGCTCGAAAATTCAGACACGCCCTCTAGAACAAGGGCTTCGTCCTGGCCGTCTGTCTGTAGCCATACACACATCTGTTCCTGCTGTCTGTGATCTGCCACGGCAGCCATCTCGAAGTGAGTAACGATTCCCGATGTGGGTGCGTGAACAGCTATGCTGGAGTGATCATTCGCAAGTGAAACTATGCTCGCTAATTGCTGATATTTGCGAACTCGTTGGCCGGGTTTCACGAGCAGTGTAATCGTATTGGTTTTTGGGTCGCCGATGGGGATCGTTAGCTGCTGTGGTATTGGAGTGGACATGATACGAGAGCGCAGGGAGTGCTGTTTGAAAGCATCGGTGTGAACGCCGCCTGGCGTGCTTCTAGCGAAAATCGGATCTGCGCCGAATAATTTCGATGCGATCTGCGTCAGCACACTCATGATCTAGCCTTATCCATGCCAGCCAGCCCGGGGCGCATGAGTGAATATTGCTGCGGCTTGCTTGCGACCATGTCGATACAATCGACAGGACATGGCTCGACACAGAGATCACAGCCGGTGCATTCCGACGCGATGACGGTATGCATGCGTTTCGGGCCGCCCAATATTGCATCGACGGGACAAGCCTGGATGCATTTCGTGCAACCGATGCACTCGTCCTCTCGAATCACGGCAACGCTGAAGTCTCTGAATTCACCGTGCGCTGGATCAAGGCCGCGTAGGGGCTCGTTTAGTAGTTCGGCGAGTTCCAGTATCGTTTCTTCTCCACCAGGTGGACATTTGTTACTTGCTTCGCCGAGGCTAATAGCGCGGGCGTATGGCAGGCAGCCGGGGTGGCCGCATTGACCACACTGGGTTTGGGGTAGGGCGCGATTGATTCGGTTCACGAGTGACTTTTGAAGCACAAGTTGAGAGTGGGTATAGCGATATACCTTGAGGAGACTCAAAACCGCAATAGTAAGTAGGCCCAAGCCGAGGAGCAGTTGCACTATCCATGATGAGATTAGAGGGAGCATCTTTCTATGTTAGTCCGGCAAAGCCCAGTAAGCTGATGGCGATCAGTCCGGCGGTGATAAGCTGTA
>CAXBLN010000208.1:0-6269 GCA_963976555.1 uncultured Gammaproteobacteria bacterium
TTACTGCCAAATAAATCCCCGAGATTACTAATCTTTCGGCGCTGTCTCGTGTATACTCGCCGCCTTTTGTGCAGCCGCTCGCCTCGGCGGGATCAGAGCTGCGACCCGCTCCTGTCGTAGGCAGCCGGTAGAACACTTGGTGAAATTATTGTGATTGAGAAGATTCGGAATATTGCGATCATCGCGCACGTCGACCATGGCAAGACCACGCTGGTTGATAAGTTGTTGCATCAGTCGGGAACCATACAGTCGCGCGGTGAGAATGTAGAGCGCATGATGGACTCGAACGATCAGGAGCGCGAACGCGGCATCACTATCCTCGCTAAGAACACAGCCATCAATTGGAATGGTTACCACATCAACATTGTCGACACGCCAGGACACGCCGACTTCGGGGGTGAGGTAGAGCGAGTATTGTCTATGGTAGACAGCGTTCTGCTCCTGGTAGATGCGGTTGACGGCCCGATGCCACAGACTCGCTTCGTTACACAGAAGGCCTTTGCACAGGGCCTGAACCCAATCGTGGTCATCAACAAGATCGACCGCGATGGTGCAAGGCCGGACTGGGTAGTCAACGAGGTCTTCGATCTCTTCGACAAGCTGGGCGCCACCGATGAGCAGTTGGATTTTCCAATCATCTATGCTTCTGCGCTTGAAGGCTTTGCCGGTCATGAGATGGACCAGATGGCCAAGGACATGCAGCCGCTGTTCGAAACAGTTATTGAGAAGGTGCCACCGCCAGACGTGATCATCGATGGCCCGTTTCAGATGCAGATCAGTGCGCTGGACTACAACAGCTATGTTGGTGTAATCGGTGTCGGTCGTGTTACGCGCGGTAAGGTTCATACCAATCAGCAGGTGGTCATCATCGATCGCGAGGGAAACACGCGCAAAGGAAAGATACTACAGGTTAAGAGTCATTTAGGCCTCGAGCGAATCGATGTGCCTGAGGCACAGGCAGGAGAGATCGTTTGTATCTCCGGTATCGACAAACTCAATATTTCAGACACGCTTTGTGACCCCGATCATCCCGAGGCCATGGCACCTCTATCGGTAGACGAGCCGACGATCAGCATGACCTTCCAGGTGAACGATTCGCCTTTCGCCGGTCGCGAGGGCAAGTACATTACTACAAGGCAGATCAAGGATCGTCTCGAACGAGAACTGCTGTACAACGTGGCCTTGCGCGTAGAACAGGGTGAGACGCCGGACAAGTACAAGGTTTCAGGCCGCGGTGAATTACATCTCTCTGTACTGATTGAGAGTATGCGCCGCGAAGGATTCGAGCTTGCAGTGTCCAGGCCGGAAGTTATTTTGCATGAGGAAGACGGCGTATTGAAAGAGCCTGTCGAATCATTGGTCGTGGATTGCGATGAGCAACACCAGGGTTCGGTCATGGAAGAGTTAGGTCATCGTCGCGCCGATCTGCAAGATATGTTGCCTGACGGTAAAGGCCGCGTAAGACTGCAATTCCTGATTCCTACCCGTGGATTGATTGGTTTCCGTTCCATGTTCTTAAGCATGACCTCAGGCTCGGGCCTGATGACACACGTGTTCGATCACTACGGCGATTACAAAGACATGGAGTTAGCGGCCCGCAGCAGAGGGGTGTTGGTTTCCATGGTGAAAGGCAAGGTGCTAGGTTTTTCTCTATTCAATCTGCAGGATCGCGGCAAATTATTCGTAGGCCCAAATGTAGAGACCTACGAAGGCATGATCATCGGCCTGCACAGTCGCGAGAACGACTTGGCTGTTAACCCAATCAAGGGCAAGCAGCTGACGAATGTTCGCGCCTCTGGAACCGATGAGAATATCGTCCTAACACCTCCGACCGTGCATACCCTCGAGCAGGCGATGGAGTTCATCGCTGACGATGAGTTGGTTGAAGTGACTCCTGAAAATATTCGTCTACGCAAGAAGCTGCTTACTGAGAATGAACGCAAGCGGCACAGTCGTGGGTCTACAGCGCGAGGCTAGCGTCTAGTGGCTCGCTGTCCTAACATAGGTATTCATGTCCTCTACCGGGGGCATGAATACCCGATTAGTCCTATTTAGGTTGCAGCCATGCAAATTCTTTTTCCCGAACTTAAGCCTTACCAGCGCCACAGCGTCAAAGTCTCCGGTCTACACGAGTTGTATGTCGACGAGGCGGGAAATCCCGACGGCATTCCTGTCCTGTTCGTACATGGCGGCCCGGGCGGTGCCTGCGACGCGAGCTCCCGCCGTTTCTATGATCCTGCCGTATACCGCATTGTCACCTTCGATCAGCGAGGCTGCGGCCGCTCGACTCCCCATGGCGAACTCGAGGGCAATACGACGCAGGATTTAATCGCCGACATCGAAACGATCCGCGAATATCTGCGGGTGGAAAGCTGGGTGCTTTTTGGTGGCTCCTGGGGTTCTACCCTGAGCTTGCTCTATGCGCAGGCGTTTCCAGAAAGAGTACGAGCGCTAATATTACGGGGAATATTCCTCTGCAGAGAATGTGATTTCGATTGGCTCTATAAAGAAGGTGCTAATCGAATTTTCCCAGACTACTGGGCTGAGTTCGTCGATCATATTCCATTCTCCGAGCGAGGCAACTTATTAAAGGCCTACCATGATCGTCTGACCGGCGATGACGAACTCGCACGCATGGCTGCCGCGAAGCACTGGTCAGCATGGGAAGGAAACTGTTCCAAGTTGCGGCCAAGCCCAGAGGCGCTAGCTGGCTTTACCAAGCCACACAACGCGCTCGCGCTATCTCGCATCGAGAGTCACTATTTTGTGAATAAGGGATTTATTGACGAGAATCACATTCTGGAGAATATGCATCTCATTAAGGCTATACCAGGTCGAATCATTCACGGCCGCTATGATATGGTTTGCCCCCTCGATAACGCACACGCATTGCATCAGCTTTGGCCCACGGCGGAACTGCACATCGTCCGTGAGTCTGGGCACTCCGCCTCAGAGCCTGGAACGATTGATGCGTTAATCCGTGCAACTAAAGATATAGCGAAAAAGCTTGAGTCCATAAGTTAGGGGGGTTGTATGATTGCACTTATTCAGCGGGTAAATTGGGCGCATGTCCATATCGAAAGCACGCTTCATGCAGACATTGGCCAAGGTTTGCTTGCGCTGATCGGCATAGAGAAGGACGACGACGACAAGCTCGCTCAGAAGCTGTTAGAAAAGATTCTCGCCTATCGTGTTTTTTCTGATTCCGACGACAAGATGAACCTGGATATCAAAGATGTCGGTGGCGACCTAATGCTCGTTTCCCAGTTTACTCTGGCTGCGGATACTGAGAAGGGACTTCGCCCCGGATTCTCAACAGCTAAGCCTCCGGTCGAAGCCGAAATAATCTACGACAAGCTAGTGCAGGCTGCACGAGATCAACACGAGTTTGTGCAGTCAGGGAAGTTTGGAGCAGATATGCAGGTTGGTTTGGAGAACGACGGTCCCGTCACTTTTATTCTAAGAGTATAGCTCTATAGTCATTCCGAGGCCTCGGCCTCTTCCTCTGCTTGTCGTTTCTTGATCATGCGTCCGGCGATAATTCCCACTTCGAATAGAAGCCACATCGGTATTGCCAGCATCGACTGCGTGAATGGGTCCGAAGGGGTCAATAGCATGCCCACGATGAAGCAGCCGACGATCACATAGGGTCGCTTCTCTGTGAGAGAGTCCGGTTCGGCTATGCCAGTCCAGATGAGAATAAACACCGCGATAGGAACTTCGAAGGCGAAGCCGAAGGCGAGAAATATGGTGAGTGCGAAACTGAGCACGCTATTAATATCTGGCATTACCGCAATGTCCACCGGGGCTACAGATATAAAGAAGGCGAAAGCGAACGGGAAAAGGATGTATCGAGCGAACGCTATCCCTCCATAGAACAAAAGGACGCTAGATATAAAGAGTGGAATGGCTACGCTCTTCTCATTCTTATAAAGGCCTGGAGCTATGAAAGACCACAGCTGATAGAGCACGTAGGGCGCGGCCAGCAGAAATGAGACGTAGAATGTGAGTTTGAACGGTGCGAAGAATGGCGAGGTCGGATCGATCGCTATCATCGTAGACCCTTCCGGTAGAGCCTCATTCAGTGGGTCAACGACGTAGGAGTAAATATCGTTCGAGAATGAGAATAACAAGAGGAAGATTACGATTATCGCGATGATGCTTCTGAGAATTCGATCCCGCAGTTCAACCAGGTGATCGATGAGGGTCAGCTCTTTCTGCTCTTCAATCTGTTCTTCAACTATTGTCATTATCTTTCTTGATATCTGTTGAGTTTTGAGAGTCAGCTAGCCTTGGGTTCTTGCCGCCGCTATAGATCTGTTTCGTCACCTGATCTACCTGATTACTGACATCCTTGAGCTCATCGCTCAGTGACTTGTCGCTCGATGAGAGAGACTCAATGGCTGCGCTTTCGTCATCGCTATTCTTTTTTGCTGCATCGGCTGCTGCTTGCGAGGCGCCGGGATCGAAGTTCGCAGAGTTGACGATGTTATTGACTGATTTCTCTGTGTCTTTCGCCATGCCCTCGATATTCGATTTCGCATCTTCTATTTCGGCCATAACAGTTTCATTGTGGAGTTGACGGCGAATTTCATCGGCATTCAGCTCCCTTTCTATTTCGTTCTTCACTTTATAGAAGCTGCGACGGAATCTGCCTATCCAAAGGCCCGTCGTGCGCACAGCACCCGGCAACCGCTCAGGGCCAAGTACAAGCAGCGCGATGATGAATATCAGCAGGACTTCGAATGAGCCGATGTTAAACATAGTGCATAACCGGAATCACAGGGCTAGCCTGTTAGTGGAGATGTAATGCTCATAGCATTTGAGTACAGTGCGGCTGCTTACTTGGGTTCAACTTTTTTGGCTGTGGAGTCGATAGTCTCGCCGGTGACGCTGTCGTCTTCCTCCGCTGGCTTTTCGTCTTCATCTTCCTTTATGGCGCTTTTAAAACCTTTCAATGCACCACCAAGGTCTGACCCCAGGTTCTTTAATCGCTTCGTTCCAAAAAGCATTACTACGATCAACAGAACAATCAGTAACTGCCAAATTCCAATTCCACCCATGATAAACCTCCAAATCTGATACGAGCATATCCGTATCGGTAACTAGTTTTTTCTCGACGCCTTCTCTTCAAGGCCCGACATCTTAAAACGTTCTTTTAACTCATCCAACACCTGTTGGGGCGTCAGATTAAGATGGCTTAGCATGACCATCGTGTGAAACCATAAATCTGCAGTCTCATTGATGACGGATTGTTTGCCGCCTTCGATTTCTTGCGCGCAGTCTTTCGCCGCCAATATTGTTTCGGTGGCTTCCTCGCCAACCTTTTCCAGTATTTTATTGAGACCCTTCTCATGCAAACTGGCTACATAAGAGTCGCTACCGGAAGACTTCTTTCGCTGCTCCAGAATGACAGCCAATTCAGTTAGTACATCACTCATGGTTTAAGTCTTGTAAAGTTGCTCAGGATCAACCAAAACTGGATCAATAGATTCCCAGCTGTCATTCGTCAACTTCTTATAGAAGCAGCTTTCTCGACCAGTATGACACGCTATGCCGCCTACCTGTTCAACTCGATAACAGAGTGAGTCATTGTCGCAATCGAGCAGAACATCTACAAGTTTCTGCACCATGCCAGATTCCTCACCTTTGCGCCAAAGCTTCGAGCGTGAGCGTGACCAGTATACCGCTCGCCCCTCTGAAATCGTCGTCTGTAGCGCTTCTCGGTTCGTCCAGGCCTGCATCAGAATTCGCCCGGAACCCGCGTCTTGAGTGATTACAGGGGTCAGACCCTGATCGTTCCATTTAATTTCGTCGAGATAGGAGGGCATCGGCTAAGTATGCAGCCTCAAGGTCTAAAATACAAAAGGTAAACACCCGCCAAAGCGAGGTAAACCGTAGCCAGAGGCAGACTTTCCGTGCCTGGAGCAACGCCAGGGATGAGACTGATCGCGGCTGCTGCAAGCAACGTACCGCCAAGGAGGCGGACTCTTCGCTCGCGGCGCTCGGAATTTGCTTGCAACTGACTCTGTTGCAACTGCAGCGACTCATTGATCTCACCTAGTTTCTTGCTTTCGGTAGCTGCGTCGATCAGAAGCTGGGGAACCTGTGGCAGTTGATCGATCCAGTTGGGTATATTTTCCTGAATTCTAGCCAGCAACGTAAAAGGGTTAAGTCGTTTCTTGTTCCAGTTCTCCAAATAGGGAAGGGCGGTTGTCCAGAGATCCAGTTCCGGGTACAGCTGGCGGCCCAGACCTTCAACATTAAGC
>CAXBLN010000209.1:0-6267 GCA_963976555.1 uncultured Gammaproteobacteria bacterium
CCTATGTCGAGAAGGGCGATAGACATCTGACGGAGGGCAGTCTGCCGTTCGAGCCAATCTCTGCACTGGTGGCCGGAGACAGCGGCCTGGCAGATATACTTGCCATCGCCACGCAGGCGAAGCGCTGCCTTATAAAGGATTCATGGCTGTTGATCGAGCACGGGTTTCAACAGAGAGAGGCTGTTAGGAAAATTCTGTTCGAGGCTGGCTACGAGGCTATCGAATGCTTGCAGGATTTGGCCGGGCGAGACAGGATGACCAAGGCGCAATATAAAATTTAATTTCCTCGTGAGGCGCAGAAGAAGGTAGCGATGAAAGACGAACAATTACTCAGATACAGCCGACAGATTATGCTGCCGGAGATGGACATCGCCGGACAGCAGCGGCTAATCGATTCCACCGTGCTCATCGTGGGCATGGGTGGTTTGGGTTGTCCCGCGGCCATGTATCTGGCCGCAGCCGGAGTCGGTCATCTCATCATCGCCGATGACGATATCGTGGAGCTAACGAATCTACAGAGGCAGATCGCGCATAGCCATGGGACCATCGGTCAAGCCAAGGTAGAGTCTGCACAACAAATCTTATTGGGTCTAAATCCCGACCTAAAGATCACCGCCATAAAGAAAAGACTATCCGGTGTTGAGCTCAGCGATGCCGTCAGCGGTGCGGATCTGGTCGTCGATGCCTGCGACAATTTCACTACCCGCTTCGCAATCAACGCAGCCTGTATCGAACACGGAAAACCTCTCGTCTCAGGTGCGGCGATTCGCATGGAAGGGCAGGTTGCGGTCTTCGACAGCCGCAGTCCCCAGAGTCCCTGCTATCAATGTCTCTACTCTCAGGGCGACGACATCGATGCGACCTGCGCAGAAAACGGCGTCATGGCGCCACTGGTTGGAATCATTGGCGCGGTGCAGGCGATGGAAGCGATTAAGCTAATCTGCGGGATAGGTGAGTCACTGACTGGCCGTCTGCTTTTGCTCGATGCCAGCACCGGGCAATGGCGCGAGATGCGTCTACCCCGCGATAGCGACTGCGGCGCCTGCGGTGGCTAGAATTGCCGCTGTGGGCCTGCAGTTCGGGCATTCTGCTCATTGCGCTCCTCAAATAGCCTGCACAAAGTTTGAACTGTCCAGCGCATAGGGCTATGATGCTCGCGCTCCAATCGGCAGCGCTCCCTTTGGTTCTATGCCGTAATATCCCCATACATCTATAGATATAGAATTGGTAAATATGGATTCAGCTACAGAACAGCCAAAGCTCCCCTTTAGCCACTTCGATCTACAGAAGCCGCTAGCCGACGCCATCAAGAAGATTGGCTTCGAGTTTTGCACGCCAATTCAGGCGCAGTCGCTGGTACACACATTGCAGGGCCACGATGTTACTGGCAAGGCGCAGACCGGTACCGGAAAGACGGCCGCCTTTCTTATCACTATTATTAACGATCTTCTGTCGAATCCAATCGAAGAGGAGCGCTATATCGCCGAGCCCCGTGCTCTGATTGTAGCGCCCACGAGAGAGCTGGCAATACAGATCGCCAGCGATGCACAGCTACTTACCGACGGCTGCGACATGCATGTCGTCACTATGGTTGGCGGCGAAGACTACGCGAAACAGAATCGGGCACTCGATGCCAGGCCAGTCGATATCGTCGTGGCGACGCCTGGTCGACTCCTGGATTTCGTGCAGAATGGCAACCTGCATCTAGGCGCGGTGGAAGTGCTGGTGCTAGACGAAGCCGACCGCATGCTAGACATGGGATTCATTCCGCAGGTGCGCTCGGTCGTGTCGCGCACGCCGAAGAAAGAGGCCAGGCAGACACTTCTCTTCAGCGCGACTTTTACACCGGCTATTATCGAGCTAGCTCAGCGCTGGGCGGTCGATCCCATCATGGTGGAGATCGAGCCGGAGCGCGTGGCTGCCGAGGACATCGATCAGATCGTCTATCTGGTGACCACGGCGGACAAATACAATCTACTTTATAACCTCATCTCCGAGCCTCAGGCCGAGAAAATTATCGTGTTTAGCAACCGCCGCGATCAGGTTCGAAAACTAGCGGACAACCTGCACAGGAATGGAATCGAATGCGGCATGCTTTCCGGTGAGATTGCGCAGAATCAGAGAGTGCGCACATTGGAGGCGTTCAAGAACGGCAAGATCAAGGTATTGGTTGCCACCGACGTGGCTGGGCGCGGACTGCATATCGACGATGTCACACACGTGATTAACTATACGCTTCCAGAAGAGCCGGAAGATTATGTGCATCGCATTGGGCGCACGGGTAGGGCGGGGGCGATAGGTACTTCTATTAGCTTCGCCTGTGAGGAAGATTCGTTCCTGCTGCCTGATATAGAAGAGAAACTCGGTGCGAAGTTGGATTGCATTCACCCACAAGAATCACAGCTAGTTGCCGCTCCCGCGTTCGAGAGGCCGAGTAAGTTTAAGGCGAAAAGCACAGCTAGGCCCGCTGGCAAGCCCGGCGGCGGTCGACGACCACCCCAGCGCTCGCGCTAAATCGTTTTCCCGCTGGCGCCCGCCTCTTTCAGAATCTGGGCGTACTCCTCCGACATCCTATGGCGCGACACCAGATCGAGAAAGGTGCTGCCGTCATCCAGGCTCACATTGATGTCTAAGCCTGCCTCGCAGTAGAACACAATAAAGCGTGCGAAAAGATCCGCAGTCATGCCGCGATAGGCGCGCAGCAAGATGTTGTATTCCCGCGGCATACTCTCTGGGGGAAGCACATCGAGACAAGCCTTCAGCCGCTCATCGGACCATTCTTCGTTCCGAGTCGCCTGTTGCGTTCTGGCTGCACCAGTCTTCTTCTCTTCCCTCATTGCATCTTCTCTCTTAATAATTCGTTGACCTGCGCCGGGTTTGCCTTGCCCTTTGATAGCTGCATGCATTGACCGACGAGGAAGCCGATAACTTGCTCCTTGCCGTCTTTGTATTGCTGAACCTGGTCAGGATTATTATCAATGACTTCCAGGACGAGCTTTTCGATTGCTCCGGTATCAGTGACTTGCTTTAAACCCTTAGCCTCAATGATCGCGTCCACGTCGGATTCGTCCTCAATCATAGTTTCGAATACTGTCTTGGCGATCTTGCCTGAGATTGTATTGTCCTTGATGCGGGCGATAAGCATCGCGAGGCGCTCGGCCTGAATTGGTGAGTCGCCTATCTCCCAGTTGTGCTTATTGAGCAGTCCAAGAAGGTCTTGGCTGACCCAGTTCGCTGCGAGTTTGGCATCGCCGCTCTGGCTTGCCACGATCTCGTAGTATTCTGCCATCTCGCGGCTGCTCACCAGCACACCTGCGTCGTAGTCACTCAGGCCGTATTCGCTGGCGAAGCGGGCTTTGCGTGCATCGGGAAGCTCGGGGAGCTGGGCCTTAACGGCGGCGATGTAGTCGTCGTCGATGACTACGGGCAGTAGGTCTGGTTCGGGGAAGTAGCGATAGTCGTTGGCTACCTCCTTGCTACGCATCGAAGTTGTCTCGTCCTTGTCGGCGTTATAGCGGCGCGTTTCTTGAATGATCCTTCCGCCGTCCTCCAGAATTTCTTGCTGACGCTGAACTTCGGAATGAATTGCCTTCTCCACGAAGCGGAAAGAATTGATGTTTTTTATTTCGGTCCGAGTGCCTAATTCGGTCTCACCCTTGGGGCGAATCGAAACGTTCACATCGCAGCGCATAGATCCCTGCGCCATTATCGCGTCAGATATATCCAGATAACGAATAATAGTATGCAGCTTCTTGAGGTAGGCGACAGCCTCTTCGGCGCAGGTGATTTCGGGTTCGGAGACGATCTCCAACAGAGGCTCGCCAGCGCGATTCAGGTCGATGCCGGACATGCCGCTGAATTCTTCGTGTAGCGACTTGCCCGCGTTCTCTTCGATATGCGCGCGAGTCACCCCGATGACCTTTTCGCTACCATCGGCCAGAGTCACAGTGAGAGAACCCTTGCCAACTGTTGGGAAGTCCAGTTGCGTAACCTGGTATCCCTTAGGTAGGTCCGGATAGAAATAGTTCTTGCGATCGAATACCGATCGTTTACCAATCTCGGCGCCTATGGCCAGGCCGAAGCGAACGGCCATGCGCAGCGCCTCTTCATTCAGAACGGGAAGCGTGCCCGGCAGGGCGCAATCGAAGATGCTCGCCTGCGTGTTTGGCTCGGCGCCGAACTCGGTGGAACTGCCGGAGAATAATTTCGACTTGGTGGATAGCGATACATGAACCTCAAGACCAATGACTGTTTCCCATTCCATGATTAGGCCTCCCCTTCACTAGATACACTTTGAGTGGGCTTCTGCCTGTGCCAATCGGTATGTTTCTGGAACTGGTGTGCCACATTGAGGATCTTGGCCTCATCGAAGTAGCTGCCTATTATCTGCATGCCCATGGGCAGGCCATTGGCGATGCCGACAGGTATTGAGGCGGCAGGCAGGCCGGCGAGGTTGACCGCGATGGTATAGATGTCTTCGAGATACATCGAAACCGGGTCGCTCTTCGAACCCAGCTTGAAAGCTGTGTGTGGGGAAGTCGGGCCAACTATGACATCTACCTCCTGGAAGGCTCTGTCGAAGTCGTCAGCTATCAGGCGTCGAATCTTCTGCGCCTTGCGGTAGTAGGCGTCATAGAAACCAGCAGATAGGGCGTAGGTGCCGATCATGATGCGGCGCTTAACCTCTTCGCCGAAGCCTTCGCTGCGGGTTCGCTTGTACATGTCTTCGAGATCGACCGGGTCTTCGCAGCGATATCCGTAGCGCACGCCGTCGAAGCGCGAGAGGTTGGCCGAGGCCTCGGCTGGGGCGATGACGTAATAGGCGGAAACGGAAAGGTGGCTATTGGTCAGGTCGACCTCTTTGATTACTGCGCCGAGCTTTTCATACTCAGCGAGCGCATCTCGCACAGCCTGTTCGACCTCCTTGCTCAGCCCCTCAGCGAAATGCTGCTTTGGAATGCCGATGCGAAGTCCCTGTAGAGGTTGTTCTAGCGTGGCGGTGAAATCTTCGACTGGCTTGTCGATACTGGTAGAGTCCTTCTTGTCCAGCCCCGACATCACATTTAGCATTAGGGCTGCATCTTCCGCACTTTTCGTGATCGGTCCGGCCTGATCGAGGCTGGAGGCGAAGGCGATCATGCCCCAGCGGGAGACTCTACCGTAGCTGGGTTTAAAGCCTGTCACGCCACAGAAGGCGGCAGGTTGACGTATAGAGCCACCGGTGTCGGTGCCGGTTGCCATCGCACAGAGGTCGGCTGCCACTGCGGCGGCAGACCCACCGGAGGAGCCACCTGGCACACATTCGGTGTTCCAGGGATTGCGCACATCGCCGTAGTAGCTGGTCTCATTGGAGGAGCCCATCGCAAACTCGTCCATGTTTGTCTTGCCTAGCATGACGGCACCGGCATCTATGAAGCGTTCCACGACGGTGGCGTTATAGGGAGAGACGAAGTTGTGCAGCATGCGTGAGCCACAAGTTGTCAGAACGTCCTTGGTGCAGAAGATATCTTTATGGGCCAGAGGAATGCCGAGTAGTGGGCTCGCGTTTCCGTTTGCGCGTTCTGTGTCGGCTGCCGCGGCCTGTTGCAGGGCCGAATCTTCACAGACCGTAATATAGGCATTTAGTTCGCCATTGAGTTTGGCGATACGATCAAGGTAGGCCTGCGTAATTTCAACGCTGGAGATGTCGCCCGCGGCTAGTGCGGCGGAGATTTCGGCGACGGTGCTATTAATCATTTGTGCATTCCGTTTGGTGAAAGAGTTGCGTGTTGGTTGTTTGCTGTCTAATGGCTAGGCAGGGCTGGCTCAGGCTAATCGAGCACTCTGGGTACCAGGTACATGCCATTTTCGCTGGCTGGGGCGAGCTTCTGCAGCTCGGTACGTTGATCCTGTTCGGTAATATCATCGGCGCGAAGACGCTGCACTACTTCGAGTGGGTGGGCCATGGCCTCAACCGCATCGGTATCTACTGACTGCATCTGGTCGATTAGCGCCAGGATATCTGTGATGCGAGACGTGACCTCTTCGGCCTCAGAATCGCTGACATGTAAGCGTGCCAAATGGGCAATTTTTTCTATTTCAGACTTGTCTAAAGCCATCCAGATTCTCCGGGAATTCTCGTGTCGGTATCGAATAGGAAGCGGTTCAAATATTTACAAACTGCCGCTTGCTCAATCTCCTAGCCGTTGCTAGAGTGCGTCCTATTCGCTGAGGAGGCGAGATTATACTTGAATTTTGCCGATGTTCCCAAAAAGAGAAACCGGTCAA
>CAXBLN010000210.1:0-6183 GCA_963976555.1 uncultured Gammaproteobacteria bacterium
AGATTCCAAATATTGATCTTGTCCGCTTTCTGTCCAATTCTATCAAGCCGACCAATACGTTGTTCGATCTTCATTGGGTTCCAAGGCAAGTCATAATTTACTAGGAATCGGCAGAACTGTAGGTCTACACCTTCGCTAGCTACTTCGGACGATAGTAGTACCTTGATTGTGGCGTCTTCTCTAAACTCATGTATGATTTCTTGCTTTGGCCGCGCCATACCTCCAACTAAGACTTGGTTTTTGATGCCCTTCTCTTCTAGTCGTCCTGAGAGATAGTCCAGGGTTTTCCTAAAGTATGAGAAAACCACCACTTTCTCATTTCCATTCTCTTGCAAATAGTTCAGGAGAATATGCTCGAACCGCTCAAACTTGCTGTCATGCAGCCTAAGCAACTCCTTGTCGTGATTTGGAAGCACAGTTCTAGCAAGATGTTCTATAAGCGGGCTGATTTCAGCCGAGCTATCGATTTCAATCCCGAGGTCTTCATAAACCAGCTCTTTATCGACTGCTGCTTTCTGGCTCCAGGCTTCCAGCGCAGCATACATACAACTTGATATCTGACGTTGCGGACTCGCAAGCAAGAATCCTGCGCTAACATTTGAAGATGATGCAAAAGTCTGTACTGCTTGCGTGACATCATGGTAGAAGTCAATTTCCGCCTGATTCATTCTCACAAGCTCAGTGAACGGTTCTCTCACAACCTTCCACTCAGTCACTTCTACTTTTCGAGTTCGGCTAACCGCATGGCGCAGTAGATTTACTTTTTCTATTCTATTAGCGAGAAGTACTCTCTCAGCATCACTTTCCAAAGCGCGATCAGTTATATCCGCATCGATAAGGTTCTTTAGTTGGAGGCTATTTCTTAGAGGCTCATGTTTTAGTGCAGAAGATAGGAGCTCTTTAATCTCAGCGCTAGTTGAGCTCCTATTTAGGGTTAGTTCGCGCGCTTCTAGCAGCGGACGATTTGCTTCTAGAACTTGGGGAAAATAATCTTTGACAGCGAATGAATCAGGATCAACTAATCTTAAGAGGTGGAAAAGATCGTCTTCCTTCAAATTTACCGGAGTAGCGGACAAGAGAACAATGTGCGCAGATACGTCTCTCAACATTGTGCCAAGTTTTGCGGTTTGACTTTCTGGATTACGGAGATAGTGCGCCTCGTCGACTATAAGCAAATCAATTATGGGGTCATTGTTGGCTAGCTCAGTTAGTAGCTTAGCCAAGATCCCCCTAGAGCTCGTGGGTTTCTCTTCTTCATCCCAATGACGGGGAGGTCGGAGCCCCTGCATACTACAAATGATCGCCTTACCGTCTGAAACTTCATATTTGCTTTGCCTTAGCTCATCGACGAGCCCAGAAGCGTCGACTATAGTTGCACTTACGCCGAACCGTGCCTTCAGCTCTTCTCGCCATTTCTCTCTAAGCATAGCTGGACAAACTACCACGAGGCGTCGAGCATCATAACGGGCTCTTAGTTCCGTCCAAATGAGGCCTGCTTCAATAGTTTTGCCAAGCCCAACCTCATCTGCGATCAATAACCCATTAGAAGGTGAGTCCAAGAAGGAAAGAACGGGCTTGAATTGATAAGCATAGAAATCAGTATTAGTCGTTTCCATACTGTAGACCAAGTTTGCTAGTCGGCCGCTGAGCTGGATGTGCAATAAATTCCGACGAAAGTCGGAAACTCGGCCAAATCTCCCACCCTCGATCATTGCATAAGGGTCTGAATTGTCGCTATCTATAGCTTCAATTTCATACCCTGGTTGATAGCTATTACCCTCAGGAAAAGAAACTTGATAGTTGACTGTGCCCGCCCTATCCCTCGTCCTACCAGTTAGGACCCCTGTACGACCAGGATCGCCGATTAGCCGGACCTGAGTTCCCGCTGTAAGTATGTCTTCCCTGTTGGATGTCATATGCCTGCACCTAGATTTCCCAGTTCCACATCAAATCACTGGGACTTTGAATGCAGACAGAGACAAACGCCTTCATCTGTGCACCAGCATTCCATCGCCGCAGCTATTTAGCTAGGGGATGCTTCCACTCTTTCACTGTAACAATTCCCCAGTTCCCGTTCTGATTTGGACGTCGCCACTTTGATAATTTCATCTTTCGCAAATAACATAGTGCCTCAACAAAGTTTCGGAACTTAACTTCATTACCTTTTCCCCCAACCGTATAGACGCCTTTATTGCAACATAATGTCGGGTTGAATGAGGTGCCGTCATTTGCAAATGGAATAGTCTCATCGAAATTAGCATCATGCAGCTCTTTGTTATTGTTGGGGCTGCTTTCAAAATTAGTAATACTTTTCTCCTCACGATCATTTCGCGAATCAATTGCAGGACCTTTTCGGTTAGTGGCCTACTCACTCATTACTTGTTTAGCTATTCTAGGGAGCTATGCTTCTATAGCCACTGAAAGAATAGGACCGAGCTAGGAAATAAGCGGAATAGGCCACATATCGGCTTTAGATTCTGCGCCTGATCTGCATCCGACCACATATAAAACCCACCAAATTAGTAGCGCATCCACTACCTCTATTCCTGAAAGAGAATATAGTGTTTAATTCGGAATGGCCACTATTGTAGTGGGGTAATAGTCCTATAAGAAGAACCTAACAAACAGTCACCATAGAGTAAGCATTTGTTAGGATTGGTTGTGAAGTGCGGCAAAAAGCAGACTCAACCCATAAATGGGTCAGGGACAGCCAGAATTCCATTCCATTTTAGAAGAATGGGTACAGGCCACAATTAAATAGGCCCGAGTGAGTTAGCAACACGCGGTCTGTCCCTGATTTATGGATACACTATTAGAACTTTGTGTTGACTATGACAAAATTTTGGCGCAGCGGGCATTACAGAGAAAATGGTTTTGGAGAATCCATTTGGGTGGCAGGGCATTGGGTAAAAAGATATGATTGGGGACGAAGTAGCAGTTTCTCTGCATACTACACCAATAAGCTCGCTAATCTAAATGCGAATAGCTCTTTCACATCGGGTTTTATTAAGCCGAACGCAATGTGCCCTGTGTGCGGCGAGCTAGTATTCTACTATCAGAACAAGCATGGAAGTCGTGTCTATTTCGATGAGCTTGGTCCGCCATGGCCAAAACACGAATGCATGGATAACACTGACTCAATAAGCTCACCTAGAACAGCGAAAAAAATAGTACTTAGGTATCCAACCTTACGCTCTGCCAATGATTGCTTAGAGATCGCTAGTTGTCGAAGTCATATCTATCATGATCCTGAGTTTGAATTCGCTAAGCGTTATCGTTCAAAACCTTGGACTTGCTGCAAAGTTGAGAAACGAATTGAATCGGCGGGAACTACATTCCTCATTCTGACTTCCGTGGAGAAAAATAGACGATTTATGTATTTGGAGGCAAAAAAAATACCCGCCTCTGTAGTTGCAGATGAAATCATTTTCTACAACCGAGGGGTAGTCGAATATTTCGACTTCCAAAAGCTGAAGCAGCTAGAATTCCAGGTCACAAGGCTATCTAGTGCAATTGCTTTTGTACGGAGATTGGTTTGCCAAACCGATTAGAGACCACGATTAAGTAAGCTCGAGAGAATTGAAAACGTGGCCTGACCCTAAATATTCTTACCTTGTGGAATAGTAATCAACGACAAGAGAGTTTCAAATCGGGCTACCTACTAGATTCCTGCCTATACCCTTCTAACACTCCGATCAGTTCAACCATCGCTAGAGTATCTAACGCACAATACTTGCGCAAGTCAGCCCACAGCTTTTCAATTTCATTATCTCCAATCTTTCCTTCGACAAAATGTTTATATTGCCTTGATGCCTCTTCGCCTCCGCCAATATCCATCTCTGCATAATCCAAGGCTGAAAATGCAGGCAGTACCGATTTGATTGAAGCTGAGCCTTTCTGATCGGGATGATAAAGCCAGCGGCTTTTAAACGGCACCAGCAAGTCCACCATCCGGGCATTGATATTATTTAGTGGCTGAGCGAACTCTGGAAAGTCTCTCGCTAATTCCGCATTTCGTTTTTCTTCAAAACTCTGGTTATACACAATGACCGAGCCTAGATTTCCGCAAACCTCAATTAGAGATTTCGCAAAAGCACGCCTTGGGTCTTTTCCATCTGTATGGAGAAATTCATGGTGTTCTAGAGTGCCATCTGGGCTACTTTGTATATGCAATGAGAATTGAAATGGTACTTGCTGGTATGGCCTAGCCCCATCATACAAAGGAATTGCAGGCCAAACTGCCTCATAGTCGAGATAGTAGAGAGGGTATTCCAAGCGCTGCATGAACTTATCTATATTCTGTTCATCAACAATAATCGCGCCACTGCGATAGCTGGAAATGTCTATCAATTTGATTCCACTGGGAAGCGCTTCGTCTGGTATATCGTCAATATTGAAACTGCTAATGTTATTAACGATTTTTTCCGCCTTTGCGGACGGGTAGATATCAAAAACTGAATAGTCCGGCACGTGTTTCCAGCAGTGCTCCTTGTAATCACATTCAAACGGCTTATTACAACGTGCGCCAATATCCACTGCCGGCTCGGTTTGTTGGCTTGCAACCGCAAGCAGCTTTGCAGCTCTGAATTCTACTTCTTCTTGTTTGGCGATTACCTGGTCGGTTATGCATTCCATTCTCAATAGACCCTGCGGGTCTATCTCGCCGGAACGCTGATATTGATTATCGATAACCATCATGAAGCAATCGCGGATGTTATAGCCCGCGTTGCTGAAAACATAGTACTGAAACGCCAGGTCATCTAGGTGATAGTCCTTAACCGACGTAGAGCTTTTAACTTCCACCAAATCCCACTGATCTGAGTCATCCACTTTGCGCAATATATCAATGCGTGAGTAGAGCCCGTTAGCGGGATGTAAGGCGGTAGCTTCATAAATTTGCTTATAGCCTTGCTCAACATATTGGCCCGTCAACTCAATCGACTTTTCAATATCCCAATAATCAGCAATGACCTCGATACCTCCTTCGAAATACTTTTGTGCCAACAGCCCTACTTCGTGGCCCGTATCGAATACTGCCTGCTTAGCGGGCGTTATTTCCGGGGCCAGGTCTTTTCTGTATTTATGGAACCAGAGCGCTTTCGGGCATTGCAGCCCTTTGATGTACTGTGACTTGGAGAGAGTTGGTTTCACGATAGCCGCCATTGATGGATTTGCCTATTAGCTGGTAATTTTATCTGATTACTTGTTCCCTTGTTTATCTGACTTCTACTCGTATTGATCGCCTTTTGACGGCTCTCCTTGATCCTGGTTCGGTATTTATATTAATGCCGCCAAATTCTCTTGTGCCGATGGCCTACTGTAATCACAGTTCCTTCCAGATCTATTACTGCATAGGTGTTTAGACACTTGCCCAGTTTACTCATTACCTCGCCCCCTTCTTCATCACAAACCTGTTGGCGCGTTACTTTATCGAACCAGATTACCTGACACCCGCGATGGTCATAACTCTCGCGGCCGTAGGCGAGCAGGTAATCCACGGCCTGCCTGCTAATTCCACGTTGTTGCATTCGGCTTTCAGCATGTCTAGTCAAGTTCATATGTACTCTCCTGTTGTTTGCTGAGCATCCAGGCTCTGTTAGTGAGGTCTAGGGCGACGATAGCTCTCAGCGCGATGTCGCGACTCATTGCTTGGGTTCTGCAGCTCAAACGCCACCAGGTGGAAGATACGGTCCCCCACCATTAGCGCTCCACCAGTCAGGCCTACACCAGACAGGCGAATGTCATCACCCTCGCCTAAAGCTTCAAAGCACTCTGTATTAGCCTTTCCAACACGATCAAGGAAATCAGTAGTATCTGGTGTGGCTACAAACTCAAGTTCACCTCGCTCCGCCAGGCAGGTAGTGGCGTAACTGGACACCAAGCGTTCCAGGTAGTTGGCAAAAGTTATGCTGCTATCGAACACTTCCAGCCCTTGTATACGGCCGTTTACGGCGAATAGCGCTCCTACTTGATTGGTGCCGGCCTTAAAGGCTTTTTTGTAATTATCTAATGAGGATTCGTGGCCGTCATAAATATCAGACATGGAATCAGTCGGCGAATCCACCTTTAGTGTCCTCGAATACAGGGCTACATCTTCCCAGACCCCGCGTTGGTCCGACATGTGTGAACCGGCCTCTTTCATACTGGCACTCACGCTGGCCGACTTGTTTGCTCGGGATCGCG
>CAXBLN010000211.1:0-6109 GCA_963976555.1 uncultured Gammaproteobacteria bacterium
GGGTGGGTGGAGAGCGGTGATGGATTCGCCTATTGGACAATAGGCAGAGGGTTTATACGAACAATGTAGAAAACACATCGGCTCAAGAACACTTTTGATGGGCAAATGCACAGGGAACTATCGCATTAGGTATATATATCGCTACACAGGCAGAAGGATAGTAGAGGTGGGGGAAACCTCTGTAGGGCTTTTTGGGTGATGTTGCATCGCCTACAGACTGGGTATCCCTGCGAACGGGCCTGTGGACCTGACTGTTCGCTGGGATACCCAGTCTGCAGGCTCCGTATGGTGATGAATTCATGTTGGCGAAGGGGTTGGCAGAGGTTTTTGGGAAGGAGGGTGGGTGGAGAGCGGTGATGGATTCGCCTATTGGACAATAGGCAGAGGGTTTAAAAGAGCAAGGGAGACAAAGACGGAGTTGAGGAGAGACGGTGAGGCATCTCTCCTGCTTTGCTGGCGTTAGATTTCTAGCTGGCGGCTGTTGGCTATAGCGGAGTCGATCTTCGCTTCGATGCCCTGTACCTGCTGTGCTGTGGTGTGGCGTGTCTCATTGATGAGTCGGTTCTTGCGTAGCATATCGTGGGTGATGTTCAGGGCGGCCATAACAGCAATCTTCTCGACGCCGTGAATGTTGCCGCGGCCTTTAATCTTACGCATATTCTCGTCCAGATAGCGCGCAGACTTAATTAAGGCTTCCTGGTCGGAGGGAGGGCAATTAACCTGATACTCTTTATCGAGAATTTTTACCTGCACCGATGTACTTTGTTCGCTCATTGCATTACCCAAATAATTTTACTTAATATCAAGACGGCTCGAAGCTTGACTAGGATTGGTCCATCGCCTTCAGGCGTACGAGGATAGACTCCAGTTTCGACTTGGCTTCTTTATTCTTATCCATCAATTGCTTGCGCTCACTCTGCCAGGAATTCTCTCCGGCCTTCAGGGCCTGATTCTCCCTTTTCATGTCCGCGCAGAGGTCGATAAGATCATCGACTTTCTCGCTCAATGCTTCGAATCTGTCTTCACTCATCTTGCAGTTTCTCTTATTCTCTCGCGGTGTTAAATCTCAATGCCCGCAATGCACTAATGGCGTTAGTTTAGGATTTACATTAACAATAACCCAACTATAGAGGTGTGTTGCTGGGGGGTCAATAATGGAATTGTAAAAATTGGTACTTGGTTCCCCTATAAGACAGCTATATGCTTGGGCGCTGAATTTAAATGTAGCAATCTGAGGTAGGAATGAGTAGTAAATACCGTGAAATGAAGCTTCGCCGCAAGGAACTCATGGCGCAGATGGAGCCAAATAGTATCGCTCTACTGGCGTCGGCGCCGCCACGAATGCGTAACAATGATGCCGAATACCAGTACCGGCAGAATAGCGACTTCTACTATCTAACAGGTTTTACCGAGGAGCATGCTTTCCTTGCTCTCATCCCGGGGCGAGCACAGGGAGAATGCGTGCTTTTCTGTCAGGAGAAGGACAGGCAGAAAGAGCTGTGGACTGGCGTTCTAATGGGACCCGATGCTGCCTGTGAGGAATTGGGAATCGACGATGCTTTCCCTATCGCCGATATCGATGACATCTTGCCTGGGCTTATCGAAGGGCGCGATCGCGTCTATTACTCCATGGGTAAAGACGATCAATTCGACGATCAGGTTATGGATTGGGTTAAGATTATTCGTAATAAGGCGAAGATGGGTGCACATCCACCGGGAGAATTCCTGGTACTCGACCACCTGCTGCACGAACTACGTCTGTTCAAAAGCGCGGGAGAGATCAAGTTGATGCAGCAGGCTGCAAAGATATCGGCGGAAGGTCACTGCCGTGCGATGGCTTGTTGTAAGCCGGGAATCAAGGAATATGAGATGGAGGCCGAGTTGCTCTATGCCTTTACTCGAAATGGCAGCAGAGCCCCGGCCTATAATTCCATAGTGGCGGCTGGGGAGAATGCCTGCATCTTGCATTACAACAGCAATGATGCGGAAGTTAAAGAGGGCGACCTGATACTAATAGATGCGGGATGTGAGTACGAATATTACGCGTCTGACATCACACGAACGTTTCCTGCGTCGGGGAAATTCTCGCCTGAGCAGAAAGCCATCTATGAGCTCGTGTTAGAGGCACAGAATGCGGCAATAGAAGCGATCAAGCCGGGAGCCCTCTGGGATGAACCACATAACGCGTCAGTTAAGGTAATCACCAAAGGCCTGGTTAAGCTCGGGCTTCTGAAAGGGCGAGCGAGTCAGCTAATAAAGGCCGAAGCCTATCGCGACTTCTACATGCATCGCGTGGGACACTGGATCGGTATGGATGTACACGATGTAGGCGACTATAAAATAGATGATCGCTGGAGACTGCTTGAACCAGGCATGGTGACTACGATCGAACCAGGTATCTATATATCACCGGACAATAAAAAAGTTGAGAAGCGTTGGCGTGGCATCGGCGTTCGCATCGAAGATGACATATTAGTAACGAAGCAGGGTTACAAGATTCTCAGCAAGGGCATTCCCAAAACAGTCGACGAAATCGAATCTTTTATGTCGAGTGTTGTTCACTAGAAATGCAAATATCCAAGCCAGAAAAATTTTATGATCTCATTGTGGTCGGCGCCGGCATGGTTGGTGCGAGTTTTTGCTGTGCATTAGAAAATTCCTTGGGCAAACAATCATTCTCCATATTGGTCATCGAAGCCATCCCCCCTGGCGAAGACATCGCGAATCAATCGAGTTTCGATGCACGCTCCACTGCACTTTCGTTTGGTAGCAGGAAAATATTTGAGAGTATCGGCGTATGGCAAGAGTTAGGAGAGGCGGTCTCGGCTATTCATGAAATTCAAGTTTCCGATAGGGGTCGTTTTGGTTCCGTTGTCATCAATAGAGAAGAGCAGAAGGTAGATGCTCTTGGCTATGTGGTTGAGAATAGAAAACTGGGCCAGGTGCTAAATGAATATTTGGATAACTCGGGAAAAGTAGATTTACTTTGTCCCGCCACGGTTTCCACTGCCAAAGCGATTGAAGAGGGTATGCGCCTTAGCCTTGTCGTAGATGGGCAGGAAGCGGTGGTAGACACTTCACTGCTAATTCTCGCCGATGGCGGAAAGTCTCCCGTTTGTGAGCAGCTCGGGATTGGGCGATCGATCGAGCGCTACGAGCAGCACGCGCTCATTGCGAACATCGTCTTCGAGAAGCCACACGGCAATATAGCCTATGAGCGATTTACCGATTCCGGCCCGCTCGCGATACTGCCGTTAACGTCTATCGATGGGATGAATCGGGGGTCACTCGTCTGGACACTCTCTATCGAGCAGGCAGATCAGTTCAGAGTGCTGGCAGACGCGGAACTATTGTCGCTGCTGCAGGAGAGATTCGGATTCAAGCTGGGGCAAATTCTGCAGGTCGGAGAAAGGTTCGTGTACCCGTTGAGTCTCTCACTAGCTAAGGAACAGGTTCGTCCTGGTTTAGCTCTGTTGGGCAATGTTGCCCATACCCTCCATCCTGTCGCCGGTCAGGGTCTAAACCTCGCCCTGCGTGACGCAAAGGCCTTGGTCGACGTCTTGCTAGGCGCGCGACGACGCGGGCAGGCTCTGGGCGAAATGAATACCTTATTGGAGTACGTAGCCGAACAGGAACAAGATCAGGTGCAGACTGCGCAGTTCACGCATAACGTGACGAAACTCTTCTCGAGCAACAACGAGGCGAAGGTGTGGTTAAGGAAGTTTGGCCTTGTCGCTATCGATCTATTGCCACCAGTACGGCGTGGCTTGGCTGAGCGTGCCATGGGTCTGGGTAACGTCAGTTAAGAATGGTTAAAAAGTAGTCCGTCCCTGGACTGTAAATGGCTAAGGTCAGCTACCGGGAATCTGGGTCAATCTGAAATACGATGCGTTGCCTAACGTCATAAGTGGCTATGGCTTCCCCGTTATTCATCGCCGGTGAATATTTCCACTTGCTGATCGACTGTAACGCGGACCTCTCGAAGATCCCCTCGGGTACCGCGTTTATAACGATTGGGTCGATAACGCTGCCGAATCTGTCGACGGTGAACGACAGCTCAACGAAACCTTCAATCTCTCTTTGCAGTGCGCGACTCGGATAGTTCGCAGTCGTGCGTATCAAGGGAATCATGACGTTGTTCGCCATAGGTATCACGCCCTGAGGAGATGTATCGAGCACTGGAGCTTCTTGGGTAATATGCAAGCTGGGACCGAAAGAAATTTCAGAATTTCGAGTAGGCTCGCTGACAATAGGAAACTTTTCTGTGGGTATAGGCTCAGGTTTTACCTCATTGATTAATAGTTCCTGTTCGAACTCTGGAACCGTGCTATCCCCTATGGGAATTATATTGATCACCTGCGGCCGGTCCGACTCGGTCTCGATTAGGTACTGCATAAAGTAGAACAGTAGAAAGGTAACCAGAGCCGCTAAAACTACGACTGCATTTATCTTGAAGAAATCTCGGGCAATAGCTGACATCATCGCTTCTCCTTGTCTCGGTGCGTTTGGGATTGAAACAGTTCTTGGGCTCGCGCCGAATTATTTAAATTCGGCCATCAGTATGAAATGCTCTTTGGAATCGTTTGGGAAGAATGACACCGAAATAATCGGACGCTCAAAATTCATTTGGCTTGGTAAATCGACTTGCCTGAGCTGTATGTTCAATGCGGAGAAAGGCGCAACGATTAGTGCGGCGAAGATGAGGCTGGGCAAGATATGACTGGTATCGCTGCTATGCCTGTTCACCTGCTGCCTTAGTATATGTCTGATACGCTGCGACAAACACGATTGAATCCCGAGGAGTGCTGGAGCCATGAGCGATCTCTGAGAACTAAAGCTATTGGCTAGCTGGAGTAGATTCTGTGCATAGGACAGCGGGGAGCCCGAATTCTCCACAGCGACATCATCACAGGCCTTTTCGGTTTCTATAAGCAATTTCCTATGCGCTAACCACACGAGTGGGTTGATCCAATAGAGACTAACCGTGATCCGTGCGATTATCTGAAGAATCCAATCTCCGCGCTGCACGTGACCTAACTCGTGACTGATGGCTTGTTGTAGTAGGTCACTGCTCCAGCCATTAGCCGCCAAGGGGAAAATAATCTTGTGCCGCCACAATCCCCAGGTCAATGGTGAGGAAATAGTCGGGCTTATCAATAGCTCTACATTACGATAGCACCCATTGATCTGCTGTAGGTGTTGCAGCTTGAAGATTGCAACCTCGTGTCTGAATGGTTTCGCGCGCCGCGACAGTAGTACTACTTTCAAGATTCCGGAAAGTAGATAGCATGTCAGAAGCAAACACACGAGAAGGTAACTCAGTGCAATTCCAAAGAGGCTGTTCGCTATAGAGTCAACCTGAGTGGAAAAGGCTGTGGATGACTGTTCGGTTCCGGAAAAAATTTCTAGAGTAGATTGATAACTATACGAGAAGGAGATGGTAGGTACTATCTCATGAAACAGTGGAAGTAGAATCAATCCGGCAAAGGCCATCATCCACACGATGCTTTTCGTTGCCGGGCTTCTATTTCCCATGAGCAACTGTATCGCGAATATAGCCGCCAGAACCAACGTGGATTTCAGGCTCAGATCAATCAGAAAGAACAGCAAGCCATGTTGCGCCTCGAGTACATTCAGCGCAGCAATTACCGAAAGTGCTGTCATTATTATTCTCCTACTCGAGGCATCACAGGCGTCGAGAGTGGGCCTATATTGGTCTGTGCGAAACTAAGCTGCCGACTGTGGATATCTTCCGTCTCGGCGTCTCTTATTTACTGATTCTCTTCTCTTTCTTGGCGTTCTCCAGCAGCTTATTTAATTCGTCCAATTCCTTTTCGGTAACGCTGTCCTTATTCAGGTCCAATAGAGTGCTCATGGCCTGAGAGGCGGAGCCGTCGAAGAATGTCTTCAGTAGACGCTGTAATGCAGATTCCCGCGCCTGTTGATGGTCGATCAAGGGGTAGTAGATATATTTCAGGTCCCGTTCACGGTGCGCGAGGAAGCCCTTCGTCTCGAGCTTGCTCATAGTGGCTCTGATTGCCGAGTAGCCTGGTGGGTTCGGCAGATGTGCCTCCATGTCTTTTGCAGAGGCTTCGCCTAACTCATAGAC
>CAXBLN010000212.1:0-6019 GCA_963976555.1 uncultured Gammaproteobacteria bacterium
GCGAACGCTTGCTGGATACCATCACCAGTTCAAAGCGGTTATCAACGTTTTCCAAACAATCTTCTACAGTGATTCTAGCCATACCAAACCCTTAATGTTCTTAATAACATGGTGCTGGTCTGCACGATTACAAGCGCTCACGAGCGCGGCCAGCGTAGCCCCGGGGAGCATATTCAACGAGGATCGAGGATTCTACTGAATTCTGGCTAAGAATGCATACAATTCTTGTTTGTCGCGCCTAGGGCGCAATGCCGGAATCTTGGCTATTGGCGCTGGGTGAGGCTGGCTAACAGGTCGGCCTGATTGGTTTCCTGATAAGCTACAGTGAGCCTTCTAGACCTGATAATGGCAGAAAGGTCCATAAGTGCTGTGTCGAATTCGTCGTTGACGACAACGAAATCCGCCTCGGCGACATGGGAAATCTCCGCCACTGCTTCTTTCATGCGCTTCTCGATGGTCTCGGTATCGTCCTGAGCTCGGTCCAGAAGGCGCGTTTTTAGTGTATCCAGTGAGGGTGGCAGAATAAATATGGAGCAGGCGCTGGGATTGAGATTGCGTACCTGCACCGCGCCCTGCCAATCGATCTCGAGTACTACATCGAAGCCGGATTTAAGTTGCTCATTCACCCACAGCTGCGATGTACCGTAGTGATTGCCATAGACCTCGGCGCTCTCGAAGAAGGCCCCGGCCTGTAGCATCTCCATGAATTGAGCCTTATTTACGAAATGGTAATTCACGCCGTCCTCTTCGCTGGGGCGCTTGGGGCGCGTGGTATGGGATACCGACACACGGAGACGCTGCTCTCGCTCGATCAACGCTTTTACCAGGCTGGTCTTGCCAGCCCCGGAGGGTGCGGTAACGATGAATAAGGTGCCTTTAGACATACAGAGAGGTCCTCGATACGGATTTTTTCGAGTTCATTGTTATTCTATATTCTGAATCTGTTCGCGCATCTGCTCGATCAACACCTTCAGTTCCACGGCGCTTAGTGTGGTGTCGACGACAATGGATTTCGAAGAAAGCGTATTAGCTTCGCGATTTAGTTCCTGCATGAGGAAATCGAGGCGACGGCCTTTCTGGCCTTTCGCGTTCAACACGCGCGCGACCTCGTTCAGGTGAGAGTCGAGTCTGTCCAGCTCTTCTTCCACATCTGCTTTTTGCGCGAGTAGCGAGACTTCTTGCTCCAGGCGAGTCGGCTCGAGTTCTGCTTTAAGCTCTTCGAGGCGATCAAGGATGTTTTGTTTCTGTTTCGCCAATATGCTCGGCATCTTTTCGCGAACAGAAACTACGATCTCTCGGATAGAGTCAATGCGCTGGTTGATGAAGCCCTGTAGTTCTGCGCCCTCTCGCTCCCTTGTAGCAATCAGGTCATCGAGTGCTGTGCCAAACAATGTCAGCGCCTGCTTCTCGATAGTTGCCTTGTCAAAGTCCTGCTCCTCGATGACGCCGGGCCAGCGAAGTACTTCCATACTACTAAGGTTGGACGACGAGCCGGTAATCTGTTCGATCTCAGCGTTAGCCTGAACGACTTGCTGAATGAGTACCTTATTGAGATGTAGCTCATTAGAAACGTTCGCCTCTGACTGGAAGCGAAGCGCACATTCCACCTTGCCGCGAGTGAGACGTTTGCGCACAGCTTCACGTACCGCGTTCTCTAAGGCTCGAAACGACTCCGGAAGACGCACACTGGTTTCCAGATAGCGGTGATTAACAGAGCGAATTTCCCAGGTGAGTGAGCCCCACTCTTGTTCGTGCTGCTGCCTTGAGAAGGCAGTCATACTTAGTGTCATAGTCTGATGTCCGAATGCTGGGCTGAAACCTGATGGAAACATTTTAACCTAATCGCGATGTAATCACAGCGTACTTTGCTCTCGGTCTTGGTCATATAGGCGAAGGACTGGCGGCTCGCTATAACACTCAATATCGAGGATAATTTGTCAACGGCAAGTAATGCAATTGCAGACATCAACCGACAGGAAAATTATGACTGAACTCAAAAGACCAAGCCAACGAAGCGCGGATCAATTGCGCAACATCTCTATAAGCAGAAACTACACGAAACACGCAGAAGGCTCGGTATTGGTCGAGTTCGGTGATACGAAAGTGCTTTGCAACGCCAGCGTCGAGACGTCTGTTCCGAGATTCTTGAAGGGTACGGGCAAGGGCTGGATCACGGCGGAATACGGCATGCTGCCGCGCTCTACTAACACGCGCATGGATAGAGAGGCAGCACGAGGTAAGCAATCGGGCCGAAGCCTGGAGATTCAGCGGCTGATTGGTCGCTCGCTGCGAGCGGCGATAGATCTGACGCAGTTGGGGGAACACACGATCAAAGTCGATTGCGATGTGATACAGGCCGATGGCGGAACACGGACTGCGTCCATCACCGGTGGCTGTGTTGCGATGATGGATGCAATCAACCATCTGATTACCAATAAGATGGTCACCGGTAATCCAGCGAAGCAATTAATTGCCTCGGTATCGGTTGGCATTTATCAAGGGCGCGCTGTGCTCGATCTCGATTACATCGAGGACTCCAATGCCGAGACGGACATGAACATAGTCATGACTGAATCCGGTGGTTTCATCGAAGTGCAGGGTACGGGAGAGGACGGCGATTTCAGTCATGAGCAATTGTTGGAAATGCTCGCACTAGGCAAGAGTGGCATAGAAGAACTAGTCGCTAAACAGAAACAGGCTCTGTCCTAAAACAAGATTTAGAGCGAGGCAGCGATGCAAACTTTTCAGAAGAATTTTCTAAACTTCGTGATTGAGAATGAGATTCTGCGCTTTGGGAAATTTACTCTCAAGTCGGGTCGGATTAGCCCCTATTTTTTCAATGCGGGCCTTTTCGATACCGGCCAGAAAATTTCATTTCTCGCGAGAAGTTATGCCGATGCGATAGTCGACTCTGGCATCGAATATGATGTTCTATTCGGGCCTGCTTACAAGGGCATTCCATTGGCAACTGCAACCGCGATCGCTCTGGCGAACCAGCACAATGTGAACAAGCCCTATTGCTTCAATCGGAAAGAAGCGAAAGATCACGGAGAGGGCGGCTCGATAGTTGGCGCCGCACTAAGCGGCGATGTGCTTATCGTCGACGACGTGATTACTGCGGGTACCGCAGTGAGAGAGGCCGCAGAGATTATTAGCAGCAGTGGTGCGCACCTGAACGGTATCGCCGTGGCTATGGATAGACAGGAAAAGGGAACTGGCAGTCTCTCTGCGATTCAAGAGATTGAACAAAGTTACCAAATAAAGGTTGTTAGTATAATTAGCCTGCAGAACATCGTGGATTATCTGATGACGGTCGACGACGCGAATCTACAACCGCATTTGGATGCGGTTGTGGCCTATCGTAAAGAGTACGGGATCTCTGCCTAGTGATTCAGGCTATGGTATCGGATGATGCAGTATAGGGCTCTAGCAGGTTGTGGCTTAAGTACGCCCACTGAGTTTCCCAATTTTCGAGCGGGGAAACCTTGAACTCGCTGCGCACAAAAAGAGCCAATTTTCCTTCTGCGGATGCCAGTAGCAGGTTTGCCAGGATGGCTGGAGAAATGGTTGTCTTTAGATTCTCTCTGATCTGCGCCTCGCGTAGTACCTGCTTGAGCTGAGACTCCAAACGACTGAAGAACTGCGCGATACGCTCGCGTAGCCGCTCAGTCTCGCCAGCGAGCGCATCGCCAGTGAGAAGACGCGTCATTCCAGGATTCTTGTCGCAGAAGGTAAGTAGTAGCAGCAGAATATTCTGGCATCGCAGCTCGGCACTCTCTTCCTCATTAATAATTCTGGAAATTCTAGCGAACAGTGTTTCTTCGATGAACTTGATGAGCCCCTCGAACATTCTCGCCTTGCTCGGAAAGTGTCTGTACAGCGCGGCCTCGGATACCCCGACCTCGCGAGCGAGGGCGGCGGTCGTAATCCGTTCACCCGGTGCCGATTCCAGCATGCGGGCCAACGCTTGTAGGATCTGATCTTTGCGAGAAATCTTGTTAGCTTTGTCCATGTGCTCTAAAGGCCTGACTCATTCTTATCCAGACCGCTCTTGGATATCAGAGTACCGACGCCCTCGTCGGTAAAAATTTCCAGAAGTACTGCATGCTCCACTCTACCATCGACGATCGTGGCGCTGTGAACACCTCTCTTTACGGCGTTCAGAGCGCATTCGACCTTGGGGAGCATGCCTCCCTGTATTGTTTTATCGGCAATTAGCTTGTCAACTTGCTTAATGCTGAGTCCGGTTAGTACATTTCCCTGCTTGTCCTGAACTCCGGCAATATTAGTGAGGAGAATAAGCTTCTGGGCACCGAGGACGCTGGCGATCTCGCCGGCCACGGAATCGGCGTTGATATTATAAGTCGCGCCATCGCTGTCGGCACCAATCGGTGCGATCACCGGTATGAAATCGCTATCCTTCATTATCTCGAGGATCTCGGTGTTGATGCTAACCACTTCTCCCACCTGACCGATGTCGATGCCTTCGTCTGCGGGCTTGGAATCCTTGCGTTTGATTTTCAGCTTCTTCGCTCGAATCAGGTTGCCGTCTTTGCCACTAATTCCGACGGCTTTGCCTTGATTCTTGTTCAGTAGTGCTACGATTTGCTTGTTCACCAGGCCACCGAGCACCATCTCGACGACATCCATGGTCTGGCCATCGGTGACCCGAAGACCGTCGATAAAGCTGGACTCTATATTCAGCCTTTCCAATAGGCTACCGATTTGGGGGCCGCCGCCGTGGACGACGATTGGATTGATGCCAACCAACTTCATCAAAACGATGTCCCGAGCGAAGCTCTGCTTAAGCTCTTCGTCGACCATAGCGTTGCCACCGTACTTAACCACCACCGTGCTCCCTGTAAATTTCTGTATATAAGGAAGCGACTCGGTAAGTACCTTGGCGATATTCTTGGCGTTGCTAAGTGATAAAGACATGTGTCTGTTCCGTGAGTTGGATCGAGCCAGAGCTAACTTTTAAAGCTGCATGATCATAGGACCCTCAGCTATTTATAGCGTCCTAAAAGCCTATTTCTAAATTTTTATCTGCACTGAGAATTAGAGCTCTGAAGTCACTCTGTATTTCTAGCAGCCGAATCTCAGTATCTGCCTCGAACCGAAGCAGCAAAGCAGGACTTGTATTCGAAGCGCGCACCAGACCCCAACCGTCAGCGTACTCGACGCGCAGGCCATCCAGAGTAATGCGCCGGGCCGATGGGAAATCTGCAAGCGCTAACAGGCGATCCATTAGCAAGAACTTTTCTTCCTCTGGCACTTCGATCTTGATCTCTAAAGTACAAATGCCAGTGACGAACTGATCGAATATCTCCTCGCTGGATAGATCTGATTGGCTAAGTATCTGTAGAAGCCGCGCGGCAACGTAGAGACCATCGTCGAATCCGAACCAATCATCCCTAATGAAGATATGGGCAGCGAACTCACCGCCGAGGATGGCATCACACTCTTGCATCTTCTGCTTCATGAAGGAATGACCACTTCTGTGCATAATCGCAGAGCCGCCACACTCTTTAACTAGGTCGCCGAGCTTGCTGCTGCACTTTACATCGTAGACTACTGCCCTGCCTGGATAATTGGGGACAATTGCATGCACGAGCAGCATAATGATGCGATCGGCACCCACAAACGTTCCATGGTTCGTAATAAGCCCCACACGATCTCCGTCGCCATCTAGCGCGATGCCCACGTCTGCATTGTTCTGTAGTACGGCTTCGGCGAGAGCTATCAGATTTTCAGGTATCGTCGGGTCAGGATGGTGATTGGGGAAATTCCCATCGATCTCACAGAACAGCGGGTGGACGTCACAGCCTAGCGCTGCGAACAATGTTGGGGCTATCTTACCCGGCACGGCGTTGCCGCAGTCAACTACAACTTTCAGCGGTTTCGCTAACTTAACTCGGCTACAGATGTCCCCTATATATTTATCATCGATCTCTATTTCTTTGAGGCTACCACTACCGTTTCTAAACTGACCGTTCTCTATTCGTGAGCGAATCTGCTG
>CAXBLN010000213.1:0-5967 GCA_963976555.1 uncultured Gammaproteobacteria bacterium
CCATCGATAAGACTCTGTTTATAAAAGGTGTCGCTCTTGAGTACAGGGCGCTCACATTTATCGTCCTCTCTGTCTGCATCATGGTCGCGGATGCGCGCTTCGGCTATCTGGAGCGTATTCGCTTCGGCCTCGGCTATGCAACCTCTCCTGTCTATTGGGTCGCGGATATACCCACTCGCGTTTCCTTCTTTATCGACGATGTGTTCGTGTCTCGCACCGACCTGCTTGAAGAAAACGAGAATCTTCGCGCCGACCTGCTGGTAGCACAGCGAGAGTTACAGCTTCTCGAGAGTCTCGCCAGCGAGAATAATAGGCTGCGGGCATTGGATGAGGCCACTCGCGGAATCAATGGCGAGGTGTTGGCTGCTGAGATTATCAATATTTCCCCCGATCCCTACTCGAAGAGAGTGCTGATAAACAAGGGTGCTCGCGATGGCGTCTTCGTCGGTCAGGCGCTCCTGGATGCGAAGGGCTTGATGGGGCAGGTTGAGGAAGTGCTGCCATTTACCTCCTGGGTCTTGCTGATTACCGATTCTCATCACATTACGCCGGTTGAAGTGAATCGCAATGGGGAGCGTGCATTGGCAAGAGGAAGTCGGACTACCGCAACGGAGTTGGAGTTGGATTTCGTCACGCAGACGCAGGACATGAGGGCTGGCGACATATTAGTGAGTTCTGGAATGGGCCAGGTCTATCCCAAGAATTATCCGGTTGCCGAGATCATCAGCGTGTATGCAGACCCAGGGCAGGATTTTGCCACGGTGAGGGCAAGGCCTTTGGCGCAGATAGAGAGCACTCGCCATGTCGTCTTGGTTTACAACATCGAAGAACCCCGCGGCGATATAGTCCCCGAGACGGAAGTCGATGAGGCTGTCGATCAAACCGACCCGGTCGATGAGTCTGTTGCTGCAGAGCAGACAGCTCAGGTCGCTGCCGAGCCAGGGGTGCAATAGGGCCAGCGATGCAGCAGAGACCACATTCGATCTGGGTAATTCTCCTAAGCTTTTTCCTGGCCTATCTTCTGGCTATCGTTCCCTTTCCCGAGTGGGCTATGAACTATCGGCCTGAGTGGGTGCCCATGGTGATGATCTATTGGGCTATCGCTCTGCCCTACCGTGTCGGTATTGGTTCGGCTTGGGTAGCAGGCCTGGTTCTGGATGTGCTGGAAGGGTCTACACTTGGCGTGAACGCACTCGCTCTCGTGGTTATTGCCTATGTGGCACTTAGCCTGCACCTGCGCATGCGCATGTTCTCTTCTCTGCAGCAGAGCGGTTTAGTGCTGGCACTGGTAGGACTGAACCTCATACTCTGTAATTGGCTACAGATCGTCACCGGACAGAGTGTGACCTCGAACCTGATGTTTCTTATGGGCGCCGTCACCAGTGCTGTTATCTGGCCGTCTCTGTTCCAACTGCTTCGGCAGGTTCGCCGCAGCTTCGACGTGCATTAGGCGAGTTACCATGAAGCCCATCATTCTCGCGTCTGCCTCTGCCCGACGGCAGGAACTGCTTACTCAGATTGGAGTGCATTTTTCTGTTCGTAGTCAGGACATTGACGAATCTATTCGCCCAAGAGAGCCTGCTCATGACTACGTGCTGCGCATGGCACAAGAGAAGGCCGACTCTGCATTGACAGAGCTAGCCGCGAATGAGGAAAGTGAAAGTTTTCTGGTATTGGCTGCAGATACCAGCGTTGTCTGTGATGCCTGGGTGTTAGGCAAGCCTGTGAGCGAGGACGATGCCGTCGCCATGCTGAGACGACTATCGGGTCGCGAGCATAGAGTCCTGTCTGCGGTGACGGTAGCGTCCCAGACTAAGCAGCGCAGCGTGCTGTCGGAATCCCGCGTGACCTTTCGCGAGATTAGCGTCGAAGAGGCACAGCGCTACTATCGCAGTGGCGAGCCACAGGGCAAGGCCGGCGCCTATGCTATACAAGGCTACGGAGCAGTTTTTGTGGAAAATTTGCAAGGCAGTTACAGCGGCGTAATGGGGTTGCCGCTGTTTGAGACGGCGCAGCTCCTCAGCGAGTTCGCGGTGCCGATGCAGGCAAAAGATTAGAGGCGACCATGAGCGAAGAAATCCTCATTAATGTCACTGCGATGGAAACCCGCGTAGCGCTCATAGAGCATGGCCTGCTGCAGGAAATTTTCATCGAGCGCCACAATCACCGTGGCCATGTCGGAGATATCTTCTACGGTAAAGTGGCGCGCGTGATGCCCGGAATGGAGGCGGCCTTCGTCGACATCGGTCTGGAAAGAGCCGCCTTTATTCACGCCTCCGATATAGCCGAGATCGATGCTGACGGGTTCGAAACGACGGATGCTGAGCCGAAGTCGATACAACAACTGCTTCGGGAGGGTCAATACATTGTCGTGCAGGTTGCCAAGGATGCCATTAGTACAAAAGGGGCACGTCTAACTACTAAGCTGACTCTGCCCTCGCGAAACCTGGTCTATTTACCCCGCAACAAACATCTTGGAGTGTCGCAGCGTCTCGAGGAGCCGAGTGAACGGCAGCGGCTATTGGAACAGCTTGAATCCTGCCTGGAAGGAGAAGGCTGGGATGACCGCGGTGGATTCATCGTCCGTACTGCTGCGGAGGGAGGTACGGCGGCAGAGTTTTGCGAGGATGTACGCTATCTGCGCCGATTGTGGGCTAAGGTGTCGGAGCGCATCGGAAGAACCAAGAAAATCACTACAGTCTATCGCGAGGAACCCCTCTTCGTGCGTATCGTGCGCGACCTCATTACCCCGCAGGTGGAGAAGATTCGCGTCGACAATCAGGACTCATTGGAAGAGATTCGCCAATTCCTCGAAGACTTTATCCCCGGTTCGGCATCGAAGTTAGAGTCCTACGACGGTAATCGACCTCTGTTCGAATTGTTTGGCATCGAGGACGAGATCAACAAGGCGCTCGGTCGGAAGGTGAAGTTGAAATCGGGCGGCGACCTGATTATCGATCAGACCGAGGCGATGACGACCATCGATGTGAACACGGGTAGCTATATAGGAAGTAAGAATCATGCAGAGACCATTCTCAAGACGAATCTCGAGGCGGCTACCGCGATAGCGCGGCAACTCAGGGTGAGGAATCTGGGTGGAATTGTCATTCTCGATTTTATCGATATGCTCGACGAAGAACATCGACGACAGGTGCACCGTGCGCTCGCCAAAGCGCTTGAGAATGATCCTGCCCGATCTACCATCACGGGAATCTCCGAGCTAGGTCTTGTGGAGATGACACGCAAGCGAACCAGGGAGAGTCTGGGGCAGATACTGAATAGCGCATGTCCGGTGTGCGATGGTCGCGGCACTCAGAAATCTCCAGAAACTGTGTGCTACGAAATATTTCGAGAAATCATGCGAGCGGCGCGTGCCTACGAGAATGATGTGTTGCTGGTTATGGCCTCGCAGGTAGTGGTCGATCGACTGCTTGACGAGGAGTCTGATACTCTCGCCGAGCTGCAAGAATTAGTGTCGAAGACGGTCAAATTCGAGGTTGAACCCATGTATACTCAAGAACAGTTCGACGTCGTACTCTCTGGCTGAAAGACTCTAATTTCGTGGCTTTGCCATTTTTTCGCTTTCAGTTGTGGTTCAGCAAGCCTGCGCTATAACCGCATAGAAGCCGGCGCTCCGACTCGTAACCATGGCAGCGGAGCATCTACCAAGAGCCACATCAAGATCCGAGCATGCAAAGTCCACTACTCATAAAAGTTCGCCAACAGCTCGTGCTAATGCTGGTAGTTGCATTAGTGCTGGTGGCCGCCTATGTGAGTGCCGGTCGCCAGTTTATGCCTGCCGTCTCTGGCTATGTATCCTTTTTTGAAGAACAGGTGCTCGAAATGAGCGGCGTACCCATTCGAATAGAATCTCTTGTCGGCGACTTCGAGGGCTTTAACCCGATTCTGCACGTGAATGGTCTCTCGCTGCTGGTTGCTGGTTCCGACAGCGGCGCTGCGGCTAGTGAGGAGACAGCGCTTTATCTGCAACGAGCATCTGTTGTGGTCGATATCCCGCAGAGCATCTGGCAACGGCACTGGGTGCTAGAAGACTTTGTGGTCGAAGCACTGGAGCTAAACCTGGAGCAACTGGAATCAGGTGCCTGGCAGTTACGCGGGCTCTCGGGGGATAGCGATGAGGCGGTGGACTTCGACAGTCTGTATCAGTCCCTGCAGCAGCTTAGCCAGTTGAGCCTGAGCAACGTGGTTATCAATCTACGCAATTTCGATGGCGAGACGCTGAGTTTTAGAAACGGTTTCGCCACCATCTCAAATTCCGATGACACGCACTACCTTCATGCAAATCTCACCCTCGCGGAGTCTCTCGAGGAGATGGCACTCTCGTTTGAAGTCACTGGTAACGAACTTTCCGACATGACTGGTCAGTTGCATATACAACTTCCGAATGCAGACTATAGCGAGATTTTCAATAGGCAGTCATTGGCCGAGTTGAGCGTTGAGGAATTGCGCGGCGGTGGAAACTTTTGGTTCAATTTTGCGCGCGGTGAAATGCGCGAATTTATTTCAGAGCTAGAGCTCGATACGCTGGCGCTTGAAAACAGCGCCTCGGATTCCATCTCGCTCAGAGACGTGTCGGGCAAGGCAAGTTTGAGCAGGCAGGTTAATAACGAGGGCTGGGATCTGGCCCTGTCCGACATGAGTCTCTCCTGGCAGCAAATGCAGTGGACGCCATTTAATATATTCATGGCATTAACGCCTGGCAGGAGCGTTGAGGTGCGGGCCGATTCTATCGATGTGTCGCTTATAGCACAGCTTGTAGTCAGCAGCGGCATGTTGAGTGACGGCGCACAACTGCAATTAGAACAGTATGCGCCGAGGGGCAGGTTGGAAAACTTTAGCATCAAGGCTCCACTTGATGAGAACAGCCAGGAGCATGTTCTCATCAAGACTAACCTGAACAGCTTCGATGTAGGCTCGGTTCGTGGTTCTCCAAGTATTTGGGGCATAGATGGTTATGCAGAAGTCGACTACGACTTGGCTAACGGTCGTGCTACGGGCGTCGCGGAAGTCGAGTCGGATCAATTTCGGATGAATATCCCGAATGTATTTACCAGTACCTGGGATCATAACTACGTCAATGGCAGTCTGGGGTTCAGTCTGGATCTTAGCGCAGGCATGCACTTAAGGTTGAAGAGTAACGTCGTTGTCGCTGAGACTGATATCGTTGAGGGGCGGGTGCAGTTTACATCGATAATCAACCGCCCGAACGAGGGAGAGCCAGTCGCAGAGCTGGAACTCCTCGTCGGAGCCCTACGCTTCGATGCGGAAGGCAGGTCGGCGTATCTTCCCGATGGTCCGCAGGTCGATGAGGGGCTGGCGAATACTATGCAGTGGTTAAATGGTGCGCTATTGGACGGTGTTGCCGAAAATAGCGGAGCCATATTCCGCGGTTCTACATTGCCCGGTGCAGAGGCAGCGACGAAGACTTTTCAAAGTTTTTACCTGCTGAACGAGGCTGAACTTAACTTCAGTGATGAGTGGCCTAACCTGAATGACGTGACCGCCTTCGCCATTACCGATGACAACAACATCGATATCGAGGTCAATCTGGCATCAAGCCTCGATGTCGTTGCAACGTCGGTCAATGGCGCGATCAGACAGAACGAAGCCGGCGAGAATTGGTTGTCTATCGTAGGTGTGGCCAATGGTGCAACTTCCGATGGTCTTAATTATTTGCAGAATGCCGCAGTAGGAGAAAATCTACGGAATGCCTTTGCCAACTGGCAGGCAGAAGGAGACTTCAGTGCGAACATCGCGGTGGAAGTGCCGTTGAGCCCCCCGGGGCTGCAGACCGAGGTTCGTCTCGACATGAACTTGATAGACAACTCGCTACAGATGCCAGATTACGCCTTGCAGATAGACGCCCTCATTCTCCGGTACGGGGCTGGCGTTGATCGCGCTGACACCGGGCAAACCACCGATCAGCCGCGCCACGAGGCTGGTGCC
>CAXBLN010000214.1:0-5922 GCA_963976555.1 uncultured Gammaproteobacteria bacterium
TCACAGACGCCATGAAAGATGCCATGCGGGCTAAAGATAAGCCACGCCTGGGCACCATTCGTCTGGCGCTGTCTGAAATCAAGCGCGTGGAAGTTGATGAGCGCATCGACCCTGATGACGCACGCATTATTGGCATTCTCGACAAAATGATAAAGCAACGCCGCGAATCGATTCGTCAATACGAGTCAGCTCAAAGGCCTGAGCTTGCCGCGCAGGAACAATTCGAAATCGAAGTGATTCAGGAATTCCTGCCAAAGGCTTTAGAAGCCGACGAACTCGAACAGCTTATCAAATCTGCCGTAACCGAATCTGGCGCCACCTCGATGAAAGAGATGGGCAAGGTCATGAACATAGTTCGCCCGCAGGTAGTCGGTCGCGCAGACATGGCGGAAGTGAGCAAGCAGATCAAAGCCCTACTCGCTTAAGACCCGCGCGTTACCCAGAACAAATACTTCGAAGATTTTCCGCTCTAATATATCCCGCTTACGTCACGTCGATACTCGCGAGTTCTTTGCAACAGCAACTACACTTAGTTTTGGATACAATGGAAGTCGACGCCTGTCATAGCTGAGCTGGCGGACACAGACAACACGCACCCTGGCAGCACTCAAACCTGGACTATTGCACATGGCCGGACTTATTCCGCAAACTTTTATCGATGATCTGCTCGCCCGAGCGGATATCGTCGAGGTTGTAGATAGACGCGTCACGTTAAAGAAGTCCGGCAAGAACTATTCCGCGTGCTGCCCCTTCCACAAAGAGAAGACTCCCTCGTTCAGCGTGCAGCCCGAGAAACAATTCTATTACTGTTTCGGCTGCGGTGCTGGTGGCAACGCCATCGGCTTCATCATGAATTTCGATCAGATGGATTTCCCTCAGGCTGTCGAATCCCTCGCTCGTGACAACGGCATGGAAGTACCGCGGGAAGAGAGTGCAGCCGCAAACCGCAGACAATCCGAGAACAGCAAGCTATTCGCCATCCTCGAAGAGGCGAGTAAGTTCTACAGACAGCAACTCAGACATCACGAACAGCGGAAATCGGCGGTCGACTATCTCAAGGCACGGGGCGTCAGCGGCGAAGTAGCACGCGACTTCTGTCTCGGCTACGCCCCGCCGGGTTGGGACAACTTACTCAAGGCCATCTCTAGCGAGACAACCGAGCAACAGTCACTGCTGAAGGCAGGAATGGTCATCGAGAAAGAGTCAAAAAATGCCGATGGCAACGAGAGCTCTAATGCGGAGCAAGCACGTTACTACGATCGATTCCGCGATCGCATCATGTTCCCTATCCGCGATAGCCGCGGGCGTACGATTGCCTTCGGCGGTCGAGTCCTCGGTGACGACAAACCCAAATACCTCAACTCTCCCGAGACGGCAGTCTTCCACAAGGGCGCCGAGCTCTACGGACTTTTCGAGGCGAAGAAATCTAACAATAAGCTCAAGCGTATTCTGATAGTGGAAGGCTATATGGATGTGATCGCTCTGGCACAGATGGGTATCCGAAATTCGGTTGCCACACTGGGCACGGCGACGAGTGAACGCCATCTAACTCGACTCTTCCGCCTCGTTCCCGAGGTCGTATTCTGCTTCGATGGCGACAATGCAGGCCGAACCGCTGCGTGGAGGGCACTGGAGGCGAGTCTTCCTGAGATGCAGGATGGCCGGCAGGTAAAGTTTCTGTTTCTTCCCGAAGGAGAAGACCCCGATACAGTAGTGCGGGAGATTGGGGAGGAAGCATTCAATGAGCTGATCGAGAAGGCCACGCCGCTGGAACAGTTCTTCTTCGACAAGCTGTCGGAGGGCCTGGACATCAAGACCATTGAAGGTCGCGCCAGACTGAGCAATGTAGCCAAGCCGCTTATTGCGAAGTTTCCCAAGGGCATCTATGGGCAATTAATGCTCGATAAACTCTCAGAGACACTCGGTGTCTCTACCGAGTCTTTAGACCGCTTGATCGAGTCTCAGGCGCCGCCAGCGGTGGATCATTCGGCGCCAACGCAGCCACCTCCCGCGTCGACTATGCCACCCTATCCAGAGCACGGAAATCAGCCTCGAGAGCCCTGGAGTCCGAGGCCGAAGGCGACAAGCTCGAATCTGAATGTCTACCATAAGCCAGCTGCGGTGAAGGCGATCGAGCTGCTTCTACAGAATCCAGATATCGCGTTGGCTATCACTCAGGATCTATCTCCCCTGCATTCTGCTGGCGATGAGGGAAGACAGTTGCTGCTCTCTCTAATCGAGATGATAAGGCGCGACCCGGACACCGACACCCCAACCTTACTGGGCTATTGCAGTGGGTCTCCATTCGGCAACCAAATAACACGCCTTAAGAGCGAGAACATCACGCCGATTGAAGGTCTGGAACAGGAGTTCTTACAGATTCTTGACAAGATATTGTCCGATGTAATTAAAAAGCTCGAATCCCAGAAGCGACGAGAGACCCTGTCAAAGTTGACTGATCCCAAGAAGCGCCCAAATGGCGACGAGCCTCCTGAAGCCTTGGCCTAAACCCTTGAAAATCACCGCTTCACCCCCATTTAATATGGCCTGAACGGGAGCTAATTTACCCAGTTCAGTGATGTACAAGCCGTGCTGTAACCCTATATAATGCCCGGCTCACTTTTATCCACCCACTACCTGGCAACTGCGTCAGGGAGACGAGAGTTCATGGCCGATCTAATTGCACCACAATCCAGCCTCAAAGCCTTAATCGCAAAGGGAAAGGAACAGGGCTATTTGACCTATTCCGAGGTCAACGACCACCTGCCCGAATCCATCTCCGACCCAGATCAGGTTGAAGACATTATTCAGATGATTAATGACATGGGCATCAAGGTGTTTGAAGCTGCACCGGATGCCGATGCGCTATTGCTCAACGAAGAGAACGATTCCGGTGCCGATGAAGTTGCCGCCGCAGAAGCTGCAGCCGCACTCGCCGCCGTTGAGAACGAAGCGGGCCGCACTACCGATCCTGTGCGCATGTATATGCGCGAGATGGGTACGGTTGAACTGCTGACTCGCGAAGGCGAGATCGTGATCGCCAAGCGCATCGAAGAAGGCCTGCGTGAACTAATGAAGGCCATGGCCTATTTCCCCGGCACAGTTGAGCACGTGCTCAACGAATACGCCCTAATAGATACCGAAGAGCGCAGACTCAACGAACTCATTACCGGCTATCTCGATACCTCCGATGAAGAGATTCCTGTTGGCCCTCCCGCTGTCAGTCAGCAGACCGCCCAAGAGAAGAAAGACGCGGCCGACGACGATGAGGACGAGGTAGCAGTTGGCCCTGATCCTGAAGAGGCGAAGATCCGCTTTACTGAACTGCGCACACAATACGAACTAACCAGTGCCGTCGTAGGCAAGCGCGGGCGCGAACACGAAAAATCTGCAGAAGAGCTGGAAAAACTGGGCGAAGTGTTCAAGAGCTTCAAGCTGACACCGCGTCAGTTCGAGCCACTGCTAAGCCACATTCGCGCCGTGCTGACACGCCTGCGCCGCCACGAGCGCACCATCATGAGCCTGTGTATTCGCAGCGCCAAGATGCCACGCAAGGTATTCATCGCCAGCTTCCCTGGCAACGAGGTAAATACCAAGTGGATAGACAAGCACATCAAGGAAAAAGAAGCGTACTCGGAATTATTGGTAAACGTGAAGACCGAAGTATTGCGTGCACAGAAGAAGATTCGTTTGATCGAAGAAGAGACTGGCCTGATGATCTCCGAGATCAAGGACATCAATCGGCAGATGTCCATAGGCGAGGCGAAATCTCGCAGAGCGAAGAAGGAAATGGTCGAGGCGAATCTACGTCTGGTTATCTCCATCGCGAAGAAATACACCAACCGCGGACTGCAGTTCCTCGACCTGATTCAGGAAGGCAACATCGGTCTGATGAAGGCCGTAGACAAATTTGAATACCGCCGCGGCTATAAATTCTCGACCTACGCCACCTGGTGGATACGCCAGGCCATCACGCGCTCTATCGCCGACCAGGCTAGAACCATTCGTATTCCGGTTCACATGATCGAGACGATCAACAAGCTGAATCGCATCTCGCGCCAGATGGTGCACGAGAAAGGTCGCGAGCCAACCCCAGAGGAACTTGGCGAGCGCATGGACATGTCGGAAGACAAGGTACGCCGCGTATTAAAGATCGCGAAAGAGCCTATTTCCATGGAGACCCCGATCGGTGATGACGAAGATTCACACCTGGGCGACTTCATCGAAGACGCAACAGTCGACTCACCAGTAGACTCGTCTATTGATGAAGGCCTGCGCGAAGCCACTAAGGATGTCTTAGGCAGCCTGACTGCCAGAGAGGCGAAGGTGCTCAGAATGCGCTTCGGAATCGACATGAACACCGACCACACTCTCGAAGAAGTAGGCAAGCAGTTCGACGTAACCCGAGAGCGCATACGTCAGATCGAAGCGAAGGCCCTGCGCAAGCTTAGGCACCCTACTCGCTCCGACCATCTGCGCAGCTTCCTGGACGAGTAAATACGAACATCTTGGCTGCACCGCTTCGGGCGGTACAGCCAAGACTTCCTAAGCCCAAATCACCAGCCGCAGGATTCCACAGCGTTCGGCCATCAGCAGTTCGCAAGCAAAGACCAAATAATTCCAGGAGAGTTTCATGCCAGGCGTATCAATCAAAGATAAAGTAGTTCTCATCTCCGGCTCGAACAGAGGCATAGGCAAGAGCTTCGCAATTCAGGCACTGGAGATGGGCGCGAAAAAAGTCTACGCGTGCGCAAGAGATGAATCGACATTGGCCGAACTCGTCGAGAAATACGGCGACAAAATAGTGCCTCTCACCTTGGACGTTACCAATCAAGATCATATCGATGCCGCAGCAGCAGCTGCAGGCGATGTAGAAATCCTGATCAACAACTCAGGCATGGGTGGCGGCGGTCCTGTCGTAAACAACCCAAACAAAGACGGCCAACGCATGGAAATGGAAGTTAACTATTTCGGCATGATGAATATGTCTTCCGCCTTGGCGCCGATACTCAAGGCAAACGGCGGCGGCGCCATCGTCAATATTCTCTCTGTAGCAGCCCTTAGCAGCTTCGCATTTGCGCCCGGCTACTCAGCATCGAAGGCGGCAGGCCGCTCCCTAACACAGGCTCTACGAGTCGAACTTGGCGCGCAGAACACGCTAGTAGCTGGCGTATTCCCTGGCCCCGTCGATACCGACATGGCCAAGAACGTGCCTATGGACAAGGTCTCGCCAGACTCGGTTGCGGTGCATGTCTATGAGGAGCTTGCTAAAGGATCTGAGGACATTTACCCCGACCCTTTCGCGGTGCAGTTCGCAGCCGACGTACAGGCAGACTTCAAGGCAGTAGAAAAAGCGAACGCTGCTGGTTTTTAGGACTTACCAGCGGGCGTATAATTAAGTAGAATTCAGTTCCTTTTTGCAGCCAGAGCAATTCTGAATTATCGAGCAGAATGCTTTAAGCGAAGCCTGAAACTCGAAGACGAGGCGGAGAAGATTTTAGACGAAGGAGTGTACGCCAGTACATGACTGAGGAGAAAATTGTCTCCAACGAAGTACTCGGGCTTCAAGCGAAGATTTAACTATTTGGCATAGCATGACGCTCGTAATCGAGGCGTACGAATTTTGGAGTGAAGGAGCGTACATTAGTACGTAACTGAGCGAGAAAATTTGAACAACGAAGAGTACGAGTGTCAGGTGAAGACAAATGGGCCTATAACTCAGCTGGTTAGAGTAGCGGACTCATAATCCGTTTGTCCCTGGTTCGAATCCAGGTGGGCCCACCATTATTCCCCTTAAATATCAATGCGTTATCAGAGGCTCTACCCAATTAACGGGGGAACGGCATTCAGGCTCTACCCAATTAACGGGCTCTACCCAATTAACGGGGGAACGGCATTCATCTCTTCCTACTCACTCGGTTA
>CAXBLN010000215.1:0-5756 GCA_963976555.1 uncultured Gammaproteobacteria bacterium
CTAGTAGTTGGAGATAAAGAGGTAGAAGACGGTACTGTGGCGGTGCGCAAACGCGGAGGCGAAGACCTGGGAACGATGACATTCGATGAGTTTTGTACGCTCTTACGCCTGGATGTCGACCGTTTTGGCCGTAGCGAGTAGCACAGACCACACAGAATTTAAATGACATCGAATACGAGGAATAAGCGTTCGCGCATATCATGAGGAGCAGTTCTAAAAAGCCAATCATTAATGAGTTTATCGAAGCTGAGGAAGTACGTTTGGTCGGTGAGACCGGAGAACAACTCGGCATTAAATCATTAGAGGAAGCGAGAGCGGCTGCGGCCGAAGCCAAACTTGATCTGGTGCTGATTGCGCCCGATGCAGAGCCACAAGTCTGCAAGATCATGGATTATGGCAAGCACATATTCGATCTCAAGAAAGAAAAGGCTGCTAATAAGAAGAAGCAGCGACGAACTCAGGTAAAAGAAATAAAATTTCGACCAGGGACGGAAATAGGGGATTATCAGGTAAAACTACGCAACCTGATACGTTTCCTAGAAGATGGGGACAAGGCCAAGGTATCGCTTAGATTCCGCGGCCGGGAAATGGCCCATCAACATCTTGGTATGGAGCTGGTTAGCAGGATCAAAGAAGATCTTGCTGAGTATGGCACCGTAGAGCAGGAGCCCAAGATGGAAGGCCGGCAAATCATAATGGTTTTAGCACCGGTCAAAAAGCGCTAACAAGAGTCAGGGTCAGCCTCCAATTATCCATGATGGATCCGAGTGGTTCATTGGAGGCTGGCCTTTTTGATTGTTAGGTATTTATTAAAAGCATCCAATCGTTAACTAAAACATTGGAGCAAATGCGGAGTTATATGTAATGGCTGGAAAACTAAAAACCCATAGTGGTGCCGCGAAGCGTTTCAAGAAAACGGCTTCTGGTTTCAAGCGCAAGAGCGCCTATAAGAGTCATATCCTGACTAAGATGACAACTAAGCGAAAGCGACAGTTGCGTGGAACGAGTCCTGTGCATGCAGACAACGTTCCCGCAGTTAAACGCATGCTTCGTGAAGTCTAATCGCTAAATAATCAGGAGAATTTAAAATGGCTCGAGTAAAACGCGGCGTCACAGCAAACCGACGTCACAAGAAAGTATTAAAGAAAGCGAAAGGCTATTACGGTGCACGAAGCCGTATCTATCGCGTAGCAACCCAAGCGGTTACCAAAGCGGGGCAGTATGCCTATCGTGACAGACGCGTAAAGAAGCGCGTATTTAGATCGCTATGGATCACGCGCATCAATGCGCAGGCACGCGAACTTGGCATGAGTTATAGTCAGCTTATAGCTGGGTTGAAGAAAGCGAACATCGAAATCGATCGACGCGTGTTGGCCGACTTAGCTGTCCATGACAAGCCAGCGTTTAACGCAGTTGTAGATCAGGCGAAAGCTAGCCTCGCAGCTTAATCCTTTTTGGGTAAGTAGCTCATGGCAGATCCAAACTCCCTACTTGCGGAAGCTCTGCAAGCTATCAAAGACTCTAGCGACGAGAAATCGCTGGAGTCTTTGCGTGTCCACTATTTAGGAAAGAAGGGAACCCTGACCGCGTTATTGAAATCCCTCGGGCAACTGCCTCCTGAGGAACGACCGGCAGCGGGTGAGCGCATCAACATCGCCAAGCAAGAAGTACAGCAGGCGATTGAGTTGAGGGGTGCATCTCTGCTAGAAGAGAGCCTCAATGCACAGTTGAGAAGCGAGGCAATCGATGTAACTCTTCCCGGCAGACGGCAGAGTCAGGGTGGCCTACACCCGATCACGATTACCATAGACCGAATCACGTCCATATTTGAGACCAGTGGTTACGATGTCGCCGTCGGTCCAGAGATTGAAGATGACTATCACAATTTCGAAGCGTTAAATATTCCTAGTCATCACCCGGCACGCGCGATGCACGATACCTTCTATGTAAGTCCTGGTACTGTGTTACGCACCCACACCTCACCGGTGCAGGTAAGAGTCATGGAGGGTGGCGAGCCTCCCTTCAGAATGATCTGTCCTGGCAGGGTCTATCGATGTGATTCCGATATTACCCACACGCCGATGTTTCATCAGGTTGAGGGTTTACTGATCGATGAGAACGTAAGCTTCGCCGATTTGAAGGGTACGGTGATCGACTTCCTGCGTGCCTATTTTGAAGAGGATATGCCGGTAAGATTCCGTCCTTCTTACTTCCCGTTCACCGAACCTTCTGCCGAGGTAGATATGGGCTGTGTGAGTTGCACGGGTAAGGGCTGCAGGATCTGTAGTCATACCGGATGGATAGAGATTATGGGCTGTGGCATGGTGCATCCCCGTGTGCTGGAGATGTCCAATATTGATTCAAGTAAATACAATGGCTTCGCATTCGGCATGGGAGTCGAACGACTGGCCATGCTGCGTTATGGTGTAGGCGATCTCAGAACCTATTTCGAGAACGACCTTAGGTTCTTGAAGCAATTTAACTAATAGTGTGCTCTCACAGCGTTGAACTAAATTATGATATTCAGTGAGCAATGGCTTCGTGAATGGGTTAGCCCAGACTTCGAGACAACGCAGCTTATCGATGAGCTAACAATGGCCGGTCTGGAAGTAGACGGCTCGGCACCGGTTGCGCGCCAGTGCGCCGGCATAGTTGTCGGTCTTGTAGAGAGCGTCGAGCCCCATCCAGATGCCGATAAATTGAGCCTCTGTTCGGTTAGCGATGGTGCGAAATCCTATCAAGTAGTATGTGGCGCCCCGAATGTACGTCCTGGACTAAGAGTGCCGTTTGCCAAGCTTGCGGCGGAAATCATCGAGTCTCCTGACGCAAAACCCTTCAAGATCAAAAAGGCAAAAATACGCGGAGTTGAATCAAATGGCATGCTTTGCTCTAGCGAGGAGCTCGGCTTGGAAGATAGTTCGGAGGGGCTGCTGGAGCTTCCCGATGATGCAACTGTGGGCGAAGATATTCGTAGCTTTCTGAAGCTCGATGACATGAGCATAGAATTAGATCTGACTCCAAACAGGGGTGACTGTCTCGGAATGATCGGGCTCGCTCGAGAGATTGGCGTTATAGCTCGAAAAGATGTTAAACCTTTGGATTTCCCAACTCCGAAAGAGTCAACCACCGACAAGTTCGATATACAAATTACGGCCAAGGATGCTTGCCCACGATACCTGGGCCGCGTTGTAAAAAACATCAATCTTAATTCCGTCTCGCCGCTATGGATGCAAGAGAAGCTTAGGCGGTCCGGATTACGCAGCATTGATCCCGTCGTCGATGTGACGAACTATGTGCTGATGGAACTAGGTCAACCGATGCACGCATTCGACCTCGCTAAGCTGGAAGGGCATATCGATGTGCGCTTCGCTTTCGAGAACGAGAAGCTAGAGCTGCTAGATGGCAAAGAAGTAGAGCTGACCCCCGACACGCTACTTATTACTGATGCATCGAAACCCGTTGCCATGGCCGGCATCATGGGTGGGCTAGCTACAGCAGTGAGCCAACAGACAAAGGACGTGTTTCTCGAGTGTGCGTTCTTCGCTCCACTCGCTGTGGCAGGCAAGGCCCGGTCTTATGGCATGCATACCGATGCCTCTCATCGCTATGAGCGCGGCGTGGACTATGAGCTGCAGCAGATGGCAATGGATAGGGCTACACAGTTGTTGCTGGAGATATGCGGCGGTGAGGCCGGTCCGGTTTCGGAAGCAATTGGTAACCTGCCCGAGCCTGCTGAAGTTGAGCTTAAGTATAGCTCCATACAGAATCTGCTGGGCATTCAGATGGAGCAGGACGAGGTAAAGGATATATTAGGGCGACTGGGTTTTGGTTTCTCCACAGAAAATGGCGAGTCATTGAGGGTTTCGGTACCTTCCTATCGTTTCGATGTCAGTATAGAGGCTGATCTGATCGAAGAGCTAGCCAGGATCTATGGCTATAACAATCTGCCGCAGACTGGGGGTCTGGGTAACCAGAGTCTCGGAGCGAAGCCTGAGTCTCAAATAGAGTTGGGGCAAATACGCCAACCGTTGGTGGCTCTGGGCTACCAGGAAGTAGTTACCTATAGTTTTATAGAGCCATCCCTAGCAGAAACCCTGTTCCCCCAACAGCCTGGTGTAAAGCTGCAGAACCCAATATCGGCAGATATGGCAGTGATGCGCAGCAGCATTCTCCCAGGCCTGATTACTACCTTGCAATACAACGAGAATCGACAACAGGAACGGATTCGAATCTTCGAGACTGGCTTGGTCTTCGAACAGAAGGCTACGGAAATCGAGCAGAAGGCGATGTTAGCCGGTCTGGTATCCGGAACAAAATTGCCGATTAACTGGAGTAATAACAAAGAATTAACTAATTTTTATGATGTGAAAGGTGATGTGGAAGTCCTGCTCTCATTAGGCCTGGAGCCTGATCGCTATAGCTTTGTAACAGCAGAATATGCCTGCTTTCATAGCGGCCAGTGTGCGCGAATCGAGAAAGACGGCATATTGGTAGGCCATGTAGGCGCTCTGCACCCGGCAATCCAGCGGAAGCTAGGCCTGTCGGGCAATTGCTATCTTTTCGAGTTGGAATTAGCCCCCCTGCAGGAACGCTTGCTGCCGATAGCATCTGCGCTTTCGAAATTTCCAGAGGTAAGTCGGGACTTAGCGATACTCATCGATAATAGCTATTCATCCGCCGATATATTGGCGAACGTGCGGGAACACGCCGGGGAGCACCTCACGAAGTTGCGAATATTCGATGTTTATCAAGGGGATGCGGTCGCAAAAGGCAAAAAAAGTATAGCATTGGGCTTGACGTGGCAGCATCCTTCACGCACTCTTAGCGAAGACGACATAAATACGATAATTAGTAGCTGCGTCAACGGGCTACAAGATAAATTTAATGCAAATTTGCGGAATTAGTTGGGGATTTTGATATGGCGGATGGAGCACTCACCAAAGCCGATATGGCCGAACGCCTTTTCGAAGAACTAGGTCTTAACAAGCGCGAAGCCAAGGAAGTTGTAGAGCAATATTTTGAGGAAATCCGCCTCTCACTAGAGCGTAATGAGCAAGTCAAATTGTCCGGGTATGGGAATTTTGACCTTAGGGACAAAAAGCAGCGTCCCGGTCGCAACCCCAAGACTGGCGAAGAAATTCCAATCAAGGCCCGGCGAGTAGTCACTTTTCGTCCAGGACAGAAATTAAAGGCAAGGGTAGAGGGCTATGCTGGAACCGAAGAATAACGACGAATTACCTCCAATCCCGCCGAAACGTTACTTCACGATAGGTGAAGTCGGCGAGCTATGCGCGGTGAAGCCGCACGTTCTGCGCTATTGGGAGGCTGAATTCCCGCAGCTTAAGCCGGTAAAACGCCGTGGCAATAGACGCTACTATCAGCGTCAGGATGTCATTTTAATCAGGCAGATCAAGAGCCTGCTTTACGAGCAGGGCTATACGATAGGCGGGGCGCGGCAGAAGATGAGTGACGACCCGGAAGAATTGGCTAAATCTAACGTCAATGCCAGTGAGATTAGGTCTCTGGTCAAAGATCTAGAGGATGTCATAGCACGTTTATAGGCACCCTCGGCATATTTCGATTAGGCCGCAGTATCTAAATTCGCGGGTATATTCAGTAAAAAATACCGAAGCAGAGTGTCCTCCGCAGAAGTACGAAAATTGTAACAGTAAAATATTCGGGGCGTAGCGCAGTCTGGTAGCGCACTACACTGGGGGTGTAGTGGTCACAGGTTCAAATCCTGTCGTCCCGACCAA
>CAXBLN010000216.1:0-5734 GCA_963976555.1 uncultured Gammaproteobacteria bacterium
TCAAGGTGACAATATCCCAATCGGAGCGCGAATTTTGGCGGTCGCCGAGGCCTACATCAGCCTCACTTCCAATCGACCCTATCGCGACCCATGGGATGGCAAGGCAGCTCTGACTGAGATTGGCAAATATGTACGCTCGGGCAAGTTCGATCCCACCGTGGTCGAGATGCTTGGAGAGATCGTAAACGAACTGGAAAGCAAATAAACGATAGTAATTTCTTATTAAGGAATAAAACCAATGAAAAACTACAGCCGCATTACTACAGTCGCCGTTCTCGCAATCCTGCTCTCAGCCTGTAGCCTGTTCGCTCCAAAAACTGTTTGGATAGACGTGAGAACTCTAGAAGAATATAACGCAGACCATATTGCCAACACTGAGCATATTCCACATACCGAAATCGCCGCACAGATAAGCGATCTCGACCTGGACAAGGGCACACCTATTAAGTTGTTCTGCCGCAGCGGAGTACGTGCAGGGCTCGCCCTCACGGCGCTGGAAGACCTGGGTTACACCAATGTTGAGAATGTAGGCGGCATCGCAGACGCAAGAGAGATATATCCTCGCTAGCGAATCCAAGCCGGAATAAACTAAGGGCGGATCGACATAGCATGTCATCCGCCCTTTTTTATTTGCACATTGAGGTAGATAAATGCGCATTGCAGACATAGGGGCCTGAACCTGGCCGATGGTGTAACTTCTCTCCAGACGTGGCAAACTCAACTCATAGCAATCTTAACCAGAACCGCATCTGCGGTAGGAGTCACTTATGACGCTTTCAAAGAAACACCTGATAACCGTATTTGCCGGCTGCATGTTAGCGCTGTCTGGCGGCAGCATAAACGCCGCCGCTGCCAACGTTGCGGCGGCATTGTCCCATCCAGATCGCCCCGCTGGCGATGCCGACGCAGACAGCCGACGTAAGCCAGCGCAGGTACTGGCATTCGCCGGCCTCGAGACAGGCATGGATGTATTGGAACTGGAAGCAGGCGGCGGCTATTACACCGAAATTCTAAGTCGCTCAGTAGGAAGCACTGGCAGCGTGATCCTGCAACACCCCCAAGGCCTAATGAGTTTCGTAGGCGATGGCATCGATTTACGCACGGCGAACAATCGTCTGCCGAATGTAAGAGTAGCGATCATGAACTTCGACGAACTCAATGTCGCCGATAACTCGATCGATATGGTGACCTGGATTCAGGGCCCACACGAGCTGGGGTTTGCTCCCGACGGGATGAGCCTCGGCGATGCCGCCGGAGCCTTCCGCGAGATCGCCAGAGTGTTGAAGCCCGGCGGTGTATTCGTGGCTTCTGATCACCTGGCTGCAGCTGGGACAGGACTGGAAGTGGGTGGAACACTGCATCGCATCCGGGAGGGTTGGGTGACAGAAATGGCTACAGAGGTAGGACTCCGTGTCGATTCCACATCGAACATATTAAAGAATCCAGCCGATTCGCTCACCGAAGGTGTTTTCGCTCCTTCTATTCGCGGCAACACCAGTCAGTTTCTGGTTCTCTACAGAAAGTAAAGGCGCGGTTAGTAGTCTTAATCCGCTATCAATGATGCGAGTATGCGTCGCTGACCCTCGAAGGGTCGGCGGCCATGCATCACTAAGAAATTATCGACTAATGCTACATCCCCAGACTGCCAGGGAATATCGAAACTAAGCTCATCCCCGAGTTGGATCGCATGCGCCATCGCCTCATTGCTGATCGCCGAATCATCGCCGAAGCGAATCGACTTCTCGCCCGTATTACGCACATCTTTCCAGCCACGAAACGCGGCGATCAGCTGATTGAAGAATACTTCGCGTCCGTTCGCAGTCTCCTTTATGGCAGGCAGAACCGGGGTCGTGACGCGCAGACTATCTTGCTCTAGCCACTGCCATTCATAACCTAATTTCTTTAACTTTGCTTCGGCCGTGGATTTCTCCTCGGTACTGAGAGTGCTGCGCCAGCTGCGCCCCTGACCCGACTGATGATCATCTGCATCTGGCATCACATTGGAATAGCGCACGCCCTTTTCCCGACACGCTGCCACGAATGTCGGCGCGCGCTGCTGCAATTGCTGCAGCAGGATATCTGAGCGACACAATGGAGTCGCACCGCCGCTTTCGGCTGCCTGCTCGCAGAAGAAAAACAGCTTCGACGGATATACTGGAGTCTGCGCCATTTCGTGATGCAGGTAGATCGAAACCTCAGCAGGCGCTTCATTTGCCGTGAACACCCTCTCCGTCCGATTGCGGCGCACAGCGTTCGAGAGCGACTGGGCATAGGTAAAATTTTTGAGACCGAAGCGCTGAATTATCCCATCGAAATCAATATCGGATCGTAGCATTAGACCACGCAGCAGAATTGCTCCGTGCTCAGACAGCTGACCTAACAGCTGATCCTTGTTTTCGTCAACCCATGCAAAGGCCTGCGCTAACTCCGAGACAGGATCCTGAGCGGCGTAGACTAAGGGAAAGACCTCGTCATGTTGTTGCTGGTGAGGCAATGCAACTTTTTCCATAGACAGTGCTGACATAATGAACCTAGTCGTAGATCGGATAGAAAGTGTTGAACGCAGAATCACAGAACACACCAGGATCGTTGAAGCGCCGGTTTGTATTCAGACTGGAGATCGCCGTCATTTCCGCGTCGCTAAGTTCGAAGTCGAAAATCGCGAGATTTTCTCTCAGGCGCTCGGGGTTAACGGTCTTGGGAATCACGGCGGTATTACGCTGCACACCCCAGCGCAGGACAACCTGCGCCGGACTTCGTTCCAGGCGCCGAGCGGCAGATAGGACAACTTCCTGCTGCAATACAGATTCATTCTCGGATGCCATATCCAGCGAGACATAGGATAGAGCTCCCAGCGGGGAGAATGCCGTTACCGCGATATCATAGGCATTGGCCGCACGGATCAAAGCGTCCTGAGTCAGATACGGATGGGACTCGATCTGCAGCATCGCGGGGGCAATCTCTGCATAGGCCATCAGGTCGTGCAGCAGCGCACTGTTGTAGTTACACACGCCGATGTTCTTCACCAGACCATTGCTCTGTAGGGCTTCCATCGCCTTCCAGGTAGCGCTTAGCGGCACCGGATCGATCTCCATTCTCGGTTCGGCGGCGGAAGGGTCATAGAACCATTCGGGAGGATAGCGTGTCTCAAAATCTACAAACTTCAAGGAAATGGGAAAGTGGATCAGATACATATCGAGATAATCCACACCAAGGTCAGAGAGAGTTTTCCTGCAGGCGGCTTCTACGTGTTCCGGCCGATGGTAAGTATTCCAGAGTTTAGAAGTAATCCAGAGATCTTCGCGCGAGCAGAGACCCTCGCTCAGGGACATCGCAATCCCCTTGCCAACTTCGATCTCGTTACCGTAGTCCGCCGCGCTATCGAGATGCCGATAGCCAATCTCGATGGCATCGCGCACGACCTTGGGTGTCGCAGACTTATCTATCTTCCAGAGGCCGAGGCCTACCGCTGGCATTGCGCTGCCAGCTACATCTATCGTTGAGCTCATGTGATTTCCATTCGTTAGTGCAAATTATACTCACTCAGCAAACGCTAGTCGCTTAGGACAGCGGCGAGCTTGTGATGTCCGATAAATTCTTCTATCTCTACAGGTAATCCTGATGCAATCGATTGCTGCGCCGCACTGGCCACAATCATCGCCCATAAGCCTTGTTCAGGTGTCGCACTGTTAGTGGGCTTGCCATCTAGCTGGTCGAGAAAGGCAGCGTGTTCGAAATAGCTTGCACCGTGATGTCCGGTTTGCTCAATCGCAGCAGGATAGCCAAGCTTGGAGGTACGCGATGCACCCTGTTCGCCAAGGTAGAGAGAGACCGAAGCATCGACGCCCTTCTGTTGTTGAAGGTCTACCTTCTCGCAGGCCAGCAACCTGCCCTCGTCCCCGCTTATCAATAGCTCCTCATAGAAGTCGGGACAGAACATATTCAGGGTAAAACTAGCTCTAATAGCGTTTTTATAGTCGATCGTAACGAAGCCATGATCGTCAATGTCGGCTTTTCTGCCATCCTTCTCAAACCCCAGAAAGTTAACCGCCTGGCCGCCACTGGCATAGACGCGCTGTGGCTTCGACTCGGCCAGCAGGTTGATCAGGTCGAAATAGTGACAACACTTCTCGACCAGCGTCCCACCGCTGTATTCGTTAAATTTATTCCATTGACCGACCTTGTCTAGAAACGGCGGCCGGTACTCGCTCATGCTGATCATTTTAATCGCACCCAGCGACCTGCGCGTCAAGGCCTCATGAAACGCCTCTACATATTGAGCCTTGTAGCGGTATTGCAGTCCCAATTGAATGAACGAGGAATAGTCTCTGGCAAGCTGCACCACCTGTGCAGCATCTTCGATCGTAGTCGCTATCGGCTTCTCCAGAAAAATGGGCTTTCCTGATTTGATAGCCACCTGCAACACATCCAAGTGCGTGTAGTTCGGTGTGCAGATAAAAATCGCATCTGCGGCGGAATCCATACACGCCGATTCCAGATCGGTATAGCGCACTGGCCTGTCTTTCGAGTAGCTTTTGTAGTTCGCCTCAGCGGTATCGAGACTCTGCCCGCTGGTATCGAATATGCCATGGATACTCGCGCGACCTAGCGTCGCTGCTACCCGCATATGTTCCTGCCCAATCGTGCCCGTTCCTATAACAATTAATTTATGGGTCGGGACTTCTTCCCGATACAGATATTTGTCGGCATCGGGAATATGCTGCTGATTGGCAGCAGACTCGAATGTGCGCAGTCTTGGTTTCTTGGAATTTGTCATTTTTGTTTTCGCTTTTGATCCGCTACAGCTCGCATAACACCTGACCCCATCAGAATCAGAGCAGGCGTATCATGACTCGCAATCCACCACCAGACAAGCGCATTAACTACTACTAGCATCCCGAGCAGCGGCCAGAACGCGGCACTGAGGCCACCGACCAGGCCAATCGGCGAGAAAAGCAGATACAGGCCAACGACGCATGACAGCAAAGTAGTCGCGCAGGGAATAGCGAAACGCCAGGGGCTCATGTCTACCTTGTTGTGCGGCGCATAGGCCCATGCCTGTTCTCGCGGATAATAGTGCCCTAACAGAAGCATGATACCCACCTCGACCACAAACAGAATCGCATACAAATGCAGGAAGTGAATACCGAGCAGATCGTTGAAGGCGAACTGAAAAAGGCCGTAAGCGATGATATGAAAAACGATGACAATCTTGGGGCCAAGTGCCGGTACTCGCTTGGTAAACAAACCCACTACCACTATTGCGATTACCGGAATATTGTAGAAGCCGGTGAAGATGCGAATAATCTGCCAGAGCCCCTCAGGGGCATACTGCAGCAGCGGAGCAACGATAAACGAGAAGAGAGCGATGACAATGCTCGCGATCTTGGCAACACGAACTATCTGCGCGTCGCTAGGCGGCGTCTTCTGCATAGGCGCATAGACATCCAGACAAAATAGTGTGGCCGCGCTGTTAAGCAGGGAATTGAATGAACTGAACACGGCTCCGAGTAGCACCGCCAGGAAGAAGCCAGTCGCGTAGACCGGCAGCACATCTCGAATCAGTTGTGGATAGGCCAGGTCGATAGTTGCCAAGCCGTCGCCGTACATATGAAAGGCTATGACCCCGGGGATCATCATCATAAATGGCACGAGAACTTTAAAGAAGCCTGAGAACAGAACTCCCTTCTGTCCCTCTGCAAGATTCTTTGCCCCAAGAGTTCGCTGAATCACA
>CAXBLN010000217.1:0-5698 GCA_963976555.1 uncultured Gammaproteobacteria bacterium
GCTAACTAGCATGAAGTTGGGACGGATGAACCCTTGAGGCCCAGTCGCTTCGTTAAAAGGCCCGCCCAAGTCAGTAAGTTTGACTGGCGGAGTCGCTAACTAGTATGAAGTTGGGACGGATGAACCCTTGAGGCCCATATGCTTCGTTAAAAGGCCTGCCCAAGTCAGTCACTTACTATTTGTAAGCTCCTGACTTGGGCAGGCCTTTTGCCTCGCCTCTGAGCCTCAATGATTCATCCTCGAGATCGTAGGCGCAGTGATACATTCAAGATCTAATATATTGGGTTATTGGTTCAGAATTGAATTCAAAGAATAGTTTAATTTTTGAGATTGGAAATTCATGACAACAGCAAATATTCATAGCCAGAAGATTCTTATTCTGGATTTTGGTTCTCAGTACACTCAGCTCATCGCGCGGCGTGTTCGCGAGTTGGGCGTGTATTGTGAGATTTGGGATTACGCAGTTGATGAGGAGCTGTTTCGGGAGTTCGATCCGCAGGGTGTGATCTTCTCCGGCAGTCCGGAATCTGCGAACCATGATGAGTCACCGCGGCCTCCTGAGTTTATCTACGATGCTGGCAAGCCGATACTCGGTATCTGTTATGGCATGCAGACTATGGCGGAACACTTTTCCGGTAAAGTTGAAGCATCTGCCAAGTCGGAATTCGGATTTGCGCAGGTCGATGTGATAGCGCCGAATAGCTTACTCGATGGTATCGAGGACCGAATCATCGACGCTGGTGCGCCACAGCTAGACGTCTGGATGAGTCACGGCGATAAGGTAACCGAGGTGCCGCCGAGCTTCACGCTGATCGCATCTACAGAGAGTGCGCCGATCGCTGCGATGTGTGACGAGTCGCAAAAGTTCTACGGCATTCAGTTCCATCCCGAGGTGACCCATACAATCCAGGGTCAACGCATTCTCGAACGTTTCTGTCACGGAATCTGCGGCTGTGAGTCGCTTTGGACTTCGGCGAATATCATAGAAGATGCAATCGCCACGGTGCGCTCGAAGGTCGGTAAGGATAAGGTGCTGCTGGGCTTGTCTGGCGGTGTAGATTCTTCCGTGGTAGCGGCGCTTCTTCACAAGGCTATAGGCGAACAACTCACCTGTGTCTTCGTTGACAATGGCCTGCTTAGATTAGACGAGGGCGATCAAGTGATGGCTACGTTTGCGAAGAATATGGGCGTGAAAGTAATCAGAGTCGACGCCGAAGAACGTTTTCTCAGTAAACTCGCCGGCATCGATGAGCCTGAGCAGAAGCGCAAGATCATCGGCAATACCTTCATAGAAGTGTTCGACGAAGAGGCTACCAAGCTTAAGGACGTGAACTGGCTAGCCCAGGGCACGATCTATCCCGACGTTATCGAATCGGCCGGCTCGAAGACGGGTAAGGCGCACGTGATTAAGTCCCATCACAACGTGGGCGGTCTGCCCGACGACATGAAGATGGATTTGGTAGAGCCACTGCGCGAATTATTCAAGGATGAGGTGCGTAAGATTGGCCTGGAACTCGGTCTGCCTTACGACATGGTCTATCGCCATCCCTTCCCGGGTCCCGGACTAGGCGTGCGTGTGTTGGGCGAGGTAAAGAAAGAATACTGCGATATCCTGCGCCAGGCCGACGCCATCTTCATGGAAGAATTACACCGAGCGGACGCATACAACAAGGTCAGCCAGGCTTTCGCTGTCTTCCTGCCGGTGAAGTCCGTCGGTGTCGTCGGCGATGCCCGTCGCTACTCCTATGTCATCACCCTGCGGGCGGTAGAAACCATAGACTTTATGACGGCGCGCTGGGCGCGTCTCGATCCCGAATTATTAGAGCGTCTTTCCAATCGCATCATGAATGAGATCGCCGATGTATCGCGGGTCGCCTATGACATATCGAGCAAGCCACCGGCAACTATTGAGTGGGAATAACTACGCAGTCGTGAATTCTTGAAATTAAGCTGGAAAAAGCTGCTTCTGAGAGAATGAAATGGCACTGACTATTGAACAAGCTTTGCAGCATGGCATAGCCAGGCATAGAGAAGGTAATCTTCAGGAAGCTGAGCGACATTACCGGACAATTCTACAAATTCAACCGGATCATCCGGAAGCCAATCATAACCTGGGATTAATAGCGGTCTCTGCTAATGCAGCTGAGGCTGCCTTGTCTCTGTTCAGAACCGCTCTCGAAATAAACCCCGAAGTCGAACAGTTCTGGCTCAGCTACATAGATGCTCTTATCAGACTGGGCCTGCTTGACTCGGCCAAGGTTGTTCTTGAGCAAGGTAAAGATCTCGGATTTAAGAGTGAAAAACTGGAAGCTCTGATCCGCAAATTGGCATCAGCAACAAACAGAATTTCGGCATCGGAAGTTGCGGACGCCGAAGTCTATAGAACCCTTGGGGTTGCACTGAAAGAGCTAGGTAGACCAGAGGAAGCAGAAACAAGCTATAGGAAAGCGATTGCCCTAAAGCCAGACTACGTCGAAGCTCACTTTAACCTCGCTAATACGCTAAAAAAGCTAAACAAATTACGGGAAGCTGAAGAAAGCTATGCCCACGCGATCGACTTGCAGCCAGATTTTGTCCCTGCGTTAATGAATAGGTGGGAATTGCTCTTTAATAGGGGAGAGTTTGAAATCGCCTTGAAAGATGCAGATCGTTGCAATATTCCGCTTTCAAGATTACGTAGCCTGGTTTCTCTCTATGGCTTGGGACGAATCGAAGAAATATTTCGAAGAATAGCGGATCAATCTGAGTTGGATGACGAGAACTTGCATGTTGCGGCGTTTGCAGCTTTTATCGCTGCCGTGGAGAAGAAGAACAGCGCGCATGGGTTTTGCAACAACCCGCTAGACTTTATCTATATCTCCAATATTTCTGCACATCATGAAAGCCCGCACTTCCTCATAGAGGGGGTAATCGAGGAATTGCGAGATATAAGAACTGAGTGGGAGCCTGAGAAAAAATCCACTCACAAGGGATTCCAAACACCCACCGATATCGATCTGTTAGAAACTCCGTCGGGTCAGATGGCGCAACTCAAGTCCGTTATCATCGCTGAGCTGGATAGATACTATGGAAAATTTCAGAATGAGCGCTGTTCTTATATCCGAAAATGGCCGCAGCAGAAGAATTTGTATGGCTGGCACGTCATTTTGAAGCAACAAGGATATCAAACACCTCATATTCATGTTGGTGGTTGGTTGAGTGGTGTCGTCTATCTTCAGGTTGTTCCGTCTCTGGATAGAAACGAAGGCGCAATAGAATTCGGATTAAATTCGCTAAACTATTCGGCCGATGGTTTACCGACAAGAGTGCATCAACCAGCGGCGGGAGATATCGTGCTCTTTCCTTCGTCTCTCCATCACAGAACTATTCCCTTTTCGACCGATACGGATAGGATTGTGGTGGCGTTCGATCTGTTGCCGGACACAGTCAGCCACTGAGCATGGAGACTGAGCCTTGAAAATAAACTTGGCGCTTTTCGATGATGTGAGAGTTGACGTCGAAGCCGCCGGTTACACCGATCATAATGTCATCATGTATAACAAACTGAATTATAAAGAAAAATTAGTATTTCTTTCCAGCTAACCTCGCCGAACGGTACTTCCAAATCAGTTACAAAGAGGAAGATTGCCACTGCAACACATTGATATCTAAATAAATATAGATTATGTCGCTATTCAGCGAGAGCAGCAATCCGCAAGCAACTCCCTGTTACTCCGCTATATTCCACTGCTTTATCCACTTGAGTCGGCGTCTTCTTCGTAAGCTCTGTTGTCAGCGTGGCTTCCGCTAGGAAATATTATCAAGCATATCAATTTAAGTTATACCCCCCTAACTGCTATTACAATACCGCCAGTTTGCAGGTCGAGTGATTCATAAACTGGTAAAGCAACGAAATTATCGGCGCAATAGCATGGTGATTAAGTTGATTCGAGAATTGGGAACTGCTTTGCGGACTATGAGGGTACAGGTACCGAAGGGACCATAAAGATCACACACTCAAACTTATTCATACAGCCGTGGCTACTATGTTGGCAGTATAAGGATATTTTTTTGGAGAAGGGAATTAAAAAATAGTATGCGTCATTACTAGAAAGCATGAAATACAGGGCAGAGATAGATGGGTTGAGAGCATTGGCAGTTTTGCCGGTGATTCTCTTTCATGCTGGATTTGAGTGGTTCAGTGGTGGGTTCGTAGGGGTCGACGTATTTTTTGTGATCAGTGGCTACTTGATCACCAGTATCATTGTCACTGAAATGGCCGAGGACGACTTTAGTTTCAAGAGATTCTACGAACGCCGTGCACGACGGATATTGCCTCCATTATATTTTCTAATCATCGTTATTACGCCTGTCGTTTTTTATTACTACCCACCTCACGCAGTAAAGAACTATTTTCAGAGCCTACTGAGCGTGGTGGTTTTTCTCTCGAACTATTTTTTCTACCTGGAACTCGACTACTTCAATCAAATCGCAGAGACTTCTCCGCTGATTCACACATGGAGTCTCGCTATCGAAGAGCAGTTTTACTTTATGCTCCCGCTGCTTTTGTTGTTGCTTTCAAGGCTGGCGATCAATTACAAGATTCTGCTGTTTCTGCTGTTGAGTATTATTGGTTTTTCTTACTCTATTTGGCTTGGAGAGGTAAATGGCTCGCTTTCCTACTTTAGTTTTTTCACAAGATTTTGGGAGATTCTGTTTGGATCAGTAATTGCGCTTTGGTTGTTCAGCCAAGGCTCTTTCCGATCGACTAAGCCTGTTAACGAAGCCTTGTCGCTTGTTGGCTGCTTCTTGTTGTTTCTTGGTTTCTTTTTGATAGACGGCGAAGAACCCTATCCAAATGTATTGGCGCTATTGCCGGTTATTGGTACTGGCTTGCTGATTCTGTTTTTGCATGAAAAAGATTCCTACGGTTTCGTATATAGATTCTTCGCAAATAAATACCTTGTGTATATAGGGCTGCTAAGTTACAGCCTGTATTTATGGCATCAGCCGGTTTTTGCGCTATATAGAGAATTGTCGAATGTGCAAATATCTGTAATTTCGTTTTCTATTCTTCTGCCGATTGTTTTCCTTATGTCATTCATTAGCTATAGGTATGTTGAGAGAATTTTCAGAGGTAAAAATCAGATAGGCAGGTTTGGCTTGGTCACAATTCTTCTAAGTGTGTCTCTCTCCTTTGTAATCGTAGGGTATGGAGGACATTCATCAGATGGGTTCTTGCTGTCTAAAATGAAATTGTTGGAAGATGATCAAAGGTCCAGAATCTTCGATTACGACCTGGTTCGAACGGAGCGGGGGATTCGTTGGCAAGAGATTAGATCTGCTAAGTCCGAAGCTTTTGAGACTGACAAAATTAGAATACTAATCTTGGGTGATTCAAAAGCTACGGATCTACTCGTCAGCATGGAATCAGAGAGTCGATTTAGCGAAAGATTTGAAGTTGTTCAGCTGAGATGGGACAACCGATGCATGATAGCACTCTCCACTTTCGATGGGGGCTTGTCGAATGAATGTAATAGAGAGAATAGAGTCATCCTTGATAGCGGGCTAGTCGATCAAGCTGACTTCCTATTCGTTTCAAACGCATGGGATTATTTTTCAATCGATGGTGCAACCGAAGCGATAGAGGAGCTTTCACGGGATAAAAGGATTTACGTGATAAGCACAGCAAATTTCAATCATATGGCGTCGCTATCCT
>CAXBLN010000218.1:0-5670 GCA_963976555.1 uncultured Gammaproteobacteria bacterium
CCCCCGCCAGTAAATCGCTCGCCTTCTTCGTAGTCCTCATCGCGTTTGAAGAATTCCTGCTCGCCATCGAAAGATGTGACGTAGAACAAGCCGGTCTGCTGGCTGTAGCCAGGAGAATACCAGTTGGTCGCGCCTACGATGGGTGGAGAAACTAGAATACCTTCGTAGGTGGGAGCCATGCCTGGTACGCGAATGGGCCGGCCATTCGCATCTAAGCCCTGTGCCCATGTCTGGCTGGCATAGGGTTTTCCTTCGAGAAACTCTCCAGTCGCTCGGTCGATGGTATAGAAGAAAGCGTTGCGGTTTGCCCACATCATAACTTTGCGCGTGGCTCCCTGATATTCGATGTCGGCGAGTATCGGCACCTGAATCGAATCGTAGTCATGCACATCGTGGGGTGTGAATTGGAAGTGCCAGGCTATCTCGCCTGTGTCTCCATTTAGCGCCAATGCGGAATCCGAGTAGAGGTTGTCGCCAAGGCGTACGTCACCGTTCCAGTCTGGCCCAGGGTTACCTGTTCCCCAATAGATGAGATTAAGCTCCGGATCGTAGGAGCCGGTGATCCAGGTGGCGGCGCCTCCGGTTTTCCAGGAGTCGCCAGACCAGCTGTCATTGCCCGGCTCGCCGGGACCCGGTATCGCGTAGGTGCGCCATTCGAGTTCACCGGTGACGGGGTCGTAGGCATCGATGAAGCCCCGTATACCAAACTCGCCGCCGGCGATTCCGGTCACAACCTTGTCCTTTACGATGAGCGGCGCTGCCGTTTTACTGTAGCCCGCTTCATAGTCGGCGACCTCTACGTCCCATAGCACATTCCCGGTGCGCGCATCGATCGCGACCAGATGGGCATCCAGTGTACTCATGAAGAGCGTCTCGCCCAGAATCGCGACGCCGCGATTATTCCTGCCGCAGCAGATCCGCAGATCGTCCGGCAGTTCATGATCATAGCGCCAATAGACGCGACCGGTCTGTGCATCTACCGCTGCCAGATTGCTTGGAGCCTCGGTAATAAACATGATGCCATCGACTACCGTAGGCACCGTTTCTGCGCGATCAATGACGGGAATCTGATAGGACCATTTCATCTCCAGTTCAGTCACGTTGCCTGTGTTGATCTGATCGAGGCGGCTGTAGCGCTGGCTGTCGAGGGTCCCCGAATACATCATCCAGTTTTCGGGTTCATCCGCAGCGTTCACGAGGCGCTCCCAGGTAACAGGGCTGAATGCGGGGGTGATTACGGTTTGGAATTCATCTTCTTGCGCCAGCGTAGACGCCGATACGGCAATTAACGTTAATGCAGCCAGGAATCGATTCATGCTTAATTCTCCTTTCGCAGGGAAAATAGATAGGCCACGAGGTCATCTACTTCGCTGTCGGACAAAGTCTGTGTGTAGTTCGGCATAGTCGATTCTTCGACTCGTTCAAAAGTTTCGATTTGATTCTTGGGGTAGGACCAGAGATTGGACTCTGTATCCATAATACGAAGCGAGAAGCTGTCTTCGTTCATGCGCAGCCCCTCTCGAACCATGCCATCCGAACCGGTTACGCGCATCGTCCACCAGCGCGGAGCCACGTCTTTGTGGGGATCCAGTAGGTCGCTGAGCAGTTCTTCGGGGTTGCGTCGTTCGCCGACCCTTGAGAGATCGGGGCCGAGTCTGCCTCCCTGTCCGTCGATCATGTGGCAGCTGTCGCAGTCGCCCTTGGCTCTAAACAGTCGGCTACCCTCGGCTATAGAACCGGGAAGGTCGATGTTGGCCGGATCGGTACTCAGCGAGCCAATATAAGCGACGAGTTGCCAAACCTGTGCATCGGGAAGGTCGGCGGCGACGGGAAGCATGGCTGTACCGGGAATTCCTGTGCGAATGATATTGAATACCCCGACATCGGTGCTGGCTCTGCTCAGCCTGCCGGTAAGATCAGGGGCCCCGGTTTCGTCGTTTCCCTTCGCATCGAAGCCATGGCAACGTGAGCACTGTCGTTCGAAATAGCGTTCGCCGGCATTGACGTCAAAGCTCGTGTTATAGAGGTTGCCTGCATCTTCGCCGTGACTGCTGTTTGCGGCTAGCAGCAGTCCTGCTGCACAAAGCGTTAACAGGTACTTTATTCGAATGTAGGAAAGGCCCATGCTCACTCCTCGTTATTGTTGTTAGGGAGAGACCTGCTAGTGTAACACCAAGGATTAACCGCGCAATTAGCAAAATCAATGTCCTGATGTCGACTCAAGTTCGACTTACGAGCTGAAAATCGAGCAAAGAAAATCACCCCGCTACTATTACAATAATGTGACATAACTGTAGTCTTCATTGCTCAGTGAAACTATACTTCGAACAAACCCAATTAGGTCAATATTATGTCACCTACTCTAAGCGCTCTGTTTGGGCGTTCTCCCATCAGACCCATTCAGGAACATATGGCTATAGCTCATCACTGCGTTGAGTTATTAGGCAAATTTTTAGAGGCAAGCTTCATTAAGGATTGGGATGCGGCCGCAGCAGCTCAGCAAGAGATTCGCGATCAAGAGAATATTGCTGACGACCTCAAGAGCAATGTGCGTACAAACTTGCCCAAGAGTCTGTTTCTGCCTGTATCCAGAACAGATTTGTTAGAGCTACTGCACACTCAGGACAAGCTGGCGAATAAGGCGAAAGATGTAGCGGGTCTAATGCTTGGAAGGCAAATGCAAGTTCCCGAGAGCCTGATTCAGGAGGTTCGTGATTACTACAATGAGAGCTTGTTGGCCTCTCGTCAGGCACTCAAGGTCATTAACGAATTAGACGAATTATTGGAAACAGGATTTCGTGGGAAAGAAGTTGACCTGGTCGAAAGCCTGATAGGCGAGTTGGATGATCTCGAACATCAAACCGACGTGAGTCAGGTCAAGCTGCGAGCGAAGTTATTTGCGCTGGAGGGATCCTTGCCTCCCGTTCACGTCATGTTTCTGTATAAGATTATCGATCAGATCGGCGAATTGGCTGATATTTCGGAAAGTGTGGGCGCTAGGCTTCTGCTCTTGATTGCGCGATAAAAACAATAAGCAAGCTTCAAAAGCAGGGTGATACATGTCTGAAATAATTTCTCAATACGGCACTATATTCTTGATCATGGCCTGTGTCTTCGGCTTCTTCATGGCTTGGGGCGTTGGTGCGAATGACGTTGCCAATGCGATGGGTACATCGGTTGGGGCTAAGGCCATCACCATCAAGCAGGCGATTCTTATTGCTATGGTGTTTGAATTCGCCGGTGCCTACTTCGCCGGTGGCGAGGTGACCTCAACGATCCGTAGCGGCATTATAGATATCGAGAAGGCTGGGTTTGCGGATTCTCCCGAGCTACTCGTGTATGGCATGTTGTCCTCGCTACTGGCGGCTGGTATTTGGCTGCTAATCGCTTCCCACTACGGCTGGCCCGTTTCGACAACGCATTCGATTATCGGTGCAATCGTAGGTTTTGCGGTTGTCGGCATATCGGCCGATGCTGTTGTTTGGAGCAAAGTCTGGTCTATTGTCGCGAGTTGGGTCGTCTCTCCAATGTGTTCCGGCATCATCGCTTTCTTCATCTTTCGTAGCGTACAAAAATTCGTCCTCGATACAGACGACCCCTTCGCTAACGCCAAGAAATATGTCCCAGTTTATATCTTTATGGTGGGTTTTATCATCGCGATGGTGACTCTCGTGAAGGGGCTGCGCTATGTCGGACTCGATTTCAGTTTCGCGCAGTCACTCGCAATCGCGATAGGCGTAGGCATTTTTGCCATGCTCGTAGGCGTGTTTCTGCTTCGTGCCATCAAGGAAAATCCGGCAGACGATATAGACTTTCACTTCAGCAGCGTCGAGAAAGTCTTTGGCGTGTTGATGATATTCACTGCCTGCTCAATGGCTTTCGCCCACGGCTCGAATGACGTTGCCAATGCCATCGGGCCATTGGCCGCGGTCGTAGGTGTGGTGAGCAGTGGAGGCGAGTTTGCGAGTCAATCTGGAGTGCCATATTGGATTCTACTGTTAGGGGGTGGCGGTATCGTTGCCGGCTTGGCGATGTGGGGCTATAAAGTGATCGCAACAATAGGTAAGAATATCACCGAACTTACCCCTAGCCGTGGCTTTGCTGCGGAACTTGCAGCTGCTACTACCGTCGTGGTGGCCTCAGGTACTGGGATCCCCGTATCAACTACTCATACCCTCGTTGGGGCTGTATTGGGAGTGGGTCTGGCTCGAGGCATCGGCGCACTAAATCTTAATGTCGTAAGTAGAATCTTCCTGTCCTGGGTCGTCACGCTACCTGTTGGCGCGGGGATATCCATAATATTTTTCTTCCTCTTCAGAGCAATATTCTCCTAGCGGTCTATCCGCAGCTTAAAGCAAGGAGGTCAGAAGCTTGCCTACTCAATTAGAAAAATGTGCAGTCCTCGAAGGGCTGCACAGGGTGGAGGCAGCATGGATAATCCCCAATCCATGGGATGTAGGTTCGGCGAAGTTACTGCAGGGGCTGGGCTTCAAAGCACTGGCAACTACCAGTTCTGGGTTTGCCTACAGCTTGGGTAGAGCCGATGGCGAAGTCAGCATCGAAGAAAAACTCCAGCACTGCAGTCAGTTATGCGCAGCCACAGATATTCCAATCAACGCTGACTTTGAGAATGGCTATTCGGAACAGCAAGCGGGTATGGCTGAGAACATCCAGCGACTCGCAGAAACGGGAATCGCAGGGTTCTCCATCGAAGACTATAGCCGCGACCACCACAAGCTCTATGAATTTTCTGAGGCCGTAGAGCGCGTGCAACTTGCCGCTGAAACGATAGCCAGCTTAGGTTTGCCTATACAGCTTACTGCGAGAGCGGAGAATTTGCTGCGAGGGACGATTGATATAGAAGACACTATCAAGCGTTTGCAGGCATTTGCGGCAGTCGGTGCTGACGTGCTTTACGCACCCGGTGTGAAGACTCATGCACACTTGAGGCAGATTACCTCGTCCGTGGAGAAACCGTTTAATGTGTTGGCATCCTTCATGCCTGAATCCACGGTCGCCCAATTTTCTGCTTCCGGTGCGACGCGCATCAGTCTCGGCGGAGCTTTGAATTCTGCGGCCATTCACCCGATGTTGGCTGCGGGAGCAGAAATGTTAGAGCAGGGTACCTTCGACTGGCTTGGCTCTAGAGCGGATGCTGCGCTCGTTAATAAACTATTGTTGCCTGTTAGTCCGTAAATTTAGTTGCGATTCCGGAGTTCTAATTAGATACTCGCGATTGCGAGATAATATTCTCAATGGAGTGTGGTGATACTAATGACTGGAACTGCCAAGCAGCTAATTATTGTATTTTTCGCAGTTTGCTCGAGTGCACTGTGCGCCGCCGAGTTTACAGATACCGTTGAACATAAATTTGCGGACAATGATGGAGTAAAAATTCATTATGCGAAAGCAGGTGGTGGTCCTCTTGCTGTTTTTATTCACGGCTTTCCGGATTTTTGGTACTCCTGGCGACATCAAATGGAAGGTTTGGCTTCCGATTTTACAGTGGCAGCAATGGATACTCGTGGCTATAACAAAAGCGATCAGCCCGTTGGCGTTGAAAACTATGATATGAGTCTGCTGATCGACGATGTTGCGGCGATAATCGCGAACGAGGGTCGTGATAGCGCTGTAATCATAGGTCACGATTGGGGTGGCGGCATCGCCTGG
>CAXBLN010000219.1:0-5592 GCA_963976555.1 uncultured Gammaproteobacteria bacterium
CAGACCAAGCTCTTCGAGATCATCGCCCTCGATGCCCTCGAGTAACTGTGGGACACCGCCGAGTTCGCAGACGGAAAACTCTGAACCATCACCGTTGAATGAATCGGTGTTGTTCTTTCGATAGAAGACATTTCCACCGAAACTGATATCCGCGCTCACGTCGTGCTCGTAGTCGAAGCTGAGCATCTGCATATCATTCTCAGTGATGTCCGGCCCGGTAAAAATCGCTTCTCTGTCGAGGGCTATCAACTCGATCGGTGCGGCGCCATTTCCGATTAATTCTGATACACCAACTTGATAATTTAGACTGAGGCGCGTCACATCAGAGCGCCAGCCCACGCTGCCGTAGAAATTCAAGGCTTCGGATTCTGATTCATCTCGCCAGCCGTCTTCCTGGAAACTTTCGAGGTTTGCGTAGTAGGCAAGCGAGCCGTTGTTGCCACCTATCTCTATGTTCGCCGTAGTGCGACCGAAGGATCCCGAGCTAACTTCAACGCTGCTGCCGGGTGAGTTGAATCCATCTTTCATATCGATAACTAGCGATCCACCCAAGCTGTTCAAGCCAAACAATGGGTTTGCGCCGCCGGAGAGGGTGATACTCTGCACCGCCGACTGCGGTAATAGATCCCAGTTCACGGCATCGCCAAGCGGCTCATTGATGCGCGCGCCATTCTGATAGACCGCAAGACCCTGTGCTAAACCGAGCAGGGGAGAGGCGGTAAAGCCACGATACTGCAGGTCGGGCTGCATCGGATTATTCTGCGCGTCGTTAAGCGATACGCTAGTAAAACTCTGCCGAAGGAAATCTGAGATGTTGAGTGGGTTTGCGTTCTCGATGTCGGAGGCATTGCGATTCTGTACTGGAAAAGGGATCTTACTCTTGTCGAGGCCAACGCCGGTCGGTACTACACCGATGACGATCACTTCCTCCGCATCCTGAGAAAAACTCAGTGAGCATGCTGCCTGCAAGGCTGTAAAGAGTGTGATGGAAGCTAAAAGATTACTGTGCATAGTTAACTGTACTCTGTTCGGCCAAACTCAAATTCACGGGTATTAATTGGGCTGCTGGAGTATAGCAGAAGTTAGCCCGGCTCTTCATCTCGACACACGCCTAAGGGTGCATACCCACTGCGGAAGATTTGATAGACTCTTCATTGACTGAGAACTGCACGTTGGAGAAGAGATGGCTACTATTCTAATTACTGGCACGAACCGTGGTTTAGGTTTGGAATTCGCGACCCAGTGTCTGGAGCGAGGTGATCGCGTATTAGCGACCTGTCGAGACCTTGCTGCCGCCGAGGCCTTACGAAGCCTGAAGAGCAAGCATGAAGGCTTGGATATCCGGCAGCTAGACGTGGCTTCGCACCAGTCGATGCAGGAATTTGCCCAGGGCCTGGAAGGTGTCGCTATCGATATTTTTATCAATAATGCAGGCGTCTATGGGCCACCGAGCGTGAAATTCGGCGATATCGATGGGCAAACCTGGGCATCGGTTCTGCAAGTGAACTCCATCGCACCATTGATACTGACACAGCTAATCATGCCTAATCTGCGCGAAGGTAACGACAAGAAATTGTTATACCTCTCCTCGAAGATGGGCTCCATCAAAGACAACGGCGGTGGGGGCTCGTATATCTATCGGAGCTCCAAAACGGCTCTGAATTCTGCTGTGAAGAGCCTGGCCATTGACCTCGATGGGGAGGGTTTCAAGGTCGCCTTGCTGCACCCCGGCTGGGTGCTGACCGACATGGGCGGGCCGAATGCCTTGATCGATACCAAGACGAGCGTGACTGGCATGATGCAACTTATCGACAAGCTGGATAAGCAGCTCTCCGGCAACTTCTTCAACTACGATGGTAGTATCATTCCCTGGTAGCCGCAGCCATCACGCTTAGCGCCTCAGTCACAAACATGGTAAGGTGACAGCCTTTTTTCTACCTCCATTTGAGCCGCTATAATTCTACTGACGATACCCAATTGATGAATTTTCATAAGCTGCGCAATATTTTTAAAGCTCTGGTCCTGCTTGCCTCCCTTCTCTCGAGTCAGTATGTGTCTGCCCATGGTGGAGTCGCGTTCGAGAATGACCTCTGTGTAATCAACATAGATTTCTTGCAGGCGCACTTCACTGTGTTCCAGCCAGAGACTAGGGAGTCAGACGAATTCTGCGAGGATATCCCAGATGTTGCTCGGTCGGTTTTCGTTATGGAATATCTGCATAGCCTATTGCCCGAGATGTACATCGATTTCCGTATTGTGCGCGACGTGAACGATGTGGGAAAGTACGCGACACTGGAAGATGTCTTGGCGATCGAAGACCTGGAGGCAGCCACTGTCTACTATGAACCGCCGCGCATAGAGCCGGGAGGCTTCTATACGGCGAGCTACGAGTTCGATGCAAAGGGAACCTACATTGGTGTTGTCACCGCGGATCACCCGACAGAAGACAGATACTATACGGCTGTATTCTATTTTCAGGTGGGAGGTCCGGATTTTGGTACCTTACCCCTATTTCTTCTGCTTCTTGTGCTACTGCAAACAGGCTATTGGCTAAGCAATGGCGGCTGGGCTCGGCGTAAATTGCGACTAGCTGCAGAAAAGCAGAAAATGTAACCCTTGTCTTGGGCGGTTGAGTATTTCCACTCGTGAAGCGGCTCCAACAAACCCTGCTCCTAGCAAAGTTTCAGAGTACCGAGATTACGCCGATAAAAGACTGTAGACTCTAGTTTGTATTTCCTGATTCAGCTCGATAATCGTAGGGTGATTCTACGTGAATGCTAAGATTCTAAGGTTAAATAAAGCAGGAGTTCCGGTTAGCTGGCTTACCCGAGAAGAGACGGCAACCATGCTCGTCAAAGAGCTAGTGGTCTGGTCTCTGGGTAGCACCGTATTCGAGATGCGTGGAGGCTATAATCGCAGCGGTCAGCAGTCAGTATTGCGCCTTCCCAGCATCGTAGCCTGTGATGGAAAGGTACACAGAGACAGGTTCGATCCCCCGCTTGAGAACAAATTTCTATTTCGACGCGATAAGAACATCTGCCTTTACTGTGGCGGCCAGTTTGCTATCAGCAATCTGTCCCGGGACCATGTTCAGCCAATCTCCAAAGGCGGTATTGATGTCTGGACGAATGTCGTGACCTCCTGCAGGCGTTGCAATAATCGCAAAGCCGATCGCTCTCCGGAGCAGGCGAATATGGAACTCCTGGCGATTCCCTTTGTGCCCAATCAGTACGAATTTCTCTACCTATCGAACCACAATGTCCTCGCCGATCAGATGGAGTTCCTGAGCGCGCGCTTCTCACGTCAATTGCAGCTTTCCTGAGCCCCGAATCTGCGCCAGCAGAATCGGCCTCTGCCTCGAATCCCTTTCGATGCAGTATTAGTGATTGATTTAATTGAGTAATAGCATTAACTTTTTGACTCCCTATTTTCGACAGCAATCATCCTGAAGACGCGTCCTATGAAACGAATTATTAACAAGGAGTATCCGAATCGGCTTAAGGTCATCATCGTGCTGAGTCTTCTGCTCGCAAACTGTCAGGCGGTCGATGCACAGCGCGACTTCGTTTCCTTTGAGAAGGCGATCCTCGATGCGAATTTTACTGGCGGGTATGGCGTGGAGCTGGCTGATATCGACGGTGATTCGTTACTGGACGTTGTAGCTGTAGCAACGAACCCTGCAAAATTCGTATGGTACAAGAATCCGAATTGGGAAAAATTCACAATAAGCACGGCAACTCGGGGCAACATCGATGCTGCGCCATATGACATAGATGGCGATGGCGACATCGATCTGGTTCTGGCAAGTGAATTCAGCCTGAGTGATTCAACGACCGGTGGATTGATGCATTGGTTGGAGAATCCGGGGAATCCGATCGAGAACCAGCAGTGGGATATGCACTTCATCGATCAGATTCCGACGACGCACCGAATCAGATGGGGCGACATTAATGGCGATGGCCGTGATGAATTAGTAAGCTTGCCAATCATAGGCGTTGGCGCGAACGCGCCTGACTATACTGTCGCAGCAAAGCTTCGGGCATACGAGATACCTCTCAATCTGACTGTCAGTCGATGGCCGAGCGTAGTGCTCGATAACTCCTTACAGATGTCTCATGGCCTTGAAATTTTCGATTGGAATGATGACGGGAAAGAAGACATTCTTACCGCTAGCTTCTACGGTGTGCATCTCATTCAGCTTGCGCAGCGCGGGCAGGCGATTGCAAAACAGTATCTGGCAATGGGCAATCAGGATGGCGAAAGGCCCGCGATTGGTTCTAGCGAAGTAGGCGTAGGAGTTCTTGCTTCTGGCGCTCCTCGAACTGTCGCATCGGATACAGTTCACTTTATTGCTACCATCGAACCCTGGCATGGGAATGAGATCGTCGTGTATACACCCGGCAGTAATAGAGATGCTTTGTGGAGCAGGGAAGTCATTGCGAACGACTATGCGGGAGGTCATGGATTGATCATCGCCGACTTGGACAACGATGGTAGTGATGAGATCATCGCGGGTGGGCGTTCTGAGCCATTTAAGTTGTCAATACACCACTTCGACAGTGCTGCGCAAAGCTGGACGGCAACCGAACTTGATGCCGGAAATGTCGCAGTATCTGGACTTGCGATAGGCGATCTAAATGGAGACGGATTCAAAGATCTGGTCGCTATAGGTAGTAGCACGAAGAATGTTATTTACTATCAGAATTCTGGAAGATAACCGGCAGATCGACAGCAGAAAGTTGGTGTCAAGCTAGTACTGCTGAATTAAAGTATCAGCGGGCTCGAGGACATCTGTCCCAATTCACCTATAGTCGTGGTCACTTTCATGCATAATCCAACGATACGGCATACTGCCGGATTCTTTCTTTCTCTCATAGCAGCCATGCTATGGGGAATGTTGCCGATTGCTCTGAAAGAATTGCTCGCTGGTATGGATGCTATAACTATCGTCTGGTATCGATTTCTTGTTGCCGGTGTTGTTCTTTCAGGATGGTTGGCTTTCCATCGGAATTTGCCCAAAGTATTTGTTCTCGGTGCGCAGATCAGGTGGTTCTTGATGTTCGCTGCGATAGGGCTCTGTATAAATTATTTTCTTTTCTCATACAGTCTTAACTTCGTAAACGGCGAAACTAGTGAGGCAGTAATTCAACTTACTACACTATTCCTGATTCTTGGTGGCGTCTTCGTATATAAGGAATCCTTCTTCGCCCTTCAAAAGCTAGGAACGGTTCTAATCATGCTTGGCCTATTGCTATTCTTTAACGATCGACTGAGTGGATTGCTCAGCGTGGAGAATCGCGAGACTGTCGGCGTTATCATCGTAGTATTTGCGGCGATCACTTGGACCGTCTACGCGCTATTACAGAAGCAGTTACTCGTAACCTTTTCCTCTGTGCAGATTCTTTTCTTAATCTATGGCTTCTCTAGCGTGGTGCTACTACCGTTTATCTCACCCCTAAGTCTGTTTGATCTAACTCGGACGCAGTGCCTTCTATTGCTGTTCTGCTGTGTGAATACTTTAGTCGCCTACGGCTGTTTCGCCGAGGCCTTGAACTGCTGGGATGCCTCCAAGGTCAGCGCAGTTTTAGCGCT
>CAXBLN010000220.1:0-5581 GCA_963976555.1 uncultured Gammaproteobacteria bacterium
GCACTAAGAATATTGCCGATCGCATAATTGCCTTCATGGCAGGCATACTCATACATCACATATTCATCATCGCGAGTAAGTGGCATAGAAATCGTGAAGGGCGCTGAAAAATTTACGGGGTCGGTAACCCTCGCCTCCCAGAGAATAGTGCCTTCGCTAATACGAGTAAATCGTTCAACTACGTGCAATTCCTCGGAAACTGGCACACCTTTCAATCGCCCTCCCGCTGCACTGCTGGCAATCATTCCTCGATCATTGTAATTGCGAGTCTCGACCACCAAGGTATCGCCCTCCCAGCGAGCAATTGAATCCCCCATCCACAACTTCACTTTTGAGTCGATGTGGGCATCTTTGTTCAAAGCAATAACGCGCACGTCATGAATCATCTCGTGAACGATTGTGAAACTGTCTTCGGTTTGAATAAATCGGTAGGCATTGTTATAGCCGGCCGGCAACATCGACCCTGGAACGCCGCGGGTGATACACCTATCCCACACTGTGTGGTTGACCCAATGATCTTCAACATGGGCGAAGCCATAGTCTCTCTTCGCCTCCGCCTCAGGACGAATTGGCGCGCGGCCATTGGGAGGGTCAACAACCATCGAGGTCTGTCCGGTGGACAAAACCGTATCGCCGGAATCCAGCCATATCTGATTGTAACCACCGATACTCCCGCCTGGTTCTACAACTATATTGTCGTCTGCTATTTCCCGACGTTCGGTAATCCGCGCTTCCATCACTGCGATCTCATCAGTACTCAGGAAGGCTTGGCCGGCTAATGCCGCGGGACGCTCGATCGGCGTTATGGTGTCATTGGTCCATAGGCCCTGGAGATCTGGCTGGCCATGGACTGTACGACCAACTACGTAATTCTGCGCCGAAGCAGTGGGCAGGAGTGTCAGAGGAAAAGCGCAAAGAAAAGTAACAAGTAAATACTTGGCAGAGATTTTCATGATTTCACCCTATAAACGTGCACAGGTAGGAGAACAGACTAGTTCTAAATGAACCCATTGTCTAATAATCAAGAGAATCCTGTTTAATCTATCAATGTCACACTCTGTAGCACATGCGGGGTATTTTCGGTTTTAACTAAGACCCGACAGGCTGTAGAATTGGCGGCAATCTTAAAGAGTAGAGGCAATATCATGACTAACCCGGTATCCAGACGAGAATTCCTTAATTTACTGGGAGCTTATGGCGGTACATCAGCCGTACTGCAGGCCGGTGCTGCTCTGGGATTCATGCCCAGCAGTAGTCAGGCTGCAGAGATATCACTCGCCGCCAGTGCGGGTAAAAAAGTCGCCATACTCGGTACTGGAATTTCTGCACTGACCACTGCTTGGGAATTAGGCAAAGCCGGATACGACTGCACCCTCCTCGAAGCCTCTCATCGCCCAGGTGGACGTATGTTTACGGTAAGGGCTGGCACGGTTATCGACGAGATCGGAAACTATCAGCGCTGTGAGTGGGATGACGATCCGCACCTGTACTTCAATGCTGGCGCCGCGCGCATCCCAAGTATTCACAGAAGTGTGCTGAAGTATTGCAGAGAGCTGGAAGTTGAACTGCAAGTATTTGTAAACGAGAGTAAGACTGCCTGGGTGCAAGATGACGCGCTCAACGGTGGCAAGCCGGTTCGAAATACCGACTACTCTTCGAGCATGCAGGGATTCATTTCAGAAATGCTTTCTAAATCTCTGGGAAAATCAGAATTGGATTCCTCTCTTACTGAATCCGAATCGGAGATACTGCTAGGCATGCTACGTAGCTTTGGCGACCTTAATGAAGACATGCTCTACAAAGGTTCGATTAGAGCTGGATATGGTTCGGGCGGATTCCTCGATCACGGCACAAAGAAAGATGTAATCGCGCTGCGCGATCTACTAAAGACACAATTAGCGCGCAATGTAATGGTTACCACGCAAGAAGGAACAGGCAGCGGCCCGCTTCTTATGCAACCTGTGGGCGGTATGGATCGCATTATTTATGCATTCGCCAATCGACTTGGAGATCGAATTAAATTCCGCGCCCCGGTGACAGAAGTCATGGTGAAGGATGATGGGGTTGAAGTTGCCTATGAACAGAACGGCGTAACGGAAGTACTGAAGGCCGACTATTGCTTCAATTGTATTCCAAGCCATCTGATGAGTGGCATACCGAATAACTTTCCTGCCGAATACACTGAGGCTTTGAACTACATACGTCGTGGAAAAGCCTACAAAGCTGCATTTCAAGCCAAGGAGCGTTTCTGGGAGAAGGAAGATATTTACGGCGGCATTACCTGGGTCAATGCCCCTATCCAGCAAATCTGGTATCCCCCGCATAATATCCATGGAAAGAAAGGTGTCGTACTCGCCGCCTACAATTTTGGCGGTGCAAACTACACCGAAATGTCTCAAGAAGACAGGATCGAAGACTTGCTTAAGCATGGCGAAAAAGTTCACCCTAACTATCGTCAGATGGCAGAGAAGCCTATCACTATTGCATGGCATCGGATGAATCATATGCTTGGTTGTGCTCCCAGGTGGGCACGGAATAGAGGCGGGTGGTCCGATAAGGAAGAACAGATGTATGAAACGCTTAGACAGCCAGTTAACGGTCGTCACTACCTAATCGGCGACCAGAGCACACAGCACTCGGCCTGGATGGAAAGCGCTATTCAATCTGCTCACTATGCATTGGCAGACTTAGATCAACGAGTGAGATCGGAACCAGCATGAATAAACTTATTTTAGCAACAACACTAGCCCTATCCACCTTTTGCACTATGACTGCGCAGGCAGCCGAGGGCGACGTGGGGGTTGCGGCGGCAATGGATGATAGATACTGCACCACCTGTCATGGCGTTGACGGTATAGGCAACATCGCCGTCGAAGCGCCGCGGCTAGCGGGCATGGAAGATTGGTACTTGAAACGCCAACTGGAAAATTTCCGCGCAGGTATACGCGGAGCACATGAAGCAGATACACAGGGCATCGCCATGCGGCCGATGGCGGCAAAGCTCAGCGATGAGAGTATTGCTGATATCGTCGACTGGGTAGGTAGCTGGGACTACGTGCCTGCAGAAGCTACGGTCGAGGGCAATGTAAATCTGGGGCGCACTGCCTACCTAAGTTGCGCCGCGTGTCATGGCGCCAATGCTGAAGGCAACGAAGCACTTGGAGCCCCTGCCCTGGCCGGGCAGAATGATTGGTATATGATTACCCAGATACGAAATTTTCGCGCCGGTTATCGTGGGTCACATCAAGAGGATACCTATGGGAGTCAGATGCGGACCATGTCACAAACCTTGAGAAACGATCAGGCAGTTATTAACGTGGTGAGTTACATCAATACGCTTCAGAAATAGAGCTCCTGAGATTAGAGGAGACGGTGGGTTGGTTCTTCGATCAATTATTAAGCTGGTCAACACATCCCTCCGTCCTCCCTTCGTTGAAGGCCGAAATCTACCCTTACTCGTAATCTGTTAAGATGCAGGCAGAACTATGATGCTGTATTGCTAGTCCTGCAGCATCTATCATGCTTCCATCTAAGACTCACATGAGGCAAAGAAATTGCAGACTCGGCTGTACAATATTTGGGAGAAACTACGCACTAGCTTTTGGCTGATACCTTCATCAATGGTAGCGGCCGCCATTGGCGCATTCCTGTTCTTTCTCGATCTTGATAGGAATTACGAATTTGACTCCTTCCTATTCTTCAGCTTTCTGGAGCCTATCAGTGCCAGCGGCGCGCGTATAATTCTATCTACGATTGCTGGCTCCATGATTACAGTTGCCGGCACTGTATTCTCAATCACCATCGTGACACTTACACTTGCCTCAACTCAGTTCGGCCCCAGGCTACTGAGAAACTTCATGCGCAGCACTGTAAACCAGGTCGTGCTTGGCAGTTTCATCTCCACTTTTGTTTACTGCCTGTGCCTTTTAGGATCGGTTGAGCCTGCCGGAATCGAGAATTTCGTGCCGGGCCTGTCAGTAAATTTTGCTGTAGTTCTAGCGCTGTTCAACGTAGGGATTCTTATTTACTTTATTCATCATGTGGCAACTTCCATCCAGGTTGAGACCGTAATTCGAAATATCAACGAGGATCTAATCGAAAACATTCGTACTTATTTCCCCGAGAAAACGAAGTCGAAGGAGAAGCGCCCAGCTGACACGGAGGGCCCCGAGCGCTCATTCGAAAAAGAGACTCAACAGGTCATCTCTGAGCAGTACGGCTACCTACAGGCAGTAGACAATGCTGCGCTGGAAAGTCTCGCAAGAGAGAAGAAACTTAGTTTGAAGATAGAGCAGAAACCAGGTTCGTATATCAATCGTAATATGCCATTGGTCAGCGTGAGTGCACAAGCCTCTTTAGATAACGATACTTCTCGCAAACTCTGCAACGCTTTTTTGCTGGGTTCGGAGCGAACGTCCGAGCAGGACGTTGAGTACTCCATTCATCAACTCGTAGAGATTGCCGTGCGCGCACTCTCACCCGGTGTTAACGACCCCTTCACCGCATTAGGCTGCATAGACTATCTTGGGGCATTAATTTGCCGCATTACAGACCGGGAATTTCCGGCCGAACATTTCTATGACGAAGACCAAAATATTCTGATTACCTATAGAATCGTCACCTTCGACGGTATTGTCTCTGCCGCTTTCGACCAGATCAGGCAGCATAGCCGTGATAACACGGCTGTACTTATTCGGCTACTCGAAGTTTTTCACACAGCCATGGAGCAAACCGAAGATGCCCAGCAGCGAAGCGTACTGCACAGGCAGGCTAGAATGGTTCATCGATCCGGAATGGAAAATATTCCTGAAGAACTCGACAAGAAGGACTTGGAAGACAGGTTTCAGTTAATTCAAGAAGTACAGGAACAAAATACCAAGGACTCGGCTGAGTAGATCCATTCCCCAAGGAGCTCGCCTGATGTTGATGTCTATCTAAACCTGCGCCTCGCAAACGACTCACATACGCTCAAACGAAGTTAGCTCACACGCCGCGTATAGTGGTTCACTTCAACCATTATTGTCAGAAGTTAAGCTGACCCACAGTAACCTGGATGCCTATCAACCTATCACAGCTATTTAGCTTCGCCTTCCGGCCTCTCTTTCTGCTGGTAGTCATACAGGCCGTTATCCATATCTCGCTCTGGTTTGCTGTTTGGAATGGTATCGTTGCCTTCTCCATTGAATCGAATCCGATTTATTGGCATGGACACGAGATGATTGCGGGATTCGCGGGAGCAGCCATCGCGGGCTTCTTATTGACCGCAGTCGCCACCTGGACGGGACGACCGCAGGTCCGCGGCTGGCCCCTGGCGGTATTATGCCTAAGTTGGGTATTGGCCAGATTGTGGATGTTCTCCCCAATGCTGGCTGCAGTAGGTGGCGTTTTCTATTGGGTCTGGCTACTCTCTCTGATGACAAGAGAGGTTGTTGCGTCTTCGAACAGCCGAAATTTTAAGGTACTCGCTATTCTGTTCGTGTTTCTTGTTCTAGAGATTCTCTATCAGTACAGTCTGATAGCCCAGGCCTCGTGGCAAAGGCAGATACTCTGGTCGCAGCTATGGGTCGTCATCGTTATGATC
>CAXBLN010000221.1:0-5522 GCA_963976555.1 uncultured Gammaproteobacteria bacterium
CAGGTCCGCACGAACCTTCTCGCCGTCTCTTCCTGCGGGTCTACCTACAGCGCCGCTCTTTGCCTTCGCTTGCTTCATTGTTAGTTCTCATGCCAATTAGTAAATTTAATTAAACGTTTAATTAATTAATCTGTCAACACGCTTCGCAGATATCTCGAGCGCGACCAATACACATTGTAGCTTCCCATAGCGCTTGATAGACCGGTCTGTAGCCCCTTCATTCCTGCCTTTGCGGGCACCAAGCCGTGCTACACTTGCCGCAATCTGTGAGGTAAGGCATGGCTGTACTCGTTTTCGGTCTGATTCTGTTTTTTGCTCCCCATTTCCTGAGGGAGTTCGGCCTGCGCCAGGGCCTGAAAGCTGCACTGCCTAGTGAGGCCGCCTATATGGGGCTGTATTCTCTGGTGAGCCTGGCCGGTCTCGGGCTGATCGTATGGGGCAAATCCATTGCGCCCTTTCAGATGATATGGCAGCCTGTATACGAATGGCGATCTCTGAGCCTGATGCTAATGATTCCCGCTATGGTCTGCGTTGTGGCGGGCAACTTACCGTTATCCCATCTCCGCAAGTTACTGCGAAATCCCATGCTGATAGGCGTGCTGTTGTGGAGCCTCTCACATTTGTGGTCAAACGGGGACCTCGCATCGATGCTACTCTTTGGCAGCTTCGCGCTTTGGTCTGCGATAAAGATATTCAGCCTGCGCCATGAATCAGACGAAAAGTTCAAGCCGCCCTCTTTCGTCTGGGACATTGTTTCGCTACTCGCCGGTCTGACTCTGTACATTGTCATCGGCCTCTATCACGGGCAGCTATTTGGAGTAGGAATTAGCCTTGTCTAACAAAACTTTATCAACATTTTTTTTACTACTAATTTGCAGTGTATTGTTTACTAAAGCGCAAGCTCAGGAAGATTTATCCGCGCACTGGGAAGGCGAGTGGATCGCGGAGGGCACTCTGTTCCGCATCGGTGTGGAAGTCGATAACGGTGAGATGACGGTCAAGCAGATAGAGTCTCTTGGGTTCTTATGGACAAGTAAGAATGGCCGGATCGACGGCAATATTGTTACCGTCGAAATCGATTACGAGAGTGCGGGAGTGGCCGGTATAATTCAGGCGGAGCTAGTGAGCCCCGATACCGCAGTCGCCTTCGCCGCGACTTGTCTCCCTGACTTCATGGTGGTGTGCCTGCTCGCCAAGGGCCAGCAGGCGGTCTTCAGAAAGGTAGCAGAAAACTAGAAGCTAGATTTCGGCGACTGATTTTACGATCTTGCCTACGATGCCGTAATCCAGAGCCTCTTGTGCGCTCATCCAGAAATCACGATCCGTGTCCTTTGCGACTCGCTCCAGAGGCTGGCCGGTCTCATCGGCTATTAACTGATTGATACGGGCACGCATTTTTATGATCTCCTGAGCCTGTATCGCAATGTCTGTCGCATCGCCACGGGAACCACCGGAAGGCTGGTGCACAAGAAAGCGGGTATTGGGTAAAGAGAAACGATTTGCTTTGTCCGCGGCAAGATAGATAGTCGTTGCGGCGCTTGCAACCCAACCGGTGCCTATGACCCTAACCGTAGGCGCAATGAACTTGATCATGTCATACACGACATCGCCTGACTCTACATGGCCACCTGGAGAACTGACATAGATCGAGATTGGCTCGTCACTGTCGGCAGCCAACGCCAGCAATCTCTCGGTTACACTGCGCGCGACCTTGTCATTGATCTCGCCGAAAATCGTAATTGCGCGCGACTTGAATAGCTTCTCATCGATGAACCCCGACTTACCGGATGATTTATCTTGTTTCTTGTCTTCTTCGGGGGAATTCACTTCCATTTAAAACCTCGTATCTAAGCTGCTGGTAATTAAGTGGGACAGATTCTAACAGGCTTGTTGCTTGCTGCGTAGATAAGCGATGACTTTCCATAGATCGTCGTCGCCCTCGGGAAAGTTTGAGCCAAAGCCAACCATGCGCGTGCCCGTAATGCCGTTTGTCACTACATCAAAAATTTCCTGGTCGCTGGACCCATGGCGCCACTTGCAATCGAAAAGGAAAGCAGCATCGAGCCCCTCTTCGGGTTCCATGGCATGACAGAAGCTTGCACAGGAGCCTTCGAAGATAGCCTGCCCACGTGCCAGGGCGGCGCTCTCAGCCATGAAGCCCTCGACGATAGTTACAGGCTGGGCGTCAACATCCGATTGTGCATCGCCGCAGGCATACAGCGACAAAGGCAGCACAAAGTAAATCAGTATCCGAACCACTATCGCATCCTCTTGTTCTCGGCTTACAACGCAATTCTACTCGCACTGTAGTGGCAGTCTGTAGCCACGCTCACACTTTCGCTTTACCGGATGCCTCAGATTAGCAAAAAAACTCGGGGGGAGCGTCATTATTCGGTGCCGTAATGTCACCTCAAGGGTAGCCCTCAGGCAGAAGTACTCTGATTGGTTTCGGCACCAAGCGGCTTGAAGGTCTTAAGCAACTGCGGCAATAGAGTCAGCGAGCCTACCAATGCGACCAACATGGCGAGGCTGGTGAGCAGGCCGAACACGATAGTCGGTATAAAATTTGACAGTGCAAGAATAGAGAAGCCCGCGACGATAGTCATCGAAGTGAAATACATGGCGCGACCGATGCTGTTGTGGCAGAAGAACATGGTATCGCGATAGTTGCCGAAGCGGTCGAACTCACGCTTGAAGCGATGCATATAGTGAATGGTGTTATCGACCCCGATACCGACCGAGATCGCCGCAATCGTAATTGTCATAATATCCAGAGGAATATCGGCCCAGCCCATCACGCCAAGCACGAAGGCGGCGGCGATAGCGTTAGGAATAATGCAGATCACCGCGATCTTGAATGACCTGAACAGCACGAGGAACATGATCATGATGGCGAGCATTACTACACCGAGAGTCAGTATCTGCGACTCGAACAGGCTCTGCAGCACGTTGTTGTACATCACCAGAATTCCGGTTAGCTGAACCGCTTCGTCAGCGAAACCGAATTCTGATTCGATGCCGGATTCGATGCGCTGCAACAATTCATTTCTATTCAAATTTTCGGCGGACTCGATTACGCGCACATTAAACCGGAGCTGGTTCTCTTCGATCGACACGAAGGGATTTAGCACCGTGGTCTTCAACGTTTCCGGTATACGATTATAGAGCACTGCCCATAGCAATCCATCTATGGGTTGATTGTCATTGAGTTGTTCTGCCAACTCGATGACTGCCCCGAAGGAGAAAACCTTGCCGGTCTGTGGATCGTTGTCCAGATACTGATGAATCGCCTTAACCTGATCCATCTTCGGCGCGGTAAACCAATAGGCATCGTCGTTGCCTGAGTCGCTGTCGCCGAAACCAAAGCCATCGTCGAAGCCGCTATCGAATTCATCTTCTGCCTCAGGCAGATCCACAATCACATCGAAGGAAAGAGTGCCGCCTAGCTTCTCATCGAATAGCGACATGCCCTGATAGATTTCTGTGCTCTCACGGAAGTAATCTATGAAGCTATTCTCGACACGAATCTGCGACAGACCGACGCCGCTGATCAACACCACAGCGAGATAGATATACAACACTTTGTTATCCAGGGCATCCGTCGCCTTGGCCAGGGCCGAGGTTAGGCTCATGCGGGTATCGGAAGAGAGCTGGCTCTCGTCCTTCTTGAGAATACTCAGGATCGCAGGGAATAGGGTAAACGCCACCAGCAGCGCGGTCGCCACCCCCATCATCATCATCCAACCGAAGGTGATGATGGGCAGAATGCCGCTGACGATCAGGGAGCCGAAGGCGACCGCCGTGGTCAGGGCCGTATAGACACAGGGTCTGAACATACTCAGCACAGCGTGACGCAGAATCTTGTCGTGATTGGAGTAATTACGGGTCGCCCTAAGTTCTCTGTAGCGCACAGTAAGGTGTACTGTCAGCGATATCGTGATGATCAGCAGCAGTGAGATGAAGTTGGATGACACCACGGTCACACGCCAATCCATGAATCCCAGCACACCCACCATTATTATTCCGGCCACCGCACAGCAGGCCAGCGGTATTGCTACCCAGCGAACCTTGCGGAAGATAAGCCCCAGAGCGAAGATGATCAGCAGCACGACGGCGAAACTGAAACTGCTCAAATCTCCTTGCACGAAGGTAACCAGATCGTCCGCGATCATCGGTGCGCCACCGAGATAGATCTGCGCATCATCGCGATAACGCTCCAGTGTTAAGCGAATAGCACTGATAATCTCGTGTTGCCGGTCCGCGGCAAATACACTGTGCTCAGCATAGTCCGCCTCCACCTGTGCGAGCTCATTAACCTCTTCGTTAGTGAGTTCTTCGGCGCGGGCCTTATTTCTCAGCTCGGTGCGTCGACCGATCAGCTCACGAGCCCGCTCATCGATGGCGAAACTTACCGACATCCCCGCCGTCTTTCCATCGGGACTGATGACTGCGTTACGAAACACAGGGCTGTTGGTGATTTCTTCCTTCGCCGTTACTAGATTGATGTCTGGATCAAGCAGGGTTAGGTAGTCTTCCGAAATGCCGGTGAGTGGCGTGTCCTCGAAGATGGGGACATTGAGGATGCTGTCCACCGACTCTACGCGATCGATGGTGAGTAATTCTTCACGCAGCGCTTCGAGCTTGTTTAATTCTTCGCGACTAAACAAGTCGCCTGTTGGCGTATAGGCGATGGTGACCGCCTCGCGAATACCATAGCGCACAGCCATCTCGCGGGAGAATTCCAGGTCTGGGTCGTTCTCCAATAGCAAAGAATCGGCCGAGGCATCAAGGCGAAAATACTGCGCCTGCCAACCGAAGAAGCCCACCAGTAGAAGCAAGATGGCGATGACGAGATAAGGTTTAGTGAATACCAGAGAGCTATAGAATCGAGTCAAGGAGGAAGACATAGTGCGTTGGTTTAACTACCTTGGGATTAACCGTGATTTCGGCCTAACTATACGTGCTTCCGTCTATTTATGCGATTTCAATAGCGTGAGCCGATGGTCAATTTGCACTACAGCGGCACTGAGTAATAGCCAAATCCTACCCCGGTAACCCTAGCTTCTCGGCGGTCTGGAGCAAGGAAAAGCGGCAGGCAAATCGCCAGAAGCTGCCACCGCTCGATACTGCCGAGCTGTTAATCAGTAACTAAATAGTGAAACGAGTGGGCATGAGCCTAACTCTTTGATATTTAAATATTTAATATCGTATTGATCGAAATCAACGGGAGCTGCAACTTTCTGTGACATGGTGTCGCACCCCATGTGAATGGCCGAAAATTGTTGTTACCATCCTTCTCAGCTTGAATAGTCCGGTTATTGGTCTACAGGCACCTGATTTTGATCTTGGAAGAATTACTTGAGGAGCAATCATGTTACGTAAAGTACTCATAATTTGCGGTCTGTTAATCGCTTCATCTGCAGCCCTTGCCGATGAGTGGTTGCGTTCTATTCCGGATTTCGAATTAAGCGATCATCTGGGAGTGACGCATACGCTAGACACCTATGCCGATGATGAGCTGG
>CAXBLN010000222.1:0-5482 GCA_963976555.1 uncultured Gammaproteobacteria bacterium
AGAGGGGCATCAGGCGCCGCCGATCGTGAACGATGGCTATATGTACGTCACTACGCCGCAGAATCATATCTTGGCGATCAATGCCCGCACCGGCGACCTTATTTGGCGCTACGTGCGCTATCTGCCCGACGACCTGCAGCAGTTTCACCCGACAAACCGCGGTGTGGCGCTGTATGGCGATCGCGTCTATATGGCGACAGTAGATGCCTTTCTCGTGTCGCTGGATGCACTAACCGGAGAGTTGATCTGGGAGGTTGCCGTAGAGGATTATTATAACGGTTATTATATGACAATGGCGCCGCTTATCGCAGATGGCAAGGTGATGGTAGGGGTGTCAGGCGGAGAGCTCGGCATTCGCGGTTTCGTCGCCGCCTACGATGTAATGAGCGGCGAGGAAGAATGGAAGACCTACACGATTCCCGCTCCCGGTGAGCCGGGCTCGGAATCCTGGCCTGGAGATACCTGGCAGACCGGCGGCGTGCCGGTGTGGTTAACGGGTTCCTACGATCCCGAACTGAACCTCGCCTATTGGGGAACTGGCAACGGCGGTCCGTGGATGGGAGATACCAGGCCGGGCGACAATCTCTACTCCTCGTCCGTCATCGCGCTGGATGTCACAACTGGGGAGCTAAAGAATCATCATCAGTATCACTGGAACGATTCCTGGGACTGGGATGAAGTATCGGCGCCGCTTTTGATCGATTTCGAACGTGATGGACGCTCAATCAATGGCATGGTGCATCCCGGTCGTAATGGCTATCTTTGGTTTCTCGAACGCGAAGCCGACGCGATTAACTTCGTCGAAGCCAATGCTTACGTTTATCAGGATGTCTTTACCAGCATAGATCCAGTTACTGGCAGACCCGAATACGACATGACGAAGAAGCCGGGCACGGGATACGAAGCAAACTTCTGTCCTTCGCTCTGGGGTGGAAAAGACTGGCCTCCTGCCGCGTTCGATCCACAATCGCGCTTGCTATTTATCCCAGCGAACGACAACGTCTGTTCGACTATGGTTGGAGAGGAGATACAATATAGCCCGGGGCGTTCTTACATGGGCCGGGGCACTTCTGAGAACGGTGGCTTTTTTGTTCGACCCGGCACCAATCATATCGGAGAGTTGCAGGCCTGGAATGTCGACAGCGGCGAGCGCGTTTGGACCACAACCTTCGAAAGCCAGAATTGGGGCCCGGTTCTGGCGACTGCGGGCGACCTCGTCTTTATGGGCGGCACAAACGACCGCTACTTTCGTGCATTCGATTCGAGGACGGGCGAAACTCTCTGGCAACAGCGCACAAACTCCGGCATCACCGGAGTCCCGGTTACCTATACACTGGACGGCAAGCAATATATCGCCGTGCAATCGGGGTGGGGAGTTGACGCGCAACGTGAGCAGAACCTATTAAACATGGCTAAGGGTGAGAGCCATTATGTTCCTCAGGGCGGTGTAATTTGGGTATTCGCATTGCCTGACTAGGCGCGAATTTCATCCTGCTTGTAGTGTTATAAGCTGGACTCCGCTGGCTGGCAGAATTTGAGAAGGAAGGCGTGATGATTAATAAAATTGATGCAATAGAGAATTTGATTAATAAATTTGAACAGAAGAAGATGACCCGCAGAGAGTTAGTGTCTTCTTTGCTTGCGGCGACTGCAGTGTCTTCAATGTCATCCCTCTCGGCGCAGAATGTGGCACCTGTCGCTATCGGTCGATCGATGAACCATGTCTCACTCTCCGTGAACGACGTGAATCGCTCGGCGGATTTCTACAACCGCGTACTTGGGATGGAAATTATTTCGCGGCCAGCGAACGGGGGCTTAAACATGGGTCTCGGCAACGAAAGCTTCCTTGGCCTCTACAATCTGCCCAATCCGGGCGGTATGCATCATATGTGCATAGGCGTAGATGACTACAATCCCGATGCCCTTGCCGAGAAATTGCAGGGGCACGGTATAGATGCAGACGTGAATCGCGATCCTGCGAACCGAACCAGTGGTGGCGACCAGCTCTACTTTAACGACCCGGATGGTATCCGAGTGCAGTTAGCGCAACATGGATACCTGGGGTAGGGGTGGCGCCTTATTGCTAGAATAGAGTGCTAGTATTTCGGAGCCTCTAGCCACTTCGACTCTGTATTCAGTGGTGCGCTAAGCGTCAGTAAGAATTCTTCCAGCTGTCTTCTCTCTACCGGCCGCAAGCCCAATGGCTTGGCTTCGTTGTGGCTCAGCATTGAACTTGGAGCCTCGTTATAGTGCTCGATTACCCGGGTAAGGTCGGCCATTTGTCCACCATGCATATAGGGCGCAGTCAGTGAGATATTTCTCAGCGTGGGCGTCTTCAACGCGCCTACCAGGTCGTTCGAATCGCGGGCGAATCGTAACTCTGTACATTCTGCTGGGGTGGCGTCGCTAAATTTTCCCAGACAGTTAAAGGGATCCTCCCGAGACACTTGAATCCCATCGTATCTCCCCATAGATGGCATGCTGCCGCTCACTGCCAGCACTCCAGTGTTATGAAACTCGTGGTTAGTGAACAGCGGGCCGTTGTGGCAGGTCGCACACTCTCCCTTACCGATGAAAATTTTCAGACCAGCTTTTTCCGAATTGCTAAATATGTTGGTATCGATCGATCCCGCGGTCAGTTCAGTGACGTAGTCGTCGAAGCGGGCGCGACCTGGCATTATCTTTCGCTCGAAGGCGGCAATAGCCTTGCCCAGATTAGCAAAGGTTTGGGATATGGCGATCTGCGTCTGGCTATCGAAGGAATTCCAGTTTGCCTGTTGCCGAGCATCGCCATCTGGCGTGCCTGAGTCAGGCAAGACCACAGGTAGTGGTAGTGGGCCGAAGACCTGCTCGTACATGTCGCGATAGACGGCATCGCTACCCATAAGGAGCAGCAGCTTCACTCTATCGGTCGCGTGCTCGTGTTTCGCCTCAAGTGGTGCCAGGGCCTGCGCCCACTGGCTATCTTTCCTGCCGTCCCAATAAAACCAAGGACTATAGGCGATGCCAACTAAGCTCGGGGTGTGCATGGAGCCGATATCGACACCGACTGCGAGGGGGAGGCCGTCGGTAAACATCAGCTGAGGCTTGTGGCAGCTGGCGCAGGCAACCTGTCCGTTGCTGCTAAGGCGTTTGTCGTAGTACAGCCGATGGCCAAGCTCAGCCGCGGCGGCATCGTCAGCGACTCGATTGCTGGGGTCGGTCGGAAGTGCAGGCAGGGCATCCAGAGAGAGTGAGGCGATCAGCCTCAGCTCTTCTTCGCTCCAATCTGTAGAACCAGTAACGGACAGGTAGTTCCAGGCGCCTACCGCTATCAATACAATTGCAGCGAGTGGGAGTAGCAGTTTTTTCATTGCAGTATGAAATCAATTATCGCCGTGTCGCCAACGCCTTCATAGTTGAGCTCGATCTGTAGTTGCCATAGCCCTTGCATATGAAACCGCACACCTTCTAGCAAGTAATCGCCGTTATCCAGACGCGTCGTCACCTCAGGTTGGGTAGGCAGGCCGTGGTCGTGTTCGGGCATCCCGCCGAATACGCTTAGCTCTTCCAGCACCAGCACTTCACCTTCGCGATCCATTACACGTACGTGCCAGCTGTGAATCTGATTGATTCTAAGCGGCGAGAGTTCGCTATAGATTTCAATTTTCAGGCCTTTGTCAGTGAGACCACTGATATCCGGAAGGCGTTGGTCGGCCGCGTTAGCGCAGCAGACGGTTAAAAGTAGTGAGATGGCGACTAGGAGTTTCATAGTGTATTGATAGAGTGCGTAATTTAAGGATGACAATAATACGTGATTCTGTGCTCTGAAAGTAGGTGGCTACGGTCGCGATTACGCGGCTAATTAATCAGTCCATTGCCCCCCGGCGAGAAGCCAAAGCCATTAATCAATACAAAGACTAAGTTAAATATCATCACGCTCGAATGAATAGATGTTTGTTTGAATAAAGCGGGCAATAGGGCTATCCCAACCAGTGAGAGTCCGATCCAGTTCAAATTGACGCCCGCGATAATGACATCGGCCAATTGGGCGGTCAGAAGAAAGGCCGCGAGACCGATGAAGATGGGGCCGCGGCGAGACATGTAGTAGTCGCGCAGGTCAAGGTTTGTATCGGGATCGACGTCGGGTGTGATGGCATAGGAGACAAGCACTATAAACAGCGTCGGAAATATTAAGAACCACACCTGATAGATCACAGTGAAATGCACATCTCTATAAGGCCAGATTCCCACCCAGTACTGTATTGCATACAGAACGATGACAAGAGACCAGCCGAGATGCAGCCAGTCGATTCTGGGCACGATGTGAGACCGAAGCAGCCGACCCCAGCCCGCAAAGATCTCGGTAAGTGCGATAGCGATGACCACTGATGCCAGCGCCATGAGGAATTCAAAAAGTGTCATAGGACTATCTTACTCTGTCATGCATTCCATTGTGCGATCATAGGCCCAACAATTATGCCGTATACAAGTCGTTTATTGCGCTCCTAAAATGGAAAAAGGGCAAGTCCTCGCGGATTTGCCCTTTCTACTTTATAAACCTAGTTCGCGGTGCTGGCGTTAGTTGCCAGGCGGGCGATTAGATTTATACAGCGACGATCTCTTCAGCCTGTGGGCCTTTCTGGCCGTCAGTTACTACGAACTCAACGCGCTGACCTTCAGCAAGAGTCTTGTAACCTGAGCTTTGAATTGCGCTGAAATGTGCGAATACATCTGGGCCGCCTTCACGTTCGATGAAGCCGAAGCCTTTATTTTCGTTAAACCATTTCACTGTACCAGTAATTTTATCTGACATGTTTGTTACCTAAAATAAATATATATAGAAAAATCCTGCAACGCAGGGGTCGTGCTAGAAATTCGGCGTACTTATAAACGTCAGGACGAGGTGTTACCAGGAAGACATCGAAATGGGGAAATAAATAATTGCTTACTTTCAAGCTACGCGCAGTTTACAGGTAGAGGTATGCTTGTCAAGGGTTTTAGTAATGAATTTGGTGGGTTGGAAAGCCCTGAATTTAGCCCTCGCGATAGTTTTGCTTTTCGAAGCGAGGAGTGCAGATTGCGAGAAATATTAAATCTACTTCGCCGTTGTTCCTGATTCTCTGCCGGGCGCCTGCGGGGATAATGACAACATCGCCAGCTTTGACTTCACAGGGATCGTCTTCACCGACTTCGACCATTCCGCAGCCCTGAATAATCACGTAGCGCTCGCTTGTATTCTCAAGGAAGTGCCACCGGGTTTGCTGTCCAGGTGCTACCCGTGCTCTGGCGATTGACACATCTTCGTCGGAGCTTGAATTGGAAGTTTCGACGATGTGGCAGCCTTCCTCGAAGTAGTATTCCTGGCCGAGGTCGAATCTCTTTATATGCTTGTTCACTACTAGGGTTTCTTGATATGAAAGAATGTCGTGCGCAGGCCTGGCGGACAGGCATTCTGTCCACAGGGTCCTCATATAAAAGAAGCGGCGAGCCTAGTGGCTGG
>CAXBLN010000223.1:0-5453 GCA_963976555.1 uncultured Gammaproteobacteria bacterium
CCACTTTTATTACCGAGTACCCTATTGAAGTTTCGCCGCTAGCGCGCTGCAACGAGGAGAATCCTGAGATTACCGATAGGTTCGAGCTAATCATCGGCGGCAGAGAGTTGGCGAATGGCTTCTCGGAGTTAAACGATCCTGAGGATCAGGCTGAGCGATTTCAGCAACAGGCGGCGCAAAAGGACTCTGGAGATAACGAAGCAATGCATTTCGACCATGACTATGTGACGGCACTGGAGTACGGCATGCCGCCGACGGCGGGAGAGGGCATAGGTATCGACCGCCTTGTTATGCTGTTCACCGACAGCGCGTCGATTAAAGATGTGTTGTTGTTTCCGCACATGCGTGCTCAGCAAGATTCAGCCTAGACCGAATTTGCCTGGTATTTTCTATTTAGTATAGGCAGTTGGATAGCTAGTTAGGCAGCTAGTTAGGCAGCTAGTTAGGTGGATAGTTAGGTAGATGGTTAGTTAGGTAGACAAAGAGAGAACGAGTGCCAGCAATAGAGTCAGAAGCCCGCGAGATAAAGCTAGATGAGTCCTGGCGAGAACGGCTGCAGGCAGATTTCGAGTCGGAATATATGGCCACGCTACGGGAATTTCTGCGCGAGCAGAAGGCGATGGGCAAAACTATATTTCCACCGGGGCCTGAGATATTCGCCGCCCTGAATGCAACTCCCTTCGATGCGGTGAAGCTAGTAATCCTTGGACAGGACCCCTATCACGGGCCAGGGCAGGCTCACGGTTTGTGTTTTTCAGTGCGTCGCGACGTTCGAGTCCCCCCTTCTCTAAAGAATATCTATAAAGAGCTAGCCGCTGATGTGGGTTTCCGTGCGCCAGCACACGGCTGTCTCGAAGAGTGGGCACGGCAGGGTGTATTGCTACTAAATTCCGTGCTCACTGTGGAGGAGAGTCTCGCGGCATCTCATCAGGGTAAAGGCTGGGAGAAATTTACCGACAGTATAATTAACCAGCTGAATCAGCACGCTGCGGGCATCGTATTTATCTTATGGGGAAATTACGCTCAGAAGAAAGGTGCGATGATAGATCGGCAGAGGCACCTGGTGCTGCAGTCACATCATCCCTCACCCCTGTCGGCGAATCGAGGCTTCTTTGGAAACCATCATTTCTCTAAGAGCAACGAATATCTGCGCGCGCAGAATAAAACAGCAATCGACTGGCAGCTCTCCGCTTAGGTGTTGCCTAATTAGGAATAGGAATTATTATGAGTGATAGATGTATTATCGTAGGCGCGAGCCATGCTGGAGTGACCCTTGCCTTGCAGCTGCGCAGGGAAGGCTGGATAGGGCCGATCACATTGATCGGTGAAGAGCCTGAATTGCCCTATCATCGACCACCATTGTCTAAGGAGCATCTTGCGGGTAAGAAAAATCTGGATGCTATGCGCCTGCGGCCTGCGAAGATATACGAAGATAACGATATTGAGCTGTTGCTCTCTACTCGGGTTGTACAGATTGATAGATTGGCCAGGCAAGTCTTGCTAGAAAGTGGCGAAAGTATAGGCTACAGCAAACTGGCGTTGTGTACTGGCGCTAGTGCGCGGGAGTTCGCGCCGGCCCATGGCCTAAAGAATGTGTTTACTATTCGTGGTTCGGCAGATATCGCCCAACTCATGCCACAGGTCCAAGCGGGTCGGCGTGCCTTGATTATCGGTGGTGGTTACATAGGCTTGGAGGCTGCAGCGGTTTTAGCTCAAAGTGGGGTTTCCGTAACGGTACTCGAGATATGCGAGCGAATTCTACAGCGCGTGACAAGTCCCGATATGTCAGAATATATGCAGCATCTTCATGAATCACATGGCGTAAAGATTTATACTTCTGCTGCGGTGGATAGCATTAAGGAGGCGGGCCATCAGCTGCTTGTTAGCTGTGTAGATGGTGCCGAATATAGTGCGGATTTCATAATAGTTGGTATAGGTGTAGATGCGAATACTGCCCTCGCCAAAGATGCGGGTCTTGCCGTCGACGGTGGAATCGAAGTGAATGAGTTCTGTCGCAGCAGCGACGAGCACATCTATGCGGCGGGGGATTGCACTATCCATCCGAGTCCAACCTACGGGCGACTGCTGCGGCTGGAATCGGTACAGAATGCAAACGATCAGGCGCGCGCTGCTGCTGCGAATATATGTGGTTCCCAGCAGTTGTATGATGCAGTGCCGTGGTTCTGGTCCGATCAATACAATATTAAGTTGCAGATGGTGGGGCTCAACGCTGGCTACGATCAACAGATTCTTAGAGGAACAACTCACGGCGGGTCCGATGCAAGCTTTGCATTGTTCTATCTAAAGGATGGTGTATTAATAGCGTCGGACTGTGTCGCTCGGCCGCAAGAATTCATGATCAGTAAGCAGTTGATCAAAGCAGGGGCGCGGGTATCGGCCGAACGATTGCAGGACGAAGAGCTTGAGCCTAAAAATTTCGCGCTCCCGTAGTGCGATCTCAGTCTCCGTTGTACTCACAGCCGCTAGTGCAGGTTTCGCGAATTTGAATTGACGACAACTCACTAAGCTCTGGTTTTAGTTCCTTCCAAATCCAGCGCGCGAGCACTTCGCTAGTTGGATTTTCGAGGCCAGGAATCTCGTTGAGGTAGTAGTGATCTAATCGCCCCAGTATCGGTGAGAAGGCATCGGAAATCTGTGAGAAATCCATGACCCAGCCACTATCCTTCCCAACCGGCCCCTCCACTTCGACCTTAATCAGGAACGAGTGACCATGCAGGCGAGCACACTTGTGATCTGCGGGGACATTAGGGAGTCTGTGGGCCGCCTCGAAGCGGAATTCCTTAAATATCTTCATGTGTTTCGTTGCGCCGGTCTGATAGTGTTGAGGAAAGGCGCAACATACTATCTCGTCCGTTTTATGTATAGACCCTTTGGCATATAATCCAACATCCAGTGGGAATCGGGATTGAACAGGCGCACATGAATTATTCAAGATGGCTACAACCGATTCGCCGCTTCCTATCCGAAGGCAAGCGATTGCCAATCTATCTCGGAATCTTCTTTACCTGCTTCGTACTCTGGTTACAGCTCAGCCCACCAGTCTTTTTCGCGGGGATGCTCGAACGGCTGGAGTATGTGATCTACGATCAGCGGCTCAGCATCATGCCGAAGCACGTAAAGTCTCCCGATAACAAAATCGTGATTATCGATCTCGACGAGCGCTCTCTTCAGGCCGAAGGGCAGTATCCCTGGAATCGCATCAAGGTTGGGCAGCTGACAGAGAAGCTGCGCGACAATGGCGTATTGGTGGTGGGGTTCGACATAACTTTCCCAGAGCCTGACCGGAATATTAGAGACCTCCTGGAGACCGTGGACCTCGTGGCACTGGGTTCAGAATTTAATGAGACACTCGAGCAGATCGAGCCACAGATTGATGCCGATCAATACTTCGCGAATGCCATGCAAAGCGGGATCGATGCCGTATTAGCCATTAACTTCACGAACCAAACTACCGCCGCCTACAATGAGCTGCCCCCGTCGCTCGTCGAAATCAGCGACGAATTAGCCGAGACCGTCACCGTCACGGATATGATTGGCTATACGGGAAATATCAAGACGCTTCAAGACGCAGCACTAGGTAACGGCAGCATGAATCAGTTACCAGACCTAGATGGCGTCGTTCGACGCGTCCCGCTCTTGATGCGTTATGGGTCCGAACTTTTTCCCACGCTCTCGTTGGAGATGATTCGAGTCTACAACTTCGCAGACGGTTACGAGTTGATCACTCAGGACTATGATGGCCTCAAAGTTGTGCGAGCGGTTTCCGTGGGGACTGGCATCGGTAGATTCGAGATTCCGACAGACGGCTTTGGGCAGGTCATCGTTCCTTATATAGGTCCCTCATCGGAATTCGATGACAGCTCCTTCCCCTATATCTCGGCGACCGATGTGCTTAGAGACACGCTTAGCGACGAAGAAAAGAGTCTGCTGCAGAATAGTTTAGTGATTGTTGGTACGAGTGCGCCGGGTCTCGGCGATATCCGAGCGATGCCACTGGATCGGGTCTACCCGGGAGTAGAAGTGCATGCGAATATGCTCAATGCCTTGCTGGACTCCGTAACTACGCTAGTCGTAGATTCAGGTGCCTCCTCAACCGAATCTGCGTTTTCAAATTTTGTGCCGCCAACGGATGTGTTCTTTCCCTATCGACCCGACTGGGCAGGCGGGGCGCTCTTCCTGCTGCTGGCCGTACTGGGTTTGCTGATGTCCATGGTGTTTCCGTTAATGGGCGCTGCCAGCATGGCGGTAACCGGCACAGTGCTGCTCGTCTTGTCGATATGGAGTAACTTTCAGCTGTGGGCCGTATACAAGCTCGAATTTCCAATTATCCTGCTGCTGCTACTTATCTTCTTAATCACCGCTGCGAATTTAATCTACGGGTTTCTCAGTGAGAGTCAGACTCGTAAGGTAATAAAAGGGATGTTCGACCAATATGTACCACCGGCCCATATCGATTCGATGTTAGATAATCCGGACAACTACAGTTTCGATGGAGAGAGTAAGGACTTAAGCGTCCTGTTCTGCGACATCAGAAACTTTACCACCATATCGGAGGCCCTCAGCGCCACAGAGTTAAAGAAGCTGATGAATGATTTCTTTACTCCGATTACAAAAATTATCTTTGAGAACAACGGCACGATCGACAAGTATGTGGGCGATATGGTTATGGCGTTCTGGGGTGCTCCCCTGGAAGACCTCAACCATAGAGAGAATGCGATTACCGCTGCCCTGCTAATGCTCGATAAGGTCGAAGAGCTAAGACCTGTTTTCAAGGAGCGGGACTATCCCGAGGTCTCAATCGGCATCGGTATCAATTCGGGCATGATGAACGTGGGGGACATGGGCTCGGTCTATCGCCGTTCTTATACGGTGTTGGGCGATGCGGTCAACTTGAGTTCCAGGCTGGAGGGTCTTACGAAATTCTATGGCATAAAACTGCTAGTAGGCGAAGCGGCGATAAAGGGGCTCGATGGCTTTCTCATTCGGCATATAGATAGGGTAAAGGTGAAGGGTAAGGTCAAGGCGGTGGATTGCTACGAGCCCATCTGTTCCATGAAATCGGCAGACGAGCAACTCACCGAACGTGTTGCTGAGTATCACAAGGCTCTGGAATGTTACTTTGCCAAAGATTGGGATGGAGCCGAAATACTGCTCAAGGGCCTGCAACAGAATGAGCCCGAGGCGCTATTGTACAAGGTCTATTTGGAGCGAATAGTGATACTCAGAGAGGAGGTTTTGCCCGAAGAATGGGATGGCTCCTTCACTCACACCAGCAAGTAGGCAGATTAGCGAGTTTTTCTCGCATCTGACTCGCCGAAAGCACCGTCGTTGTTGACATGTGAAGCCAAGTCGGTAAAATGCGCGTCTCTCTGTGCTATGGGTGATTAGCTCAGTTGGGAGAGCGTCGCCCTTACAAGGCGAATGTCGGGGGT
>CAXBLN010000224.1:0-5427 GCA_963976555.1 uncultured Gammaproteobacteria bacterium
GCCTCCCTAATAAGTGCAGAGGAAAGTCGTGATACGACGCAGGCACCGATAGTGTCTGCATGGCGAGCATTTGTCCTTGGATTTCTGACCAATGGTTTGAACCCAAAGGCGACATTATTTTTCCTCGCGCTGTTTACCGTGGTGATAGATCCGGGTACACCACTCTCTATTCAGCTTCTGTACGGCCTCTATCTCGCGATAGCAACATTTGCGTGGTTTTCGCTGCTATCTCTAGTTTTGGGAATCGCAAGGGTGAGGGACTTCATTCTCGCGATGGGAGTCTGGCTGGAGCGCGCGATGGGGCTTATTCTAGTTATTATCGCCACGCAGATTGTGCTGAATGCTAGCTAGCTAGGGTACTGTGGCCTTTGGGATAGCGCTTGAGCTGCAGCTAAAACGGCACTCAGATCAGTGCATTTAGTCCAGTTTCTGCGGTATAGTTGCGCACGGAGTATTAAAATGTCAGAAACGAGTCAGCAAACAGAGTTAATCGACAAGTTCGGGAGACGGGTGGATTACATCCGCCTCTCTGTGACCGATCGCTGCGATTTTCGATGCGTCTATTGCATGACCGAAGACATGACTTTCCTTCCTCGAGAGCAGATTCTCTCACTGGAAGAATTGTATCGAATAGCCAAGGTATTTACCGAGCTAGGTGTGAAGAAGATTCGGCTGACCGGTGGTGAGCCTATGGTGCGCACCGATGTCATGTCGCTGATCAAAAAGTTGGGCGCACTGCCCGGTTTGGAAGAGTTGCTGTTGACCACGAATGGTGCGCAACTGGAAAAATATGCAATCCCGTTGAAGGAGGCTGGGGTAAATAGAATCAATATTAGTGTCGATAGCCTCGATGCTGAGCGATTCAAGCGCATTTCACGTGTTGGAAAACTCGACAAGGTGCTGGCTGGAATAGATGCCGCGAGGGCCGCCGGTTTCGAGCGAATACGTCTCAATTCGGTAGTTATGAAAGGTTACAACGAAGATGAGGTGCTAGCGCTAACGGATTATGCCGTTGAGCGTGATATCGATATCTCCTTCATTGAGGAGATGCCACTCGGCGAGGCATCGGATCATGCAAGAGAAGACACGACATGTAGTAACGCCTGGGTAAGAGAGAAGATCGCGGAGAAGTATCAGCTCATCGATAGCGCAGAGAAAACCGCTGGGCCATCGCGTTACACAAAGATTGCCGGGTCCGTGAGTCGCATAGGGTTTATCTCTCCGGTGACGCACAATTTTTGCGAGGATTGTAATCGTGTGAGGGTTACCGTCGAAGGGCGCTTATTGCTCTGTCTCGGAAATGAGCATTCTGTTGACCTTAGAGCTATTTTGCGAAACCCAAATGCCGATGATGCTGTGTTGAAACAAGCCCTGATAGATTCCATGGAAATAAAACCAGAACGCCACTTTTTCTACGATAAGGATCACGCTCAGCCGGTCCGCCTTATGAACATGACTGGCGGCTAGTAGAGCCCCTAATTTATCTGCTTCTCAGTCGCCAGTAAATCGTAAATTTATAGAGAGTCTCCTATGTCCGCTTTTACCCCGTTAAATATTGCGGTTGTCACCGTATCTGATACCCGCACAGCTGAAACCGATAAATCCGGTGTTGTGTTGGTGGAGAGGCTGCAGGCTGCGATGCATAGACTTCACAAGAAGACGATAGTTAAAGATGATATCTATCAGCTACGCGCAGAAGTTTCGGCCCTTATCGCCGACGCTACGGTTCAGGTTATCCTACTCACAGGAGGCACGGGCTTCACGGCAAGAGACAATACCGTGACTGCAATTAGCCCACTACTCGATACGCCTATCGAAGGTTTTGGAGAGTTATTTCGTCAGCTTTCGTACGAAGAGATAGGTAGCTCGACGATTCAGTCCCAAGCTTTCGCCGGACTGGCCAATGGTGCAATAGTTTTCTGTATGCCGGGGTCTCCGGGTGCTTGTGCAACGGCCTGGGATAAGATTATTTCGCAGCAGTTAGATAGCGAGCACAAGCCCTGCAATTTCACGGATAAGCTTCGGCGGGCATAGAGTTGGGGCGAGTGAGAGTTAATGCCTGGTGAGGGTTGAGACTTGTAACAGTCCGCAGAGCAGTTCGCTACCGTTCCATAAAAAAACACCAGCTAAATCGTTAAATTTGAACTGGTGTTCAGTCAGTGCATAAATCAATTAAAGGGTTTGGCATAAAGCCTCCTTTTAGAATTGGTTTAGACGGCTGCGTACACGATCGCGGCTGGAACTGCTAATGCAGCTACTACCAGTAAGACACTGATAACTGTCGCTTCGATAACGGGCGTCACTCTAGTGAGAGCCTTGCTCATTACTTTCTCCTCGGTTTAATGGGTGGGTTAGTGTTGATTGAATCTTTTGCCTCAACAACGGGGCGTATAGTAACACAATATGTGATTATGGGTAACATTAGTGAGGTTTTATTTCGATATCGGGCTAAAAAGTAACAGTCACATAAAGATTTGTATAAATAGTTTAATTACAATGACTTACATGGTGTTTCCTGGATTTTCGAGCAATATAGCTTAGCCAATACTCTAGTTAAGAGTTATGAATATACCCTAAGCTCATGAAATGTGATGCAAATCACATGCGTAACATTTGGTAACACAATTTGAGCCGTCGGAGAATGTACTTGCAAGTCAGGCTTATCTGCTGATTTTTGCCTCGGCAATGGCGCTGGTCCGCTAGCAGGCGTTCGATCAATTTACGGGAAGGAAATATTAATGCGCATCATGACACTTAATTGCAACGGCATCCGCGCAGCGGCGAGGAAGGGGTTTTTTGACTGGCTACCCCAGGCAAATGCTGATGTTGTTTGCCTGCAGGAAACGAAGGCGCAGGTCGACCAGCTCAGCGACCCCGTCTTTCATCCTGAGCAATACCACTGCCATTACTACGATGCTGTTAAGAAGGGGTATTCGGGTACTGCCTTGTTTTCCCGTAAGAAGCCGAATGAAATAAAGCGCGGACTAGGCTTCGAGTTAGCAGACACGGAAGGTCGCTATATTGAGGCCGAATTCGAGGGTCTGACCATCGCATCGCTTTATCTGCCTTCCGGCTCTAGCGGGGAAGAGCGACAAGCGCGGAAAATCAGCTTTATGGCTGATTTCATGAAGCACATGAAAAAATTACGCAAGAATAAGCGCGAGATCATTGTCTGTGCCGATTGGAACATCTGTCACAAGGAAATAGATCTCAAGAACTGGCGGGCGAACAGGAAGAACTCTGGTTTCCTGCCCGAGGAGCGGGAGTGGCTGGATGTCCTCTATGACGATGTCGGCTATGTAGACGCGTTTCGCCGCGTCAACGAGGAGGCAGATCAGTACTCCTGGTGGTCGAATCGAGGACAGGCTAGAGCCAATAATGTTGGATGGCGACTCGATTATCAGGTAGTTACGGAGGATATTGCGAAAAAGGTCAAGTCGGCAGAAATCTATACGGAGCAGAATTTCTCAGACCATGCGCCGGTAATTATTGATTACGGTATTTAGATTGATCAAAATTACCAATTAACAAGAATAGCTGATTACTAATGGACTAAACAATGTTGAATACTTTTGCTAGGAAGACGTGCAGCTTGTTGTTGCGGGCATTTCTGACAGTGTTAATTACGGGCATCAGTCTCGATGCCTTGGCACAGCCTTTACGCGCCATAATCGATACCTCTAAAGGCGAGATTGTCGTGGAGCTGAATGCGAGAGCAGCGCCCACGACGGTAGCGAATTTTGCAAATTTGTCCATGCGCGGCTTCTATGACGGATTGACCTTTCATCGCCTGGAGCGGAATTTCATGGTGCAGGGAGGCGACCCTCTGGCAAACGGTACCGGTGGTCCGGGCTATCGGTTTAAGGGCGAGATAGTCCTGCACCATAATCAGCCGGGTATTATTTCCATGGCAAACTCGGGTCCGGGTACCGACGGCAGCCAGTTTTTTCTCACCCATCTAGCTACACCGCATCTAAACGGCCTGCACTCGGTATTCGGTAAGGTGACTAGCGGTATGCCAGTAGTTAATCAGTTGCGACGCAAAGATGTGATTAATAGCATTGTGATCGAAGGAGACACCAGCGCCTTGTTTGAGCGAAGAAGATCCTTCTTGGAGGAATGGAATGCTGTTCTGGATGTAGAATTTCCAGACCTTAAGCCCGCGCCTGGTCTCGCAGCAAACTAAAGACTCAGAGTACGCGCTTGAATGGCTTTACTGTGACCCGTTGATAGACGCCAGCGGCCACATAGGGGTCGGCATCGGCCCACGCCTGCGCCTGTTCGAGGCTTTCAAATTCTGCAACCACTAAGCTGCCGCTAAAACCAGCGTCGCCAGGGTCGGTAGAATCGATAGCAGGGTGCGGACCCGCAATCAGCAGGCGGCCTTGATCTGCTAACGCGTTTAATCGCTCTAAGTGCGCGGGTCGCGCGCCTTGTCTTTTGGCAAGGCTATCGGCAACGTCCTCGCTCATAATTGCGTAGTGCATGATCTCTTCCTAGACTGACTCTTCGCTGGCTTTTTCTTCTTCATCTTCCACTTCAATGTACTTCGCCAGTATGGGCATCTGCCCGATGACGAAGCCGAATGTTAAGATGAGATTTCCGAAGACCTTGAACTTAATCCATAGATCTTCGCTCAGGGTAAAGGCGACGATCAAGTTAATCGCGCCAAGAACTATAAAATAACAGATCCAGATTGAGTTGAGTTTATACCAAACTTCCTTCGGTGCAGTTACTGCATGACCCATCATATGTTCTATGGCCGGCTTTTCGCCGAAGAACCTGGATAGAAGAAAGACAGTGGCGAATATCCAGTTTACGATCGGTGCCTTCCATTTCAGGAAGTCTGTGTTTCGAAATATAATCGTTGGTATGCAAAAGAGTACTACCGCAACCAGTGTAATCCACTGAAATTTGTCTAAGCGTTTCTGGTAGATGAATAGTGAACCGTAGACGAGTATGGACGCGACAAGCAAGAATTCAGCGGCACTGAATACGCCGCCGATGCTATGCTCTATGCCCGCAATATTTATTGCACGCTCATCCATAGCCCAGACGCTGAAGAATACTAGAAGGGGTATGTAGTCTATAAGCTGTTTCATTCTTTCAAGTCTCGAATACACCGATCGCGCCATGGTAATCGATTTGCAGAAAGGTGTCTGCTTTTGTAGGTCAATGTAATAGAATCAGCTGTTTTTTGCTGCTTTGGCTTGTCTGCAGGGCAGAGTAATCAGGTTAGCGGGCACATGAGCGAATTCTTACAGATACATCCTTCTAATCCAGAAGATCGAATTATCAAGCAGGTCGTCAAAGTCCTCCTTGCCGGTGGCGTCATTGTTTATCCTACGGATTCTACCTATGCGCTCGGCTGTCATATAGGCGATAAGAGTGCGCTGGATCGAATACGACGCATTCGGCAATTGGGAG